>CAJQQK010000351.1 GCA_905480435.1 uncultured Hyphomicrobiaceae bacterium | reverse complement strand
GGGAGAACTCCTGTCCTGAGTTGAGGTTGACACCCCAATCTTCAAGACAGATCTCTCCCGACCTTCGACACAGCCTCAAACGTGGTTACCAAGCACGAGCTACAGACGAGCAGCACACGATATCGCGTAGCGATTTTGTTCTTTGACCCCAAGCGGTCCTGAGCAGGTGCAGCATCGCCGCTCCCGGCGACTGTCGCTTTGATCGAATAACGGACGGGTTTCCGAGCCCGCCATGGGCTGCTCACGGGGCGCGGAGCTAGGCAGGCTCCACTAGGCTGGCAAACGTGCCATCACGTCGACCCGAATCGGCCACATGGAGCCGCGCCGGCTGTTTTGATGGTGATCGACAACGCCCACATGACGGTACAGACGGTTCACGTCAACGACGGCTCGAATTTCGACTAACGCCTTGGCAAGCATTGCCTCTGAATGCATCCACATCGAACATTGCCGGCGGCGGAGGCCGAAGAATACACACGAAAATTGCCGTATTCTTCTAATTATGAGATGTATTTTCTTATTTAGTTCGAACTATGGCTATTTTATAGAAAATAATTCTACATGATGTCACAGCCAAGCATGAGGTGGGACGTGCGTCATTTTCCGATTTTTATAGATCTACGCGGCCAGCATATCGTGGTATCCGGTGCCGGTGCGGTGGCGGTAGCCAAGCTACAACTGTTGCTCAAGACCGAAGCGACTGTTTGTGTTTACGGGCACAACCCAGATCGGCGCGTACTGGGTTGGGCAGACGAAGGGCGCATCAACCTGACATGTCGCGCGATAAAGCGTGATGACGTCATCGATGCCCGTTTGCTTTACGCAGCCAACGGCGATGCTGGCGAAGATGCACGTGTGGCAGCTCTCGGTCGTTCGAATGGTTGTCTCGTCAACATCGTTGATAATCTAGAAGACAGTCATTTCATAACTCCCGCTATTGTTGATCGTGATCCGGTCACAGTCGCCATTGGCACGGAAGGCGCGGCGCCTGTGCTTACGCGTCAAATCAAAGCGGCAAATGAGGCGCAGCTGCCGCGCGACCTCGGTGTTCTTGCACGTCTTGCCAAGGAGTTCCGACCCCACGCCGAAGTACTTCCTTACGGAGAGCGCCGGCGTTCTTTTTGGAGCTTGTTTTTTACCGATATAGGACCACGCTCTCTCATTGATGGTGGCGAGGAAGGCGTGCGAGCGTCCCTTCAATCCGCCCTCGAAGAGGCGCTTGGAAATACCGAGCCACAGGGTCGCGTGACCATTGCAGGCGCCGGACCGGGTGATCCTGACTTGCTGACCATGAAGGCAAGGCGTGCCCTCAATGAATGCGATGTCATCGTACATGACCGTTTGGTTGCGCCAGAGATCCTCGAACTCGCCCGCCGCGAAGCGACATTCATCGAGGTCGGCAAGGTTCCGGGAGGCCCAAGCTGGTCGCAGGATGATATCAATGCGGTGTTGACCGAACATGCCTCAAACGGCGCACACGTCGTTCGCATCAAGTCGGGTGATCCGACGGTGTACGGACGCCTCGACGAAGAAATGGACGCCCTCGATGCGACCGGTATTCCGTTCGAGATCATACCCGGCATCACGTCAGCATCGGCCGGCGCTGCTGCCATCAAGGCCTCGATGACCATGCGCCGGCGCAACTCCAGCATTCGCTTCATCACCGGCCAGGATGTCGACGGCTTTGCCGAGCACGACTGGAAGGGATTGGCTGAGCCCGGTGCAACAGCGGCGATCTACATGGGCGTTCGCGCGGCCCGCTTCATCCAGGGCCGCTTAATGATCCATGGCGCGTCACCCGACACATCGATCACCGCCATCGAGAATATTTCCCGCACCGATCAGAAGGTCGTGTCGGCGACGATTGCAACGATGAGTAACGCGTTTGAAGGCGCCGGTCTCAAGGGCCCCGCGATCCTGTTTCTCGGCCTTGCCCCGCGTGAAGCCATCCAACACACTAGCGAATTTGAAATCGAGGAAGCGACAGCGTCCTGACATGAGCAATATATTCAAACCGAAAATCGTGAGTGCGAACGATCTGTTCGACGGTGACGTTGTCTATATGGATGGCGACGGCAACTGGTCTCGCCAGATTGCTGAGGCGGCAATGGCATCGGCACCTAATGCCGCTGAGGCACTACTCGCCCGCGCTGACCAGCCAGCTAAAGTTGTTGGTCCGTACCTTCTAGACGTAACGGTTGATGACAACGGGATCCAGCCGGAACATTTCCGGGAACGGTTTCGTGAGACCGGGTCAACGCTCAACGCAAAGTTTGCGCGCCTCAATAGGTCCAGCCCCCTGGAAGAGTCCGCTGTAACGCAAGGGAACCGGTGATATGTATCGTTATGATGAATTTGACGACGCGCTTGTCCGTGACCGGGTGCAGCGTTTTCGCGGGCAAGTCGAACGCCGCATCTCCGGCGCGTTGACGGAAGACGAATTCAAGCCGCTTCGGCTGCAAAACGGCCTTTATCTGCAGCTGCACGCCTACATGCTTCGCGTCGCCATTCCGTACGGCACGCTCAACAGCCGCCAGATGCGCCAACTCGCCATGATCGCGGAACGCTGGGACCGCGGCTACGGCCACTTCACCACCCGGCAGAACATCCAGTTCAACTGGCCGAAGCTGACCGATACAGCCGCCATCCTTGATGCCCTGGCTGATGTCGGCATGCACGCCATTCAGACATCGGGCAACTGCATCCGCAACGTGACGGCCGACCACTTTGCCGGTGCTGCCGCGGACGAAATCGAGGATCCGCGACCAACCGCTGAGCTGCTGCGCCAATGGTCAACGGATCATCCGGAATTCGCATTCCTGCCCCGCAAATTCAAGATTGCCGTGACCGGGTCGCCCAACGATCGAGCCGTGACCAAAGCGCACGATATCGGACTGCGTATGATCCGCAATGAGGCGGAAGAGCCAGGATACGAAGTCATCGTCGGTGGCGGCCTCGGACGAACGCCGATGGTTGGCAAGGTCGTCCGTGCATTCCTGCCAAAGTCTGATCTGCTGGCCTATGTCGAAGCCATCTTGCGTGTCTACAATCTGGAAGGCCGGCGCGACAATAAATACAAAGCACGCATCAAGATCTTGCTCCACGAAACCGGTCTCGAACAGTTCAGCGCCGCGGTTGAACGAGAGTTCGACGATCTCAAGGCAGTGCAAGGCGGACCATCGGTCGCTGTAGACCCGCAGGAGCTGGCACGAATCGAAGCCTATTTCTCAGCCCCGGCCTTCGAGGTGCTTGATGAGGCTGACGAAACGTTCGAGACGGCCCTGGCCGCTGATGGGACTTTCCGTGCCTGGAGCAAGCAGAACCTTGCCGAGCATCGCCAGCCTGGGTATGCGATCGCGACCATTTCACTCAAAGCAATAGGTGAGGTGCCCGGCGACGCGACGGCTGATCAGATGCGCTTGATTGCCGATATCTCCGAACAATTCGGCCACGATGAACTTCGCATCAGTCATGAACAGAACATTGTCTTACCGCATGTGCGCAAGCGCGATCTCCCAGCGGTATTCGCACTGCTGCAAACGGCGGGGTTGGCGACGGCCAACCTTGGTCTCATCAGCGATATCATCGCGTGTCCTGGCATGGACTATTGCGCGCTGGCAACGGCACGATCGATTCCAATTGCGCAGGACATCGCGCGCCACTTTGCAGATCCGACATATGCTCAGACGATCGGTGAGATGAAGATCAAGATCTCAGGCTGCATCAACGCGTGCGGACACCACCATGTCGCCCACATCGGCATCCTCGGGCTGGATCGCCGGGGTGTCGAAAACTATCAGATTACGCTCGGTGGAGATCATACCGAAACGCTGGCAATCGGCGAACGGGCCGGCCCCGGCTTCGGCGCGGAAGAGGTCGTGCCGGCCATTCAGCGCCTGATCGATGCCTATCTCACCCTGCGGAATGGTCCGAAGGAGACCTTCTTGATGGTCTATCGGCGCATCGGCGCGGAACCGTTCAAGAAGGCGCTTTATCCGGACAGCGGTTCGACTGCGCCGAACCCTCCGGCTCCCTCGAGTGATGTCATCAGTTTCTCAGGCACTGCAGGCTAGATGCTGATCGCATCGCGAGCCCTCCAGACCACAGAAAACTTCTACTCAAGGAAATCTCCATGCCATTGGTGACTACGGAAGGCTTCCGCCTGATCCCGTCAAATGAAACGAGCGTATCTGCTGAATCAATCAACGATCGGTTCGTCAATCTTTCCGGCGATGCGCAGGCGGAGGCCCTGCGTGACAAGCTCGCGGACCTAGACCTGATCAGAATCGAATTCGGCAGTTTCGCGGATGGACGCGGTTTCTCGCTTGCGAAGCGATTGCGCAATTACGGCTACAAGGGCCATCTCCGAGCTAGCGGACATGTGATCTCGGACCAGTTCCGCTATGCGCTCGATTGTGGATTCGACGACGTTGAAATCAGTGACGAACTGGCACGGCGTCAGCCCGAGGCGGACTGGGTCTCGGATCGCGCAACGCCCGTTAGCTACATCGAACGGCTGCGTGGTCGCGGTTCAAGCATTGTTGCCCAGTTGAAAGAGAAATACGTCTCTCAGGACGGGGTATTCGAGCAGCAGGTGACTCACGTCAAGCACTACACGGATGGCCTGTTCAGTTTCCGCGTCACACGGCCTTCAAGTTTTCGCTTCCGGTCCGGCGAGTTCGTCATGATCGGAATGCCGAATGCAGAAAAGCCGATCTTTCGTGCGTATTCGATTGCATCACCGTCGTGGGACGATGAGCTGGAGTTCTACTCCATCAAGGTACCCGACGGGCCGCTGACCGAGCACCTGCAGCATGTTGCGGTGGGCGATACAGTGCTAGTGAGAAAAAAGGCGACCGGCACGCTTGTTGCGGATGCTCTGACGCCCGCGAAGCGCCTCTATCTGCTCGCAACCGGAACCGGCATGGCACCGTTCGCGAGCCTTATTCGTGACCCGTACGTCTATGAGAAGTTCGAGCAGGTCGTTCTCACTCATAGCTGCCGCGATCATAACGAACTGACGTACGGCCGGGAAGCTGTTGGGCGGGCAAAGGCTGATCCGTTAGTCGGCGAAGCGGCACAACGAAAACTGATCTTCTACCCGACGACGACGCGTGAAACCGGTCCACGAATGGGTCGTATCACGCTCCACATCGAAACCGGCGAGCTGTTTCGATCGCTGGACCTGCCGCGGTTCGATGCTGCCAACGATCGCGCGATGATCTGCGGTTCGTTGCCAATGGTGCACGACACTAAGGCGCTGCTCGAAGCAGCGGGATTGACGGAAGGCTCCAATAGCCGACCCGGAGACTTCGTCGTTGAGCGCGCGTTTGTTGAGTAGGTAGAGCGTGTCGAGCGAATTGCGGCACACACCAACGCAACCCTCTTTCTTAGCAGCCCGTCATCCGACACGCGCGCGCCGGATGGTTGGAAATGAACAAAAAAGCAGGCGGCTGAGCGTCTAAGTTTCGTGCAGTTTGGATATTCTTGAGGGCATTCTGGATGAGAAGAGTGAATCGATTAAGCGCTATCGGTGTCGCACTATCGTTCTGCTTCGTGGCTGCAATTCTACTGGAATTGATCTGATATGGCCTTGCGCATTTGCCTGGGTTGGTACTGAGCAAACCTTCATCAATGCTCGTTGCGGCTCTGGACGGCGTGCAAGCGGAGGACCGGTCGACAAGGGCTGGTGGTCCGCCTATGACAACCGGCGAGATCACGCCGGCGCTGCGTGCGCTGCAACATCTGTTCTCTCGTGCATTTCCGGAATTGGCCCATTCCTTCCGGTCGGTGTTCGGCAGCTATTGCGTGAACTGCTGCCGGTGGCGAGCACCTAATTGGGGTGTCGGGTAAAACGAATTCGCGTTGAGGCCTATGGCAAGTGACAGCCACTCGCCATCATTCGTTTGCTCTCAGATACATTCTGGGAATTTCGGTTTTGCTCGCCGCAGGCGAAGCCATCAATAACGATCAATATGTGATAAAGGACATTATCACATATTCATCGAACAACCGAGAACATTGTCAATCAAGCCAGATTGCAAGGTCCGGTTTCTGGCTTGAGGAGCCATTTCAATCGGCACCCATGTCGCGAAGGGCCATAAGTGAGCGTGGGCGCTGTGCGCCAACTCGATCCGCTTTACAGCCGCTTCGGTAACAAAGCGGACAATCTCAGAAATTGGATCTGCATTTGGTGCTTGAGACAGCCGCGTTCTCAGCATCTGAATTAACGGCAACCGCCCGCTACATACTCTCGATAGAGGTGCTTGCAATAGCTTGAATAATCGGTTCCGCAAACCGTTGCGAAAGACCGACAGCCTTTCGCTGTTCGCTGGTTCGATTGTCGAGATTGAGTTTTCTTGCGAGCGGTTGCCTTTCTTTTCGACGTACTTGTGACGGTTTTAGGTTTGTTCCGTTTGCAAACACCGCGCTGCGCCGCCTGCAGTCGAGGCAGCACGTCTTGAGAATGCGGTTCCGCGGCCGCCGCCGCTCCAAGTGCACTCCGAAGTGCCGATTTGCTTCCTGCCCCCCAGAGACCATCAACAGGTCCTGTGTAACAGCCAAGCTGTTTCAAAGCGTTTTGAATAGCTTTGACTCCATCCAAACTCGGCGATGGCGGTTCAGTTGGATTTGAAGGGGTTGGCAAGTTTGCAAGTTTCACTTCAGCGGAACGCTCCGCTTTTTCTTTTTCTGCTCGGGCGCTCTCAACCCCTTTGATCGCCGCAAATTTGGCCGCTTCAGCCGCGGCAAGTTCTTCGCGCAAGTTCTTTGCGTTTGCGCGCGCAACGCGCAATTCCGACTCTTGCTTTGCTTGCATAGTCTTGAGCTCGATCATCAACCGCGCCTCGTTAGCTCGCTTAGCCTCTTCTTCGGCAGCGCGCCGCTTTGTTTCCTTGATCAAAGTCAACGTATTGTTTTCGTTCAATTTATTGAGAGATCTGACTAGCGAATTTGCCATTGGGGTTGCCCACACCACCCCAATCCGGCCAGTCATTCTAATCTGATCCGGCCACCTGTTCCGGGGCATCCGGCCACCGATTACAACGTATCCGGCCGGTCACTCCAATGGACCCGGTCAGTGTTGTGGATGGAGCCATTATGATT
>CAJQQK010000350.1 GCA_905480435.1 uncultured Hyphomicrobiaceae bacterium | reverse complement strand
AAGCCCTCGCGGGCGCGCTATAGAGCGCGTCCTTGACCGCCGCCCGTCACATCGACGGGGAATGCTCTGCCAACAGGATTAAGCAGAAAACCGACCACCCAAAAACACCTGATCCACCCACTCAATTCGTCGAGGAGCCGCCAAACTCGCCCATTTCGTTCTGGAACAGACTTTGGCCGTTGCATTGCGAATTGCATCACAAGAGATGGCGCGGCACGTTTTCGTTGCGACCAACCTTTACGGCCAGCCGTTAATCCGAAGCCAGGTGGCAAAAGGAGAGTTTTTAGAACTGATTGACGACCCGTCTGATGTAGCCGCCGCCGAGGAAGTCTGGAATGGCATGTGCGATCGTCTTGGAGATCAATTTGACGATTTTCTCATTGCATTTGACATCTTGCAACGTGCCCGTGGGTTTAAGCAGTTCGATCGGCGACGACGGTTGCTGGCCCCCGGAACAGATCCGGTAGGCGAGTTGGTGGCTTATGTTCGTGCCGGCGCTGCGGACGGGACTTTGAATGTATCCAGCTGGCTTCAGATGCTCGACACGTTCTCTTGGGCCTGGGCGGATATGATGGATCATCTGAAAAGCCCTCAAGGGGGCGTCGTTGGCAATTATCTGTGGCGCCAAAAATTTTTTGCGTGGAAGGAATGGCAGTCGCTCGCGTTGTTTTGGTGGGAACGATATCGGGCTTTGCGCGATGATGATCCGAAGATTGAAGGGCGGACGATTGCGCGGTTGGCGATGTTACACCAGCGATGCCTGATGATTGAATTATACAGTTTTTCACCGGAAGACCGTCGCGATATTTTTCTGAAGTCCGTGGTTTACTCCACGACGAGGCGGCGCCTGCGCGGGAGGTTGCAACTGCCCGACCCGTTTACCAAGGGAGGAGCAACTCAGGGACCGCCGTTGAATTTTTCAAGGAAAGTCAGGCGCGCGGTGCGGTCCAATTTGGAACTTTCGATTGAAAATTACGCAACAAGACGCGCTGTGATTCTGTATTACGAGGCGATCCTTCACGATAAGGAATTGCCGTCAGGACAAACCTGGAGCGCAAGCGTCGAGCACATTCTACCGGTCAAGCCTGTGCTTGGTTCACATTGGTTGAAGGTGTTTAAGCAAGACGATGAGCGTTATTTTTGCCTGCATTCGATCGGAAATCTCGGCCTTATTGATCGCAACACAAATGCTGATCTGGGGGAGAAGGAATTTGCAGTCAAACGGCGCGCCTACGCTGGGCTTGGAACCACGCTTTTATCAATCTCAGACATCGAAGCGTCGATCGATGAAGCCAAATCGCATCTGGGGGACGGCGAGCCGAGCAATGATTGGACGCCAACCGTGATTCGGCTTCGGACCCAGAAAATGGCTCGCCGAGTTTGGACTGCGCTTGATCAAAGACCGTAGAGTTATCTACTCAAACGCCTTTTTCGTGCCATCCAGCATGTCGGTTGCGGTGAGGTTCATGGTGAGGGGGGTGACGGAGATGTGGCCGTCGTAGATGGCGCGCAGGTCGGTGCCGACGTCGACGTTGGAGCGTTTCGATTGATAGCCGAGCCAGTAGTAGGGCGTGCCCCAGGTATCAAGGCGCTCGTCGATCTTGAGGACTTCCTGGTCGCGGCGGCCTTGGCTGGTGACTTGAATGCCCTGAACTTCGTCAGGGGCGCAGTCTGGGAAGTTGACATTGTACAGCGTGTAGGCTGGCCATTCGAGCGCGATCAGTTTTCGGATGATATCGGGGGCGTGGGTGACGCAGGTCTGCCAGTCTGGGCCGCGTGAGGTGCCGCCTATGCCGAGGGCCTGGCTGAGGGCGATGCCGCGAATGCCGATCAGTGTGCCTTCGAAGGCGGCCGCGACGGTGCCTGAGTATGTCAGGTCTTCGGCCAGGTTTTGCCCCATGTTGACGCCGGAGAGAATGAGATCCGGCCGGTTGTCCGGCATCAGGTGGCGGACCCCCATGATGACGCAATCGGTCGGCGTGCCGCGCACGGCGTAGGTGCGCTCGTCGAGCTGGCGCATCCGCAGCGGCTCACGCAGCGACAGCGAGTGACCGGCGCCGCTGTGGTTAACTTCAGGCGCGATCGTCCAGACGTCGTCACTGAGTTGGCGGGCGATCTCCTGAATGGCTTTCAGGCCCGGAGCATCAATGCCGTCGTCGTTGGAGATGAGAATGCGCATGGGGCGGCCCTTGATTGTTGGCTGGAGCGTGCGATTTGGAATGTCGGCGAGGCGCTAGGTGGCTGGGGCTTCGATCTGTTCGAGCCCACCCATATAAGGGCGTAACACCTCGGGGATGACGATTGAGCCGTCGGCTTGTTGGTAGTTTTCAAGCACGGCGATGAGCGTGCGCCCAACCGCGAGGCCGGAGCCGTTGAGCGTGGTGAGGTGGTGGACACCTTTGCCTTCCGACGGGCGATAACGCGCGCTCATGCGGCGGGACTGGAATTCACCGCAGACCGAGCAACTAGATATTTCGCGATAGGCGTCCTGGCCGGGCAGCCAGACTTCGATGTCGTAGGTTTTCTGGGAGGCAAAGCCCATGTCGCCGGTGCACAGCAGCATGGTGCGGAAAGCCAGGCCAAGTCGCGTCAGGATGTCTTCGGCGGCAGCCGTCATGCGCTCGTGTTCTGCGATGCCTTTGTCAGCCGTGGTGATCGAGACCATCTCGACTTTGGCGAACTGGTGTTGACGGATCATGCCGCGCACATCACGTCCGGCTGAGCCGGCTTCCGAACGAAAGCACGGCGTGCACGCGGTGAAGCGTTTGGGCAAATCGGATTCGTCGAGGATGGACTCGCGCACGAGGTTGGTCAGCGAGATTTCGGCGGTTGGAATGAGCCAGAAGCCTTCTTTGGTCTGGAACAAATCCTCGGCGAATTTTGGCAGGTTTGCGGTGCCGTAGGCTGCCTGATCGCGGACCAGCAGTGGTGGATTGACTTCGGTGTAGCCGTTTTCCGTGGTGTGCACGTCGAGCATGAACTGGCCAAGTGCGCGCTCCAATCGAGCAAGCGCGCCTTTGAGGACGACGAAGCGGGCGCCGGAGATTTTCGAGGCGGTCTCGAAGTCCATCAGCCCGAGTGCTTCGCCAAGTTCGAAATGTTCTTTCGGTGCGAAATCAAATTTGGGAGGTTCGCCGACGGTGCGCACAAGGGCGTTGTCGTTTTCATCGGCACCTACGGGCACGTCATCGAGCGGGGTATTGGGGAGGGCCGCGAGCAGGGTTTCGATGGTTTGGTCGACGCGGCGCTCGTCGTCTTCGCCAGTGCTGATCACGCCTTTGAGATCGGCAACCTCGGCCATCAGGGCTTGTGCTGTGTCTTCGTCTTTTTGAGCCTTGGCTTTGCCGATTTCCTTGGAGGCTGCGTTGCGGCGGGCTTGGGCGTCTTGGAGCTTGCCAAGAATGGCGCGGCGTTCGTCATCAAGCGCGATGGCTTGTGCTGATGCCGGGTCCATACCGCGGTTTTTAAGGCCACGATCAAACGCTTCGGCGTTTTCCCGGATCCATTTGATGTCGAACACGGCGGCGGCCCCTCGATTGAGCTGTGAATTGAGCCGGAAGCTATAGGCCGATGGGCCGATTTGGTCCAGGGGGGAGGCGGATTGGTGGCGGTGGAGGCTGTTGATTGGGAGATCGTCGGGACGTGAAAGGTGGGTGTAGCAGGCGTTATGGATTGGCGCTGCCCCTCACCCTAACCCTCTCCCCGTGAAAAACGGGGAGAGGGAATACCGCTTCCATTTGGAGCGAGGCCCAAACCACAATTCGCAGCCGGACTCCCTCTCCCTGCTGCGCACTTCGCGCAACGGGGAGAGGGCTGGGGTGAGGGGCAGCGTCACCCGCAAACGGTCGCGCCAAATCTGCCTCTACTCGTCCGTTTCGTCAGCTGTGGCGTGTTTCTTTTCGACCCAGGCGACGGCGAGGATGGAGATTTCGTAGAGGCCGAGCGTTGGGATCGCCATAGCGAGCTGACTGACCGGATCAGGCGGCGTCAGAATCGCGGCTGCAACGAAGACGCCAAGGATCGCCCAGCGACGCTTTTCACGCAGCATCTTGGCATCGACGACGCCGGCCCGGGCCAGCAATGTCAAAATGACAGGCAGCTGGAAGATGATGCCAAAACCCATGATCAGCGTCATAATAAGCGACAGGTATTCGCTGACTTTAGGCAGCAACTCGATAACCGGCAGGCCTTCTTGCTTGATCTGCTGGAAACCAAGCGAGAATTTAACCAGCAACGGCATTGCAATGAAATAGACAAGGCAGGCGCCTGTTACGAACAGTACGGGCGTCGCAACCAGATACGGGCGGAACGCGGCGCGTTCGTTATTGTAAAGGCCGGGCGCAACGAACTTGTAGATCTGGATGGCGACGATCGGGAATGACAGGAAGGCAGCGCCAAACATGCCAATTTTGAGCTCAGTGAAGAACTTTTCGAGCAGGTGCGTGTAAATCGTGCGGGTGTTTTCGACGCCGACTTCGTTGACAAGTGGTCCGAGCAAAATGTTGAAGATCGCGCCAGAGAACGCAAAGCACACGACAAACATCACGAAGAACGCGATGACCGAATAGATCAGCCGTTGGCGCAACTCGATGAGGTGAGCCATCAAAGGCGCTTTGGAAGCGTCGATCTCGGTGGTGTTGATGTCGTCAATTTTGGCGTCAGTCACCGTACGGTCTCCGCATCGCGTGGACGTGCTGTTTGGTCATCGGTTGCAGCAGATGCTGCGGTGGTGGTTTCAGGTGTATCGGTCGCCGTTTTGGCGTCATCGCTGGCCGTGCCGTTGCTGTCGCTCGCGGCTTCGCCATCTTCGACCTTTGTGATGACTTCGCCATCGGGTGTCGTGAATGACGTGGTTTCTTCGTCATCGGCAAACTCGGGCGCCGGTTTGATCTTTTCTTCGGCATCCCAATCGTAGTCGGTTTCGCTGAGCTCTTTATTGATGGATTGTTGTGCCTCATCCATGCTCGTCGTGACGTCCGACTTGATGTCGTTCATCTCGTTGCGCAGATCGTTGAACTCGCTCTCGCGCAGTGCGTCATCGAATTGGCTGCGGAATTCGTCGGCCTGGCGCTTTGCCATGCCAATGTAGCGGCCGATCGTGCGCAGTAATGTCGGGAGTTCCTTCGGCCCGACGACGACGAGCGCAACCATGCCGACAACGAGGAGTTCCCACCAGCCTATGTCAAGCATGGTACTTGTCCCAACTGGGGCGCGCAGCAAAGGGTGCGGCCCGCGAAAAAATGAATGCGGTAGCGTGATCCAGGCTCAAGCGCCGCGGGGCAACCAGAGTGGCTGTGCCGGTGCGGCGCGTTTGCAGTGCCAGAGCGATCGATCATTAGATTGAGCGATCAAATGGCAGCCGCAAAGCGATGGGTCACGCCAAGGAGCAAAGTGCGAAACTTAGCTGGCTTTGCTGCTATCATTTTCCGTGACGGTTGCGGCCGGTGCCGGCGCATTGTCGATCACTTGAGGATCGGCTGCTTTGGCTTCAGGCACGGGGTCATCCGCCATGCCACTTTTGAAGCTCTTGATGCCTTTTGCGACATCGCCCATGACTTCGGAAATCTTGCCGCGGCCGAATAGCAGAACAACGACCAATAGCACAATTGCCCAATGCCAGATGCTGGTTGCACCCATTTTACTTCTCCCTGATGGCTAACGAGCCGTTAGAGCAAATCATTTTGGCGCCTGTGTAACCGGGCATGATCGCCGATCACGTGTGCTGCCAAGTGTATACCATTGAGATATACGGTTCATGGCCCAATTGCACCAGTGCCCGATTCGGACCGTCCATTAAGATGCCAACTTGGCTATCAGGACGCCTACTTGGGAAGTATGGCCTGAGATCAGCTTAACCGTCGGTTGTCCGGCGGCGACTTATCCTCAGTATCTCGCAAATGCGGCTTGCCTACCTGATCTAGCGTGCAATTGGCTGGTTTCAAGGCTGATGACCTTAAACTTTCGTAAGGTGTCGTGATGTGGTGGTGGCAACAGCAGCTATTCCTGGAAGATCATAATCCCAGCTGGATCGACGGTGATCTGGACGTAATCCCCGACGGAGGGCGCGCGATCGCCACGCACGAGACTGGTGATCGGTTGGCCAAGGCCGTCAATGCCGATCCCGAGCAGCACGAGATCGCCGAGGAATTGCGCTGTCAGCACGCGCCCCGCCACAGCCGAATTGCCATCTTCTGGCGTATTAATCCGAACAGCCCGTTGCCGAATGCACAAGACAACTTCATCGCCATCATTGTGTCCGGGGGCCGGGTAGCGCCCGAAGGGGGTGTCGATGGCGCCGCCTTTGACAGTGCTGGCGATCTCGTTGATTTGCGAAAATAGCCGCGCGACGAACAGATCGGCTGGATTGTGATAGAGCGTCTGGGCGTCGCCTGCTTGTACAACATAACCATTGCGCATGACGGCAACACGATCGCCAAGCTGCATGGCCTCGTCCGGGTCGTGGGTGACGAGTAGGCATGTCGAGCGTGTTTCGCGCAACAAGGCGAGCGTTTCACTGCGGATCGTTTCGCGCAACTGCACATCAAGCCCCGAGAACGGCTCATCCATCAAAATGACGGACGGGCGTGGAGCCATGGCGCGGGCGAGTGCGACGCGCTGCTGTTGGCCGCCAGACAGGACATGCGGATACACGTCAGCGTAGCTTTCAAGGCCAACGCGGGCGAGCGCAGCGTAGGCTTCACGCTGGGCAACGTCTTTGTCGAGGGCCCGCAGTCCGAATGAGACGTTCTGCAAAATGGTGAGATGCGGAAACAGCGCGAAATCCTGAAACATCAAGCCGACATTGCGTTTTTCCGGCGGAACAAACGCATCGGGACCGGCAACGACGCGGCCGTTCAAGATGACTTCACCGGCAGATGGACGGTCGATGCCGGATGCGAGACGCAGCAAAGTGGTCTTGCCGCAGCCGGATGGCCCGAGCAGGCAAACGACCTCACCGGCAGCAATATCAAGTGAAATGTCGGCAAGCGCCGTATAGTCGCCGTAGCGCTTGGCGATATGGTTGAAACTGAGGTTGGCTGCAAAAGCGACGGCTGCCCGCATGTTGCTGCCCGAGGCAACGCCGGCGACGGGCCGCGGGGGCGCGCTGCTGGTGATCGGTTGTTGGCCGCTACCCGGATTCGATGCTGAGCCACCTTGGCCAGTCATCTGACCAAATTTCCCAAGCCACTGCCGAACGCTCAAACCAATCTCCGCCTCGAATGCACAGCTCCGACCCGGTGCTGCTCCGCGCGCAATAAACACTGAATTGCGTCAGCTATGCAATTGCCACGATATCAACGCAACTCCGACGTGCTGCTTGCACATTAGCTCACTAAGTGGATTGACGGCGCGAAAGTTCAGCGACTGCGGGGAGCAGCGCTGCATTTCCGCGCGACGATGAGGAATTTTTGCAGCAATACCCGGTGTTGATTGGGCCCTGTTTGGCGTATGAGGCGACCGCAAAGTGAGCGCCGTTTACGCCTCCTTAATCATACCAGCGTTAGTTAGCTGCAGCTTGAGAGGTGTGTCATGTTGCGTGTTTTTTCTCCAGAGCATCGGTCGTTAACAATGCGACGGGTGGCAATGGTGCCGGTTTTGGGCGCTGCAATTGCGCTTGGCGGCTGCAGTGCAGATTTTCTTAGATTCGATTCGCCCGTATTTGGGCTGAACGGCGATAAATCCGCAATCGATGCCACAGATAGTGTGCGTCTTGCTGATGCACCTAAAGATTCGACGCTTTATGACCAGCGCGTTGCCTCGGCACCCGTTGGTTCCGGAAGCGGCGCGGGTGACCAATATACCGCGGCACCTGTATCGGGTGTGAGCCGAGGCGCTCCAGTTGCAAACAACAATAGTTACCAGCCAAAACGCGTGGCGCGCGCTGAACCAATCATCGACCCGCCGAAAACCACGACCGCTAAGCCAAAGCGAGATGCTTATGCACCGCTGACAACCGGCGCGCTGCCATCTCGCGACAGCATTATCGTGCAGCCTGGTGATACGCTTTATCAGCTCTCGCGGCGCTATGGCGTCAGCGTCGGTGCCATCCGGCAGGCGAACGGACTAACTGGAAATGTTATTCGGCCAGGCCAGAAGTTGGTACTGCCGGGCAGTGGCGCTGGTTCGAGCCAAGCTGCTGCGGTGCCTGAGAGACCGGCACCACGCTATGCGCCAAATGCCCAATATCGAAGCCCAGGGCCATCACCGAGCAGACAGGTCATCAGCCCATCAGAAAATGGCGCGTATGTCGTGCGTCGCGGTGACAGTCTCTATGCGATTTCACGCCGGACCGGTGTGAGTGTCTCCGAGTTGAAACGTATCAACCGAATTACGAATGTGCGTGCCATTAAGCCGGGTGTGCGCCTGTCGCTTGGTGGTCAAGTGCCGGCTGCACGGACGACGGTGGCCCGATCAGTAACGCGGCCACCAACACGCCGAGCAACGCGGGTCGCATCGCGCTCAGAAATACGCTCGAAGTCGATCAAAACAATGCCGATCGTCCGTGAGACAGCACCATCCAGAAGAGGTGCCTATCAGCCGCGTATTCTTAATCAACGCCCGGACGCGCCGATTGCGACGAAGCCCGCGCCAATAGTTGCGATCCTAGCGCCGACGAATACGGCTAAGAAATTCCGCTGGCCGGCACGTGGCCGCGTTATTGCGCCGTTCAATCATTCGGGGCAGGGCACCAAGAACGACGGTATCAATATCGCGTTGCCGCTTGGTACGGATGTGCAATCAGCCGGAAGTGGCGTTGTCGCCTACGCCGGTAGCGAGTTGAAGGGTTATGGCAATCTGGTTCTGGTGCGCCATGACAACGGCTGGGTTTCAGCTTATGCCCACGCCAGCCAGGTGCTCGTGAAGCGTGGCGATCGGATCAGTCGGGGTCAGGTTATCGCGAAGGCTGGCCGCTCTGGCGGTGTCTCGCAGCCGCAGCTGCACTTTGAGCTGCGCAAGGGCGCCAAGCCGGTCGATCCAATGCCGCATCTGGAGCAGCTGTAGGGCGTGACTGGTGCTTTCGATCGGTGTGAACTCACGGAGTGGCAGTTGGCAAGCCTCAACGGATTTTAACCGATGAGCCGGCGGAGCTTCATTACAGGTGCTCTTGCCCTTGCTCTTTGCGGGTGCAAACAAGAGCAATCCAAAGCCCGAGTTGGAAGTTTGGCAGATACTCCACCGAACAAAATCAGGATAGTCCCTGATCAATGGCACATTCACCACGTTGGGCGCCTGAGCGATGGTGGCTTGTTCATCGTTGAGAGCCAACTTGATCCCAATAGCGGAATCACAAAAGACTTCGTATGTACCTACGTCTTCAGCGATGATGGTCAACTGGCCCGGCACGCCATAGAGCTTGTTGGTGAGAGGGGCTCCTATGATGAAGGCAGCGTTGGGAAAACCATCGAGCGGCATCTCGCGGCCCTCGGACACCGAAAACGTATCGACATCTGGGTGCGTCCATTTCGGATCGAAAGTCACGGCGTTGTCTTCTGGCTCATACCCCGTCAACTGGAAGGCGGCGGTTGGCGAGTTGAGTCAATGCCGGGCAACACATTGTCATTCTATCCGCCTTGGGCGGCTGGTGAATACGACACCTAAGAAGGCCGGGTTCGTTTGCCTTGCCGCCTAAAGTCGCTCAGCAAATTTTGTGGCGGCTTTGGTGAGGAGCTCGGCGTCGCGTCCACCGACGAGTAGGAACTCGTAGTTGCCTTTCGACCAGGTGACGGCGCTCATGCCGCGCATCTCCGTTGTGTGCACGGCAGACTTCGACGGATGGCCGACGCGTTTGATGCAAAGGGCGACGGGCGCGCCGATCTTGGACAGAAATGCCAGATGAACGATGGGCTGACCTTCGAAGCCGAGGACCTGAGCGCGTTTGTAATCCAGTCGGTCGACGTCGGATACAAGGTTGAGGTTGAGTTGCTTACCCAAAGCATCTGAAACCCGCTGCAACTCGGCCATCTCGGTTGATTGGGTTCGATTGACATGCGCGAGCGTGCTGTTGACGTAGAGCGCATGATACGTCGCCGCAAAATCCTGCCATGTCTCGGCGCGGTTTGACGATAAATGTGCGCCGAGCGCGCCGCCGAGTAGCAAAAATATCAGCGATGCCGCGATCAGATTTCGGATTGGCGCCTTAGTTGCACCCACGCTTGGGCGCGGGGCTTGGTCGGAGAGCCTGTCCGAAAGGATCTCGGGCAGCGCTGGCGCATCATCAAGCAACGTGTCGACGGCGTGTTTGATTTGATCTGTATCTAATCCGAGGTGGTCTATCCGGCGCGCGAGTTGCGTATCCTGAGTTGCCGCCATGCGAATGCGTTCAGCAAGATCAGCTGGGATCTCGCCGTCAAGATAACCGGTCAGTTCCTCATTGGTGAACGTGCGCTGGTCGCTCATCCTGTACTGCTTTCTCTTGGTTCAAATCGGGCAACCAACTTGCCACGGGCAGCGGCGAGCCGGCTCATGACGGTGCCGATCGGGATTTCGAGAATCTCAGCAGCCTCCTTGTATCGATAACCTTCAACGTAAACGAGCATGACGGCTGAACGCTGGGCTTCCGGCAATGCCAGTACCTCTAGTAACACTTCACGCGTCAGAATATTCGTTTCTGGGCTTGCGGCTCGATCAGGTAAATCAACTTCGTCGATTGAGGTGATACCACCGCCCTGGCGAACGGTTTGTGCCCTGAGCTCGTTCAGCTAGATGCGTTGTGCGATGCGGAACGTCCAGCGATCCAAGGCGCTATCTTTCTCGAAGCGATCTGAGTTTTCCAGCGCCCTGAGGCACGTCGCCTGGGCGAGATCATCGGCGCGGTCCGTGGCGCTGGTCAAAACAAGGCAGTACCGCCATAGCCTCGGATAAAGCGATCGCAATCCCTGCCTGACGTCATCGCGCGCTGTTTTCCGCCAGATCATCTGAATAAACTGCAGCTCCCGGGTGTTCTATGTAGGCCGCAGTATTTTAGGGCGGTCAAGTGCCCAGACGACTACCAAGAAAAGGAACAGGAAATGAAACGCCTAATTCTCGCAGCTGTCATCGCAACCCTCGGTTCAGTGGGTGTCGCCCAAGCCGGCGATACGCCGGCACCAGCGAACGCCAAAGTCTACTTTGTGAACCTGAAAGACGGGGCAACCGTGAAAAGCCCGGTGAAAGTTATATTTGGTCTATCGGGGATGGGCGTTGCGCCGGCTGGAACAGAAAAAGCCAAGACGGGCCACCATCATCTGTTCATCGACCGTCCGACACTCGGTAAAGGCCCGGATGGCGCTGATGAGCTTGAGGCCAACATTCCGTCCGACGAGAAACATAGGTGTTCCATCCCGGATGATCACATTGATCCTCGGCGCTCGGCCCTTTTCATGGCACGTTCGGTTTTGAGGGATATCCGAGACGGAGGCGCAAATGCTTGTTCGACTTCATAGCCAGGCCACGACGACACCCAAAGTACGCG
>CAJQQK010000349.1 GCA_905480435.1 uncultured Hyphomicrobiaceae bacterium | reverse complement strand
TACATGACACTGGAAACTCTCGGCGGCATCAGCCATGATGGTGCATCAGAACCGGCGGCCCTAACCGCTGACTGACCGTCCGGACAACGTTGCGACGGACCTGACCGGCACTGTTACACCACCTGATGGGACGCGATCTTTCAACAAAGGTTTCATAATTATCCGAAATGATGTGCTCAAAGAATTTGCGTAAGACATTATCAAGATCATCTTTCACAGCCTCCAACTCATTGCGTAATGCCTTCGGATCTTTAGCAACAATTTGGACTACGTGTTCATTGACTACACAGCCGCGCTCCACTCGACTGCTGATTTTACCCATGTTCCTAGGCAAATTCAGTTTATGCCCCACGTCAACTTGAGGAATTTCGTCAATCACAATCTTCCAATTATTACGGCGGTTAAAATATGGAATATGTTTGTATGCTTCCTTAGTTATGATAAGCAGGTGTCCAGTGTCTTCAGAATTTTTCAAATACTCAATAATACTTGTTGTCACAGCGCGATCATGCGTCTCTGATGAGATCGTATGTGCAGTAATGCCTTTTGCCTTGAAAGCTTCTTGCACAGAGTTCATCAGATCCTGCGTTGGCACGACATATAAATAATTGCAATCGTGCCTATGCTCGGCAATATAATCGACTGCTGCAGTAGTTTTGCCTGTGCCGCATTTGCCAGATACGTATTGCATTAGGGCATGTTTTCGTCGGCAACCGTCCCGTCTCCATGATTCCTGCAAGTGGTTTGTTATTGATGTCGAGCAACAACAATTGCATTCGTCTACATGAGACAGCTATGACGGTAGTGGGTGATCTACAAAGCAAGCTCAGTTAAAATCATTGGATCAGGTTTGCTGCTTCGTGGTGCTGGTGCAGAGAAAACGTCTTGCTCGTTCTCAATCGATTTTTTGGTATCACAAAGCTCATTCTGAAGATGATTGGCCCACTGCTCCAATGCATCACGTTTTTCATCAATGTATGCGTGCCTGTTATAGACAGATGCCACACCTTTCAGCACTTGGCTTGAATGGTTCAGAACAAATTCAGTGATGTGTGGTTCGACACCCAATTGAGCGAGCTTTGTAGCGGTGGTTCTTCGGAGATCGTGCAACGTCCAAACTGAGGTACGAGACAACTGATCGAGCTTTTTCTTCCATTTGGAGAAACCAGATATTGCCCTGTCGCTACCACGAGCAGGGAACACAAACTCCTCGCTCAGTCTTGGCAAGCCTTTCAAGATTTTTACTGCTTGAGGACTAAGTGGAACGATGTGAGCACGCTTGGATTTGTTGTCTCTTTGTAGCCAGATGTTCTGCTCAAAATCCAGATCAACCCAGCGCAATTTTGCTACTTCATTCCGACGCTGTCCTGTCAAAATCAACAGCTGCACGAATGGACCAAACGGGTATCCCATCTTCTCAGTGCCAGACCAGACAGCACTTATTTCGTCATCGGTAAGGACGCGATCACGACTATTCTCTGGAGCGGGCTTTTTGAGACTACGGCATGGCGAGTCCGTGAGAATATCTTGCGCCAGACACCAGTTGAAAAATGCTCGGAGAGCAGTGAAGCCGTGGTTGGCCGCGCTTGGTCCTTGCCTCTTGCGGATTTCCTCCAGCCGTTTGAGAACCATCTTCTTGTCAATGGCGCCAATCTGTAGCTTTTCCCATTGAGATCCGAAGTCCTTGTTCAGAATTCGTTGTGTGGCGATTGAACTCTGAGTGAAAACCTTTGCGTAGTTTTCGATATAGCGATCAACAACAGCGCTAAATGTAGTCGTGTGTTGTTGGTCACGATCGCGCAGTTTGTCAGCGTGTGGATCGTGTCCTTCAGCAACGCGTTTCTGCGCTGTCCGTGCCATTTCACGCGCGTCTGACAGTGACAGGTGAGGATACCGCCCAAGCGTCAGCCGGCTCTTTTTTCGGCCAAGGTAATAATAGAAGACAAATGCCTTAGTGCCACCGGGTGAAACACGGATACCAAAATTTGCCAGAGTGGGATCGAACAATTCGTATTGTTTAAGCTTTACGGGAAGGTTCTTAATCTTCAAATCAGTAAATTTGCCGTTTGTGCTCATGTTTTCTTCCTTAAATTTAAACTTGTGTGGTTAGACGTGGGGAGCTTTCCCAAAGTAAATTCATTATAGCATTGTATGTACATAAAGTCAAACGCACGAAAACTGTAAGAATATGATATTTAATAAGAATACCATTTTTAACGTAGCCAAATAGATGATCTAGCCTCGCGCTGAATCAGTCGACAGATGAACTTCAAAAATCACAACAAAAACGGAGATTACAACCGAATACCTGAGTTCGTAGCTCTGGTTTCACGATCCAATTGCATAAACTGCCTCAAGCGCTCACAGAGCCTCGTACAGCGCGAATTTGAGTGCGAGGTAGGTAGGCATGCAAAGATTCGCTTAAAACAGGCAATGAACGTTGTTCTTTTGGGCAGAAGGACGTCGTGCAAGGCCTTGATGCTTTGATCAAGCGCAAAGAACGATTTGGCCAAGTGGAGATAATGACTGATGTCGCCTGCCATTCTGGTGCGGGCACACGGGATTCGCTTGTAACGATCGTACTTTATATTGGAAGTCAGCAGTCTGGATGATGTCATACCACTTTGTGCAAATTGCCATCGTTTGGCTCACACGAAATCCAGGGCTGTTCAACGCTAACTACATGAAGCGATAATTGAGCGGCCGTGTGATGTCGAGGACGTTGTGCCACATGGCCTGCGAGATATTGTTTTCGCCGTTGGCACGCAGGATATTGAGGGCGAAGCTACGTACCCTGGCGA
>CAJQQK010000348.1 GCA_905480435.1 uncultured Hyphomicrobiaceae bacterium | reverse complement strand
CGTCGAGTGCTGCTTCTCACGCCTCAAACAATTTCGACGCGTCGCGACAAGGTATGAGAAGACAGCACGCAACTACATGTCCATGATAACAATAGCTGCTATCGTTCTATGGCTGCGCTAACTGTCCACAGCTCCTAGTGCTTGGCCTGATCGCGTCGTCGATTATTTTCTGGCAGGTTGCCGAAAGCAACGCCCGCGAGCAGTTGCATTCGCAAATCGCCGTGCTACGCGCACAGGCCTTGGCGGTTCGCCGTTACACGTCGGAAGAAATCAAACCTCTACTGGCCGAACAATCCGGTGTTCAGTTTCTTCCACAAACAATCCCGTCGTTCTCAGCGCAAACAGCATTCGCCAACTTCCGCGATCGCTTCCCGAATTTTGCATACAAGGAGGCGGCTCTCAATCCAACGAACCCCTCCGACAAAGCAACCCCGTGGGAAGAAAAGCTGATCAAGCAGCTGCGCGGAGATACCGGCCTGAAAGAAATCGTCGAGGTACGATCCACACCACAAGGCGAGCGTTACACCGTTGCTTTTCCATTGCAGATCAAATCCGAAGGCTGCCTCGCTTGCCATTCGACGCCTGACAAAGCCCCAAAATCGATGATCTCGCTTTACGGCGACAAAAACGGTTTTGGCTGGAAAATGAACGAAATCATTGGCGCTCAGATCTTTTCGGTCCCTCTCAGTGTTACGCGCGATCAGATCTGGGACAATCTCGTTGTCCTGATTGGCTCGATGTCGGCTATTTTCCTCGTTCTTATGGTTTTGCTTAACGTATTGCTCAGCCGTCTCGTCATTACGCCGGTTACGCAAATGTCGAAGATTGCCGAAGCCGTTAGCATGGGTGACAACTCGCAATCCGAATATACGCTGGAAAGCGCGGACGAAATCGGCTCATTATCAAAATCATTCAACCGCATGCGTCGTAGTCTCGATAACGCGATGAAAATGCTGGAAAGTTAGTCAATCGCGAGCAGGCTGGCGGTGGTCTTCGAAAAGAACGCCCCCGGTTGTTAGGAATTTTCCAGCAAGTATCTGCTACGGTTCACTTTACTTTGCGAAGAAGCAACGCTTCGGCTAGAATAGCACATAGGTTAAACGCCCCTTCATATTGAGAATGATGGAGGTGTTGCATGTGATTGAGGTCGATGAGGCGCTTCTCACGGGAATTCGTCTGAACAATAAAGTCTGACCGAACGTGCAATTTCGGGCGACTGAAGGAACAGCGCTGATGAGCTCTGAACAGACCGAAGGCGCCCTCGGCGGTCTGTCGAGCGAGCCCAAACCTTACAAGCAGCCGACCCGGGTCGGCAAATACCGTGTCGATGGTGTCATCGGTCGCGGCGCGGTTGGCATTGTCTACCGTGGTCATGACGAGCAAATCGACCGCCCGCTTGCCATCAAAACGCTCCGCCATGACGTTCTCGAAAATGTCGCTGATCGCGATAACCTTCTGCAGCGCTTTGCAGCCGAAGCCCGCTCAGCCGGCCGCTGCCTGCACCCCAACATTGTCACCGTTTTCGACTATGCTGAGCAGGATGGCTCACCTTACATCGTCATGGAACATGTCGATGCCGGCACGCTGGAAAACGTCATCAGTTCCGGCACGATGTTGCCAATTCGTCAGGTTGGCGAGATCATGGGCCAGCTACTATTCGCGCTCGATCACGCCCATTCAAAAGGGGTTGTGCACCGCGACGTCAAGCCGGCCAATATCCTGTGCCCATCCGCCACGACGATCAAGGTGACGGATTTCGGCGTCGCTCGTTTCGATTCTCTGGGTCTGACAAACCCCAACGGCATCGGCGCCATCGGCACACCGAACTACATGTCGCCGGAACAATTCCTCGGACGCCCTGTCGATGGTCGTGCTGACTTGTTTTCTGCCGGCGTCATCCTGTTTCAGCTACTAACCGGTGCCAAACCGTTTATTGCCAATGACATTGCCGAACTGATGCGCAAGTTGCTCAACGAATCGCCACCGCACATCGCAACGCTACGTCCCGGCAATTGGGAACAGCTCAACACTGTCGTCCAGCGCGCCCTGGCACGGAATCCAGACGATCGCTTCCAGAATGCCAACGAATTTATTGATGCACTCAACGAAGCAATCGAAGTGACCGGCAATGACAACAGCCCACCATTGGATTTAACGAAAATTTCCACAGCGGCCGCAATTGCCCCGGGCTCAACTAGTTCTGGCAACGCCACGGTGCCGACGACAAATGACATCGACAAAGCAGATCTCTCGCAAACAATGTCAGCCAAGCTGATGCCGGCCACGCTTGGCGCCGTTGAAGCGGCCCTTGCCAAATCCATTGGCCCCATCGCCCGCGTTGTTGTCCGCAAAGCATCGCTGCAGGCGACCGATCCCGACATGCTGCTAACGTCATTGTCCGATCAAATTCCAACAGAATCCGAGGCATCGAAATTCCGCAAGGAAGCAGAGCAAAGCATCCGCTCGGATCAAGGCGTCGCAGCCGTTCATCTCGACGCATTAATCTCCACCGCAGATGTCCAGGCTGCCAGCGACGCTCTTGTACCTCTGGTTGGTCCGGTTGCCGGCGTGCTCGCAAAACGTCTCGCGCAAACGGCAATTGGCCACGAAGATTTCCATCGTCGCCTTGCTGATTCGATACCCGACGAAAATCAACGTGCTGCGTTTCTGGCCAAGATGAAGACGCAGACACCGGGAGCGAGCTAATGTCGCCGTCTGAAGATGGCCAAGCTGACGGCAACCCCGTGCGCAATCGTCGACGCAGTCTGCGCGCTGTATTTGCAGCGGACATTGTTGGTTTCAGCGGCCGCATGTCACTCAACGAGACAAATACGGTCAACGCCCTCAGCGAAATTCGTGTCGTCGGGCGCCGATCACTTGAAAAACACAACGGCTGGCTCTTTGGTATGCCGGGAGACGGTCTCTTCGCGACATTTGAGAGTGCCGTCAGCGCTGTCCAATGCGCGCTCGAAATTCAACTGGACATCAACAACCGCGCCCATCTCGGCGACATGCCCCTGCGCATTGGCATCCATCTTGGCGAAGTCATCATCGACGATGACCTCCCGTATGGTGAAACGCTCAACATTGCAGCCCGCCTGGAATCACTGGCAGATCCGGGAGGGATCCTCGTCTCAGGCACGGTAATGGATGCTGTTTCAGCCCGTGTATCCGCGACGTTCGAAAGCCGTGGCGTTCCCATACTCAAGAACATTCCGCGGCGCATCCCGACGTTCGCCGTCAAACAGCCACCCGCTCGTTCATCAATTGATGAGAGACAGGTCGGCCTGCCAAACCTCGACCGAACCACTCGCCTGGATCGCAACGCCCTCAAACAATTGCTCGGCGAGCAAACTGCTGCAACTCAACCTAAGAAAGCTGAATCCCCTTCAGCTATCCCGACATCAACCTCATCAGATGCAGCCGATCAGCCCAACTCACTGGTCGAAAAACTGGCCAAGTTGCCGATCCCTCCAGTGCCCGAGACGCGGGATGAGCTAACGCCCGACCTGCCGCTTGAAAAGTCCCTGCGAGATCCACTTGCCCAGCCAGTACCCGCAGAAAAACCCGCAATTCAGATTGCCACCAACAAGCCCTCAAAATATTTTGTGGACCAAATCACAAAGGCGCTCGCCGTTCACCTCGGGCCATTCTCTAAATTGATTGTCGAGCGCGAGATGAAGTCCAACCCGGACGTCTTCGAGCTCATTTCCAAACTGGAAGAACACGTCCCCAATGCAGACGAACGTTTGGTTTTCCGAGTGCGCGCGTCACATATTAACGCCGCCGCAAACGCACCCGGCAACGATGCCTGATCACGCCTCTTGAGCCTCCAGGCAAAATAAAAATAAGCGCAGTAATTTGAGAACGTCTATTCGTCCTCGCCGAACTCGGAGATTTCTTCCAACCGTTCTTGATCCTTTACCGTGATCTTAGCCCTGCTTTGTATAAGCATGCCTTCATCCGACCAGCGGTTAAGTATCTTGTTGAGGCTCTCGCGTGACATATGCGTCCATCGCGCTAACTCTCCCTGGGTCAGATTGATCGACAGCTGCATGCCATCGGCCGTCTCAACACCATAGTCATGCACCAGGTGAACCAGCATCCGCGCCAATCGCTCTGGCGCACTGCGCAGCGCCGAATCTTCCATCCGCGCGCTGACCCATCGCAGTCGCTCGCAAAGGAAATTAATCACGTTGCGCGCCAGTTGCGGGTCACGGTCCAATGCATTGTCAAACGCGCCTCGTGAAATCGCGAGCAGCTCCAGCGCATCAAGCGCAGATGCGCCAGCAGTGCGCTCACTGCCATCGAGCAAGCCGATCTCACCGAAAACAGTGCCAGGACCGAGTACGTTCAGCGTCACTTCCGCACCGGCAGCCGACACAGTCCAGATGCGGATCCGACCCTTTTGCACCAGATACATAGAATCAGAAGCATCGCCTGCATTGAACAACAATTCCGCTTTAGCAAGCTTGCGCGTCCGGATCTGCTGACGCAGAGTTTCCAGCGTTGGCTCTGCCAAGCCTTTGAATAATTCAATATTTTCAATCATGTGCATTGCCTTGCAGGTTGGGCTGTGCCGACAGCAACCCGTTTACAGCGTCGCCCGCACAATTCAAGTATCCAGTGTCCGCAAGACACGGTCCAGAAAGTTCTTCCAACAAACTTTATCCGTCAGGCATAGGTCACCGAACCGTTCCAACGATCCCAACAAAAAGGCGCGGCAGGAAACCCTGCCACGCCCAAACTAATCATAAGCTCAAGGGTTTTTAGGTGCGAGCCCTCTACGCCATCAATTTCACAACATTATCAAGCGCGCGCAGCTGCTCATCGCGCGATGCATCTGGCACCTCGTAAAGCACACGATCGATGCCAGCTTCGCGATGCGCTTCAAGCCCCTCCTTGCTGTCCGGCCCGCGGAACACTGTCGTCGATAGCTCCTTCGGATCACGGCCATGCTTCTCAGCCATCCCGTGCAGCCGGGCCATGTCTTTCTTCACGTCCCAGTTCGCACCACCACGCGGAATCCACCCGTCGCAATATTCAACGATACGCTTCAGCGTGTAGTCCGTTTCGCCACCCAGAAGAATTGGCGGATGTGGCTTCTTTGCTGGCTTTGGCCATGACCAGATCTTTTCAAAGTTCACGAACTCACCGCTATAACTCGCCTCATCCTGTGTCCAGATCGCTTTCATCGCTTCGGTGTGTTCGCGCATCTGCTTGAAGCGCGTCTTATATTCAACGCCGTGGTTATTCATCTCATCGACGTTCCAGCCACCACCAATACCGAACTCGAATCGCCCACCTGACATCATGTCGAGGCTCGCGATAACCTTGGCGAGCACGATTGGATCATGCTGTGGCACCAGGCAGATGCCCGTACCCAGTTTCAAATTCTTCGTCGTCGCGGCCGCAAACGCCAACGCAATGAACGGGTCGTGCGTATGGATGTATTTGTTCGGCAGCTCACCGCCACCAGGAAATGGTGACTTCCGGCTGGCCGGTATGTGGGTGTGTTCACAAACGAACAGCGACTCAATCCCGCGCTCTTCCATTGCCGGTGCCAACTCAGGCATTTGAATGCCGTAGTCCGTTGGGAAGTAGAACATGCCGAATTTCATAGACGCTTCTCCATATCAATTTCTGACTGCTGCAGGCTTGACCGAATAGCCAGCAACGTTGCGCGGACTATGCGCTCAATCATCCAGGCTTGCCAGATCAAACGCCACCAAGACCAAACACCACTGTGGGCCATTCACCTTCTAAACCGAAGCGATCGCATCATCCAAGTTACCCCAGCGCGCAACCCGCTCGATGCGAAGCGCAACAACCGGCAACCCATCCAGAGACATGTCTCGGTACTGCGGATACCGGCCTCTAAGCGCTGTTTGCGCCAGAGCATGCTCCGCCCCGCTTTCGATAAGCTCAGCCAGCCCGCGCAGCATAACCCAGCCGAGCTGCGTCCAATCATCGTCGTAGCGATCAACGATCACCGCGACATGATTGTTCTCGGCGATGTTACGCAGCCTTTTCAATCGCCGCGGATCACCTTTCGGTTTGCCATCGATCGTCAGATAGAGAGCGTCATCAATCACCACAAAACAAATCGGGACAACGTGCGGCACACCTTGCGCGTCAGCTGTGGCCAGCCGCGCCACAGGAAATCGATCAACAAAAGCGCGCTCTTCATCTGTCAGCATTGGCTCTCAAGTACGTAAAATCAAAGGCCCAACAACCCTAATGAACGCTATCGCCTTCTTGAGCGCGAACGCCTTCTCGGCGTGCCCCGGCTCAGCCGTCGGGCCCTACTCCGAGACCGCCTGCGAGTGCGGCTTCGCGAACGTCGCCGCGTCTGGCGTTGAGTTCGCTTCTCTGGCTCAAAGCCATCGAACCGTCGCCTAATTCGAGGCATGATCCGCGACAACATCGCGAGATCCCCAGGCGTTGCTTCGCCATTCGCCAGGCACCCTTTCAAAAATATTGTCTGCTGCAACATGATCGGTGCCAGCAGCCCCTCTTCAGGACAACCAATATGCCGGAGCCCGAGCACGTGGCCAACCTCGTGATTGACCAAATAGTGGTGATAGCCTCGGATGTTATTGCCCCAGGTTTCAGCGCCCTCCAGCCATCGCCTCGAATTGATCACCGCGTTGCGCCCAATTGCGCACGATAATGCACCGCGCGTCGAAAGAGGCCGACACAGACGATCAACCGAAGTCGGTTGGGCCAGCAGAACCGTCATGTCATATTTTTCGTCAAAGCGCACAAACCGCAATCCGTCTTTGTGGCCATGGCCAGCCCATCCGCTGTTGAGCCCAAGGATTTTGTCGACGCGCTGCGCAAATGCTGCAGCTTGGCCCTCCAGGCCCTTCTCGACCAGCACGCGATATCGGATCACACCCAGCTTCTCAACCGGGCCCGGCACACGTCCCCCGATGTTGGCCCGGCAAAGCGTCACACGCCGGATGCGCACTTCGGTTTCCGACGTATCACAATCCCATTTTTCCGGTAGATGTCTAACTTCGGACACCTCGGCCGCAACCGGATCTCTTGGCTCCGGCATCCGGACAGGGATGGATTGCCCCCTTGCCCCTCCCTGCACAACGCCCCCTTCCAGGTCAAACGCTGACACCTGAGATATCGACGTCATGATGAGTGCCAGCAGCCAGCCTGCAAACATGATCGCACGATACATCAACGCTTATCTCCGATACTTAGGCGTCCAACAAGGCACTGCTGCCTAACATGAACCTGTCACCAACGCCGTAACCTGGAATACTCAGTCTTTGACATTTCTGATGCGATGTTGCCCAAACAAATAAATGCCGTGAGCTATTAAACGAAAGGACCAATTATTATGCAGACAGCCCTCGATGCCGAATACGCCGAAGAAGAACGCATGCTCATCGAGCTTGTCCAATCCTTCGTTGAAAAAGAGCTAATGCCCTTTGAAAAGGTCATCATGGAGCGCGAAGCACGCGGCGAAGAGGCCAAACTGCTGCCCGAAGAACAAGCACCTCTGCTGGATAAGTGCCGCGAACTTGGCCTTTTCGCACTCGATGCGCCGGAAGATGCTGGCGGTGCCGGTCTGCCGGCAAGCGTCATGATGGGCGTCCACGAACAGCTCAAACGTACCATCACACCGTTTATCTTTCCACCAGACTCGCCCAACCTGCATATGCTCATGGCCGCGGCCTCGCCTGAGCAAAAGCTCAAATACATGGAGCCTTACGCGCGCGGCGAGATGAAATCCTGCATCGCCATCTCCGAGCCACAGGCCGGCGGCGACCCCGCTCAAATGCGCACCCGCGCCACCCGTGAAGGCAAAGACTGGGTGATCAACGGCCGTAAAATCTGGGTATCGAACGTCCCCAGCGCTGACTTCATCATTCTCATGGCCGTAACCGATACCAATCTTGGCGCGCGCGGCGGCATCACTGCGTTCATCGTTGATCGTGGCACACCCGGCTTCATCATCGAGCGCGAAATCCCCATGCTCGGCGGCCATCGCACCTACGAACTCATCATGGATGATCTGCGCTTATCTGACAGCCAAGTTCTTGGCACAGTCGGGCAGGGTTTCGCACCGATGCAGAAACGCCTGACCGTACGCCGCCTCGAGATGGGCGCCAGCTGTGTCGGCATCGCGTCCCGCGCGTTGGAGATGATGTGTCAGCACACCCAGCAACGCGAGACATTCGGACAAAAGCTGGCAGACCGGCAGGCCATTCAATGGTGGGTCGCGGATGCTGCAACAAAAATCCACGCAACCCGCCTGATGGTCATGGATGCCGCCCGCAAGCAGGATCGCGGCGAAGATGTCCGCACCGTAGCTTCAATGATCAAAGTGTTCGCCACTGAGATGGCGCAAGAGACAGTCGATCATGCCATGCAGAGTTTCGGCGCCATGGGCATGACGCGCGAGCTGCCGCTATCAATCATGTCGCAGCGTTTACGTCTCATGCAAATCTACGAAGGCCCGACCGAGGTCCACCGCATGGTCATCGCACGACGCACACTCGGCCAATACGCCTAACAGCAGCATCGGAATGCATACCGGGGCAGGCTCTATTCGGCACAATTTAGCAGCCTGCTCCACTTATCGTTGACAGACACTGGTCCGACGTCTTGGATCAACGCCATGTCGTTGAAATGGTCTCGCAAACTCTTCGCTTTAGCAGCACTCACCTTGGTGATGTCGCTACCTGGCTGGCTGGCGGCCCACGCGGAGCCGGATGATCCGCCGCTTGTCGTTGGTTTGCTCACCCGTCCGTCACCCTACTACGCATTCAGCCAGGCAACCGGCGAGCCCATCGGCTTCGCACTTGATCTGTGGACTGCCGTCGCGAAGAAGGCTGGCCTCAACTACCGCCTCGCCTACTTCGACACCTTTGACGCCATCGAGCGCGCCGTGGCCCAGAAGGCCGTCGATGTCGTCCCTTTACTCGTCATAGAAGACCGGTTCGCAGTCCATTTCAATTTCTCCGAGACAGTCCATCACTCTCCCATTGCAATCTTCACGCGCAAAAACGCGAGCGCCATAAGCCGCGAAAGCGACCTCATTGGTCACCGCGTATCGGTTGTTCGCCGTCATATCGGCCAGTCGCTGATGCGTACTTATCGCGGCGAACTAAGCATCGTCCACGAGACACCGGCTGATGCCCTCAGCGCCCTCATGACGAAAACCACCGACGCTGTCATCTACCAGGAACACATTCTCTGGCAGCTTGCCCGCCAGCAGGGCATCGAAAGTCTGCTCAAAACTGTCGGTTCACCGTTGCGCCAATTGCCAATGGCAATCGCTGTTCGAAAGGACCAACCTGAAATATTGACGGCCATAAAACCAGCGCTGCAAAGCTACATGCAAAGCAATGCCTTCCATGACGCTCGCGAACCCTGGGGAGGCAATCCGCCCCCCTTGTTTCCGGCCAGGCTGGTTGCCCAAATACTGGGCGTCCTGCTCGCCATCACGATCATCAGCCTTGGCTTCTGGCGCCATTTCTCGATCGTAAGATTGAACAAAGCGCTCGCCAGATCCGTTGCCGAGCAGCACGTCGCCGAATCAGCATCGGACTGGTTCTTCGAGCAGGACAAAGACTTCCGCTTCACCTACGTGTCATCTCGTTTCGATGAATTGACCGGCATCTCATCCACCCGCCTTATCGGACAGACACGCTGGGACGATGCAGCCGCAGCCGGGTTCGACACCACCTCGGCCAAATGGCAGGAACATATCAACGCCGTCAAAGAACATCAGGACTGGCGAGACTTTTCCTACACATTTGTGAGCGGTCACGGCCAGGAGCGCATTGTCAGCACAAGCGGCAAGGCAATTTTCAATAAGAATGGACAATTCCAAGGCTACCGCGGTGTTGGCCGCGACGTCACCGACAGCATCACCTTGGAAGCGACACTCCAACGGGCCCAGAAAATGGAGCTCGTCGGCCAGCTAACCGGCGGCATCGCCCACGACTTCAACAATCTCCTGACCGTTATGGTTGGCAATCTCGAAATGCTCAAACGCAACCTGAGGAGCGACAAGCAATCGATCGGTTACATCGAAACCGCATCCGAAGCCGTCGACATTGGCGCACGTCTCGTGCAGCGTTTGCTTGGCTTTGCGCGCCGCCAGTCGCTCGATCCAACCCAGGTGGATCTCAGCGCACTTGTTGTTGATACCCTTCCTTTGATCCGAAGCTCGCTTGCCACATCGATCGACATCAATTTGGCTCTCGCTTCAGATCTGACCTACGTATTCGCAGACCAGGCGCAGTTACAAAACGCTTTGCTCAATCTGTCGATCAACGCGCGCGACGCCATGCCGAATGGTGGTCAACTCCGCATCGAGACAGCTGAGGCAACAATAGAGTCCAGCTTTGTCGAACAGCATCCAGGCGCAGTCCGCGGCCGCTATCTCGTCCTTCGGCTCACAGACACCGGGGCCGGCATCGAAAAGGACAATCTGGACAAGGTCGTCGAACCATTTTTCACAACCAAGGGCATCGGAGAGGGCACCGGCCTTGGTCTCAGCTCAGCCTACGGCTTCGTCGGTCAATCAGGTGGCTTTTTAGTTCTTGAGAGTGAAGTCGGCAAAGGCACCACGGTTAGCCTGTATTTGCCACCATCTGAGGGACCGGTGTCGCTTCAAACAACCGACCTGCCACGGCTTCCTAGCGCGAGCCATACAGACAAAACTGTGCTTGTCGTCGAGGATGATCCACGGGTGCGTGAGATCACCGTCGCCCGCCTCGAACATCTTGGCTATCAAGTCATCGATGTCGAGAACGCAGACGACGCAATGGCATTGCTCAAGGCACGACCTGCAATCGATCTCTTGCTTACCGACATCGTCATGCCAGGAGCGATGTCAGGCATTGATCTGGCAACACGCGTCAGTGGTACCTGGCCCAACATCAAAATCTTATTTTCAGCAAGCTATTCCAAGCAAGCAGATAAGTTGCACGAACAAGGAAAGCTCGGCCCTTGGCTACGAAAGCCATACAAGCAAGCCGATCTCGCACAAAAAATGCAAGAAATTTTAGACACTTAGAGCATCGCGCCAACAGCTTTCGTACAAGGTCGCAAAGCTCAATCTCTGGAGCGATGAAGCTCATTTCAAAATGAGCCATATTGGATAGCAGGCAATCGGTTAGCTTGTTTCAACAATGTAACTATTGCCCTTTTCGGTCGTGAGGCCATAGTGGCTCATCTGTTAAACGAGAGCATTGCCGAATAATGCCAACGTCCAATTCTATGATTTGCGTCGTCGATGACGACCCCCTCATTCGAAAAACGATTGAGGCGATCCTGATTCAAGACGGGCATGTCGTTGAATCGTTCGATTCGGGCACCAGCTTTCTTTCTGCGGTTGCTGATCGAGGCCGCCAAAACCAGTTAGGTCACGACGTTGCTCCATGCGATTGCATCCTGCTCGGCGTGAAAATGCCTGATATGAACGGCCTTGAGGTGCTGCAACGGCTCGAAGGTGCCACTCACCTCCCGCCGATCATCATGATTTCCGGGCAAGGCGACATCAACACTGCCGTTAAAGCCATGCGCAGCGGCGCATCCAATTTCATAGAAAAACCATTCACCACCGATCAACTTCTCGCAGCTGTTGGACAGGCAATCCAAGTGGCCGCCCCCCGCCCGGCGGAAGCATCCCTACATCCGGAACTCGCGGGCCTCTCAGCACGCGAATTGGAAGTGCTGGAGCTTTTGGCAAACGGCGACGCCAATAAAGTCATCGCCTTCAAACTCGGCATCAGTCAGCGCACGGTTGAAGTGCATCGCGCAAGAATCATGGATCGGATGCATGTTAAAACTTTCGCGGATCTCGTCCGTAAAGCCATTGCGGCAGGTCTGTAAGCCTCAACAGGCGGCCCACAACTGACAGCTCCCCATAACCGGTTAAGTAGAATCCCCAACTGGCTCAACAACCGAACCAATCGTCATCTTAAGGCTCGATCACTTTGATCCAGCTAAGGCGTCACTCGACGCGGACAAACAGAACCACGCGTTACGTCAGGCCCGGAACCTACAGAGCTTTTGCGGCATCCCCCAATCCCTCGCCGCAAACACTGGCCCGGTTGTTGCCCCCCAACTCCGGGCCAGTCCCTCAACATTTTCTCTTCTACAGCATGTCGCGTTTTCAAGGGTGCACAATGCACCTTAAAACGCGACGTGCTCTAGAATCCGGTTCCTGGGATACGAACTCATCAATCCCGTAGCCTATTCAAAATCGAAGCCCCCGGGCAGGGTTGTCCATCCTCAGCGAACTCATGCTACGTTCACACAAAAGAATACGGCTGTAGTGATGAGGAGGCGGAACATGCCTATTTTGTGGAACCCTCTATGGTCGAGATTTGTGCGAGCGGCCGTTATGGCCGCACTGTTCGCATGCTTTGCTGCCCAATCTGCAATGGCCCAAGCCAGCAATCAGATCCGCATCGGCACTGGCGGCCCGGCTGGCATCTACTTCGTCGCCGGCAATGCCATCTGTCGTATGGTTCGTATTGATAATCCGACAACAACGTCCAGCCAGCTGCGCTGCGCAGCCCCACCTAGCAGCGGCTCGATCGACAACCTTCGGCGATTGCGAGCGCGCGAATTAGACTTCGCGATTGTTCAATCCGACTGGCAGCATCACGCTTACAAGGGCACGAGCCAATTTTCCGGCAAGCCGCATTCAAAACTCCGCTCCGTATTCTCACTTCACATCGAGCCATTCCAGATCGTTGTGTGCGAATCGGCTGGCATCCGGAACTGGCAGGACCTCGACGGAAAACGCGTTAACATTGGCAACATCGGCTCAGGTCAACGCGCAACGTTCGAAGAACTCGTCCGAATACACGGCCAGTCTTTATCTCGCTTCGCCTCCGTATCCAGTCTCGGCTCATCCAAACAGGCCACTGCCCTGTGCAATGATGAAATTGATGCTTTCGCGTTCACCGTCGGCGTGCCCAACGCGTCGATCGCCCAGGCAACCGATGGCTGCGATGGCCGCATCATCAGCCTGCAAACCCCAGCCGTCGGCAAGCTGATCAAGCAAGCTGGTTATTATCGATGGACAACCATCCCCGAAGGCACATACTTCACAAGCACTGAAACAATTAAAACGCTCGGCGTCGTTGCCACGTTGGTCACCCATGCAGATGTGTCGGCCGAAACTGTCGAGCAGGTAACCGCCGCCGTCTTCAAGAATTTCAAAAGGTTCAAGCGCCTTCGCCAGTCTGAGTAAAGCTGACATGGCCCAAATCGGGCTCTCAGCACCGCTCCATAAAGGCGCCCGGCGCTACTTCGAAATGGCCGGCCTCTTATCGAAATAAACTCATACCGAAGTTGAACTCGGGCCAGGTTTTGCAGTCTCAAGGGCCTTATCATCGGCATCGATCAAAGTAATTTTCTGCCAGATCTTGTGGCTGAGATTAGTCGAGATCTGCTCCAGCTCGGTAACTGCGCTGATCACCAGACTGTCTCGCGAGCTTTGCGCATAAAGCGTTGCAACCTTCGCTGACAACGACAACATCTCCGAACAATAGTCGAGATAACGCAGCAGCTCATATGGGGTCATAACACGCGCTGGTGACGATGCCGTCCGGCCAGCCTTGCCACTCGTTGTGCTCGGATCTTTCGTCAGCTGATGCATATCAATGACATGCACAATCGTGCGCAATTCGTGCAGGTGCTCCAATGCTCGGTGCCGCTTCCAACGCGATTCAATCGTACTCAGAAAAAATATCGCGATTCCGGTGGCAACAATGACATTAAGCAGCGCCTCAATGCCCTGCAGCACGCCGAACAGATTGTCCGTCCCGTGCTTGTACTCGATGATGCTTGCGACATAGGTAATGACAACAAGGCCAATCACAATCACCGACACTGAACCAATACGAAGCCACAGGTTGGGTTCCGCCAGTTGTGACGCCCGTTGCTTCGTCAACCGTGCAACATCTCTCAATCCAGTACAAACAGGCTCCCCGACGTTTCAAGTGGGTAGCCTGAGATCGAGTTTGCCAGCTATAAGGTAGGTGACGGCCTTCAAGGTCTTGCTGTTTCGGTAGCCGCGAGCCTTGGCTTTTGCGGCCTGGACGAGAGAATTGATGCCCTCGATGAGAGCGTTACTGATGCCGCTGTCGAACCATGCGAGGATGCCGTCGCGGTGTTTTTCCATGGTGCGGGCTACAGCCTTCATCGGCTCGAGTCGCGAGCGCTTA
>CAJQQK010000347.1 GCA_905480435.1 uncultured Hyphomicrobiaceae bacterium | reverse complement strand
ATTGTTGAGGTGATAACGACTGGCGCGCAATGCCATGCCCAGTGCCTTGGCTAGTGGTAGACACCCGCACGTATGCGTAGGCTGTTCTTTTCTTAGCTTGCATGCACGTATAATAACAATAATTTAATAGACCACAACATCCTGATGATCGGGCCACCCGGTTCCGGTAAATCTATGCTCGCCTCCCGGCTCGCATCTATATTGCCACCACTGGATGCAACCGAGATGCTCGAGGTCTCGATGGTCCATTCACTGGCTGGTGAACTAATGGGTGGTGTGCTGCGCACCGAGCGGCCGTTCCGGGCGCCGCATCATTCAGCCAGTATGGCATCACTCGTTGGCGGCGGTTCCCGTCCACGCCCCGGTGAGGTGTCCCTCGCCCATCTCGGCGTGTTGTTCCTCGATGAGTTGCCAGAGTTCACCCCACAGGTCCTCGACAGCCTCCGCCAGCCGCTCGAAAGCGGCGAAACCGTTATCGCCCGCGCCAACCATCGCGTCTCATTTCCATCGCGCATTCAGTTGATCGCGGCGATGAACCCGTGTCGTTGTGGCGGTGGCGCCGGCCAAGCCTGCAAACGCGGTCCCCGCTGCGCAGCTGACTACCAGTCGCGCGTGTCAGGCCCCTTCCTCGACCGCATCGATCTCACCATCGAAGTTCCCGCCGTTTCAGCTGCTGATCTGTGTCTACCAGCCCCAACCGAAGGCAGCGCCGATGTTCGCGCCCGCGTCCTCGCCGCCCGTGCTTTACAGGCCGAACGTCTCGCAGCCCACCCGGAAGCAACAGCCCGCACCAACGCAGATCTGTCTGGCGGCTTGCTTGATGAGATGGCCGCACCAGATGCCGACGGTCTCGCTCTTCTGCGTCAGGCAGCTGATACATTGTCATTATCTGCCCGTGGCTTCCATCGCACGCTGCGTGTCGCCCGAACATTGGCTGATCTCGAAGCCAGCTCGTCAGTGGCGCGGCATCATATTGCTGAAGCATTGAGTTATCGGGGCGAGGTATTACGTCAGGGCCAGATAAAGGCTGCGTAGTTATGGATTATGCCGTTTCACATCTCAGTCGCGATCGACTACCGTCTGGCGAATCATTCAATCCTGGCCCTGTTTTGGGCCAATGTCGATCTGAGCGCCCAACGCCCATGAGCACCGAGCCGGAAGAGCTGACCACCACAGAAGAATTCGAGGCAGCGTTGAGCTTCCTCGATGATGGTTTCGGACATCTGTTCGTCACCGGACGTGCCGGCACGGGCAAATCAACGCTTCTTCGTTTGATCCGCGATAAACTCCAGGAAGAAGCGGTTGTTGTCGCCCCAACTGGTCTCGCAGCCGTCAACGTCGGCGGTCAGACAATCCATTCATTCTTCGGTTTTCCACCCCGTCTGATCGCCCCTGATGATATCCGTCGCAGTCGAAATGGCCGCGTCATGCGCAAGATGCGGTTCTTGATCATCGATGAGGTGTCGATGGTGCGCTCGGATGTGATGTGGGCCATCGATCAATCCTTGCGCATCAACAGGGGCCGTTCAAAAGAACCGTTCGGCGGCGTGCGCCTATTGTTGTTTGGCGATCTACATCAGTTACCGCCCGTGGTTCGCGGTGGCGAAGAAGCGGCTCATCTAGATGAAACCTATGACGGGCCTTTCTTCTTTTCAGTGCCGGCGCTGGTGGAAGGAGACGGTACGCAGCTGCTAGAACTGCGCAAGGTGTTCCGCCAGACTGACGATACGCTGATCGAAGTTTTGAATGCCATTCGCGATGGCGAGGCGGGTGAACATGAAATAGAAACTCTCAATGAGCGCGTCGGTCCAATTCGAACGCTCTCGGAAGGCCGCGAATACGTCATCCTGACGCCGACCAACGAAGCTGCCAACCGCATTAACCGCGCCTATCTTGATGCCTTGCCCGGCGAAGAGCACGTTTACGAGGCCGGCGTGATTGGTGAGTTCAATCAGAAGGCGCAACCGACAGAAGCCGCGTTGGTGCTGAAGCAAGGCGCCAAGGTCATCATGCTGCGTAACGATCCGGATGGCCGATGGGTTAACGGGACAGTCGCCGAAATATCGAAATTAAGCGCCAAGCAAATCTGGGTGAAAGTTGGCGGCCGAGAGTATGAGATCGAGCAAGCGTCTTGGGAGAACCGCCGCTATGCATTTGATCAAACCCAGGAAAAAATTGTTGAGACTGTCGCTGGCACATTCAAGCAATTCCCTTTGAGGCTTGCCTGGGCACTCACAATCCATAAGAGCCAAGGCCTCACATTGGAAAAAATCTACGTCGATTTTGGCCGTGGTACATTTGCGCACGGTCAAGCTTACGTTGCTCTTTCTCGGTGCAGGACAATGGAAGGCCTGTCGATGGCGCGGCCATTACGAGGCACTGACATCAAGTTTGATGTCAATGCAACTCGGTATCGGGATATATTTTTACCGCTGTCATAGTGCGCCAGAAAGTTTTTATGCTGTGGTGCAATATTTATGTTGCAGTGCAAAATAAAATGAACTACATAGAATCCACGATTGATCGATAAGGACCAAGGACCCGACTGATATCGGCGGCCACTTGGTCGGGGCATTTAGACGTCCAAACCAGTTTCAAGTGCTACGCCCATTGAAGGAGGGTCGTCATGAACGAACAATTTACACGTCAAGCTCAGGAAATGTTCAGCGCTGCTAAAGATGCGCAGATCCCCGAAAACATGCAGGCATTTGCCGAAGACAGTGTCAGCAAGAGCCGCGAATTCTACCAGAAGCTGAACGAAACGGCACAAGACAACGTCACTGCCGTTGAGGAATTCATGGTCGCGTCTCACGCCGGCGCCAAGTCGGTCAGTGAAAAGTTCATGCAGAACGCTGCATCAAACACTGAGTCAGTATTTGATGCAGCCCAGTCGATTGCCCGCGCGAAGACGCTGCCTGAGGCCGCTCGTTTGCAAGCAGACTTCCTGCAGCAGCAAACGGCTGCAGCAACGCAGCAGATGAAAGAGTTCTTCGAGCTTTCATCAACTGTGGCCAAGCAGACCTTTGAATCGATCAACAAGGCCACTGCGGCATCGTTTGAAAAAATGAAAAAAGACTAATCAGTTCCTTTAAACGAACTGAAGAGTTGCGAAGACCGAGCCCCAAATGGCTCGGTTTTTTGCGTTTTGGAGTCCAGGATTGCGATCGTTAGCAATTGTCCGTCCAGACAACCGGGCTGACCGGTTAACGAAAATTTAAAAGATTCTTTCGGGTTGCACCTATCGTCTCGGAGATCGCCGGCTATACTGACACTGTTGCAGGTGTGAGTAAGTCCATGTTGAGTGCTAGTTTAGATGTTGACGTTCGCCGAGCGCGGATAGCGGATGCTCCGGCGCTTGCGGAGATATTTGGCGAATCATGGCGCGCGACCTACAGGGGCGTGATCCCACACAACCATCTGGAAAACATGATCCGGCGGCGCGGAACCGCTCGTTGGCGCAGTTCCATTCGAGCCGGTGAACTCGTTCTGCTGATCGAGTACGAGGGCAAGAACGTAGGATATGCTACGTGTGGTACGGCGCGCAGTAGGGGTGCACACAAGGGCGAAATTTACGAAATTTACCTCCTACCAGACTACCAGGGCGTCGGCTTTGGCGAGTATCTGTTCGAAGCCTGTCGCTGTCGTCTCGACGAACGCAGACTTAAGGGGCTCATTGTATGGGCGCTTGCGGAAAACACTGGTGCTGCCAACTTCTATTGGCAGCTGGGCGGCCGTCCCCTCGTCAGCTCCTATGAGCGTATTGGCGGTGTAAGGCTTGAAAAGATCGCGTTTACCTGGGATTAGGGCGTGTGACCTGGTTCACACAAGGGCGGCACACTTATCTCATTGAAGGCGTGTGACTTAACTGGCAGGTCGCGCCATCAGCGCCACTATGTGTCACGGCCTCAGCATTAATATTGCATCGCAGCATCAATTGCCCGCATAACATCGGTCAGTGAGTATGCACGGCTGTTCAGTATATAAGGCGAGATCTACGATGCGCATCGATGCAATTCAAATCGGGCTAAATCCTCCTGAAGACGTAAATGTTATTGTTGAAGTTCCCGTAGGTGGTGAGCCGATTAAATACGAGCTCGATAAAGCGTCCGGCACGTTGGTTGTTGACCGCTTTCTCCATACACCGATGCGCTATCCTGGAAACTACGGGTTTGTCCCGCACACTCTGTCTCAAGATGGCGATCCTATGGACGTGCTGGTGTGCAACACGCGTGCGATTGCGCCGGGCGCGGTAATGAATTGTCGGCCGGTTGGCGTGTTGATTATGGAAGATGATGGTGGCGGTGACGAAAAGCTGTTGGCCGTACCTTCAAGCAAATTGACTAAGCGCTACGAAAAAATCTGGCTACCCGACGTTTCAAGTGGGTAGCCTGAGGTCGAGTTTGCCAGCTATGAGGTAGGTGACGGCCTTCAAGGTCTTGCTGTTTCGGTAGCCGCGTGCCTTGGCTTTTGCGGCCTGGACGAGAGAATTGATGCCCTCGAT
>CAJQQK010000346.1 GCA_905480435.1 uncultured Hyphomicrobiaceae bacterium | reverse complement strand
CAAACAAACATTGAGTCGGACCATGACCGCCCTGACGGGCTGTGGATAAGCGGCTTCGCCTTGCGTTCGCCCTGTGGGCTCACTTCAGCCGAAGCCGCCGAAATCGAGCACTGTTACACCACGCCCTGGGACGCGATCGACCCCGAGTGGTCTGGTTCGTGCCTATGATACCTTTTCACACGTATTGTGCACCGGCCCCTAAAAGGCTCGATACAGAGCGGAATATCCAGGAAAGCATTTCAGGTCTGGATCTGTAGTGGCAATCTGACCTCACTGCTTGGGTAGTCACTCGTCTGTCAGTCAGATCTCGGGGAGGGTGCGGCCAAAAATAAAAAGGTTCTATAAACTGCAGGGCTCTTCACTCCGCGAAAACGGAGGCCGGAAAAGTAAGTGCTCATAGTGATTGAGTTATTATGGGAGCCATGATGGGAACGCATGGCGATTTGCAAAATTTAACTAATATTTTCAATGAGTGATGGCGGAGGGGGTGGGATTCGAACCCACGAGACGCTTTCACGCCTGCCGGTTTTCAAGACCGGTGCCTTCAACCGCTCGGCCACCCCTCCGTGCGCACTGTGCCACTTTGTGCACGAGCGAGGAGCGTTGCTTAGCGCTGAATGAGCCGAAGCTCAACCCCTCAATTAACGTATGACTAACCAATTTATCTCACTGTGACGCGGTGAGCCTGCTTGGGCTCAGGTTTAATGGCCAGTTGGCCGCCGATGTGTTGCGTTGGAGTTATTCGGGTGACGTGTTTTTCTCGACTGTATCTGGCCGTTGCTTTTGTGGCAGCAGCGGTCACAGTTTCCGGTTGTTCTATGGGGCTGCGGGGACGTACGCAGAGCGTGGCGGATGATCGAAGCTACAACCAACCGTACTATGCGGGCCGGCGAAATCTGCCGGCGCAACCCAGACAGTACGTAGCGCGCCCGCAACAAACACATGTGTCGCCGCAATCACCACGACGCGCAGAAGCCCGATATTATCAGCGTTCTCGTGTCAGCGCGCCGCCGCGATATTCACCGCCACCTGTGACGCCTCGCCCAGACGAACGACACGCATTTGCCGTGCCGCCGCGCGTCGAGCGTTATGCTGTTCAAGAAGCGCCGCCTGTGAAAAGCGCTCCGGCTGCGCCAAGCGCTCCCGTATATGAGCGGAGTGGTTGGTCGCGTTGGATGGGGCATTCCTGGGATGGACACAAGACGACCTCGGGTGAGATGTTCAGCCCGGATTTGCTGACCGGCGCCCACGATAGCCTGCCTTTGCCATCGTTCGTTTACGTAACGAATAAGTCTAACGGTCGAACGATATTGATCCGTGTCAATGATCGCGTTCCAGCCGGTAATGAACGTGTCATCATCGTGTCTAAGATGGCAGCAAAGTTACTTGATTTTCGGCGGAAGGGCCGCGCGAAGGTCGACATTCAATATGCCGGAAAGGCATCGCCGTCGCTCAATGGGGAATATGAGGAAGAATTTCTCCGGAAGCAGTCATGGTATCGCGCCGGAATGTTTGAGAAACAAAGCTCGTCGACTCGTGCTGCTCGAACGCCGACCCGCTATCCTGAGCCGAACTATCCGCGTTGGGATAGTACCCAGCGGTAACACAGACGAACATATATCTTCGGTTGTCGTGTGTTCAGGTGCCGGCTTGCGAACGGCCAAACAGTGCCTCATTGAGCAATTGTAGGCTTGCAACGCTTCGGCCGGGGATGGCCGCAGGCTTGATGCCGTGATACCAATTTTTAGATTGCGGTCGTTTGCGGGATTTCTGTTTGAGACACCGTAGTGAGGCCGTTTGATAGGTTGTCGGCAGGGGGCTGGGCAAATCATGAAATTGGACATGCGTCGCGCTGGGTTAGTGCTGATCGTCGGGTTTCTGGCTGCGAGTGTTTCCAATCAGGCAGTGGCCAACCAGGGTACGTTCAAGACAAAAGCGAAACAGGCGATTTTGATCGATGGTCAAAGTGGTTCGATCCTGTTTGCGCATAATCCGGATGAGCGGCGGCCGCCGGCGAGCATGAGCAAGCTGATGACACTTGTCATGATCTTCAAAGGTTTGAAATCAAAGAAGTTGGGGCTCACCGATGATGTGGTTGTCAGTGAAAACGCCTGGCGTACAGGTGGTGCACCATCCCGGACATCATCGATGTTTGTACCGATCCACAAATCCGCAACGCTCGAGCAAATGATTCGAGGATTGGTCGTCCAATCGGGGAATGATGCGGCAATTGCTATTGCCGAGAAATTAGCCGGATCTGAGGTTGTATTCGCGCAACAGATGGAGAAAGAAGCGCGGCGGCTGGGCCTGACGAACTCAACTTTTGGAAACGCGAGTGGACTGCCGCATCCTCGTCAGTTGATGAGTGCGCGGGACTTGGCGATCCTCGCGCGACATCTGATCTACGGCTTTCCAGAGTACTACCCCTATTTTGCTGAGCCCAAATTCAAGTATCGGAAATTTCGCTTCATCAACCGCAATCGATTGCTGTTCATGAAGTTGGGGGTTGATGGCCTCAAAACAGGTTCGACCAAGGAAGCTGGCTACGGCGTTGTCGCGTCAGCTGTTCAGAATGGTCGGCGATTGATCTTGGTTCTGGGCGGGTTGAAGTCGAAAAAAGATAGATGGGCCGAGGCCCAGCGCCTCATTAAATGGGGTTTTAACGACTTTGCGCCGTTCAAGGTGTTTGATGCAGGCGAAGTGGTTGGGCAGGCGAGAGTTTGGGGGGGCAGCAGTTTTTATGTGCCGCTGATTGGGCGAGGCGACGTGAAGGTTTATCTTCCACGCTTCCCAGTTAGTCAGCGGCTGCGTGGTGAGGTCATCTATACGGGGCCTTTGAAACCGCCGATTCAGCGCGGTGACCAGGTTGCGATGCTGAGGGTGACCAGTTCAACTGGTGCCCAGGGGCAAGTGCCTCTTTTTGCAGCCGAGCCGGTCGAACGCGGAGGTTTAATGCGTCGCGGATTTGATTCGCTGGTCCATCTGGCATTCAGTTGGTTGCCCTGATCTCTCAGGACTATTTATGAGGTGATGCGAAATAGGGTGACGCGCCGCATCAGGCACACTATTTTGGGCGCCATGCAGCGTGGTAGGTTCATTACATTTGAAGGCGGCGATGGCGTTGGCAAATCAACGCAGATCCAGAGGCTTGCTCAACATTTGTTGAAGCATGGCATTGACTGTGTCGTGACACGGGAACCGGGGGGGACACCGTTCGCAGAGCGCGTCCGTGAGTTTATTCTGGCTGGCCAACTTCCAGCTCATCCTCCAATGGCCGAGGCGCTTTTGTTTGCGGCAGCCCGCTACGATCATATAGCCGGTTTGATCAGACCAACGCTTGAGGAAGGCCGATGGGTGCTATCCGATCGTTTTTCAGATTCAACGCAAGCTTATCAGGGGGCTGCTGGAGGTGCCAATTTTTCTGCGCTTATGCAACTTGAAAAGTTGACGGTTGGTGATTGTGAGCCCGAACTTACGATTGTTTTGGATCTCGAACCGATGACTGGACGCGCACGAATAGCCGAACGTGGTGGCGGGCTAGAGGTCGAGGTTGATCCGTTCGAGGGGCGGGATCTCGCATTTCAGACACGTCTGCGGCAGGCTTTTCTCGACATTGCAACAGAACATTCCGAACGCTGTAAAGTCGTGGAAGCGGGACAGTCATTGGATACGGTAGAGGCTGAGGTTTGGCAGCATGTTGTCGTTCGGTTTGAGTTGGAGGCTGGTTGATGGCCCGTGCTCCGAGAGAGATGACGGTTGAAGACGTGCCTGAAGCCGATCGACTTGGTGCTTTCCCGCATCCCCGTCATACCGAGGCGTTTTATGGTCACGCTGCGGCGGAGGCCCAATTGGCAACGGGACTTGCTAGTGGGAAACTCCATCATGCGTGGTTGTTGGTCGGACCGGAAGGCATTGGCAAAGCGACCCTTGGGTATCGATTTGCTCGGGCGGCGCTGTCGGGGATCGGCGGTGACGTGGCGTTGTTCGGCGATGTGCCCGACAAACTGAGTGTTGATCCAGACTCCAGGGCCAGCCATCTCGTGCGGGCATTGTCACACCCTGACCTGCTCGTGATCCGACGCCCGTATGACATCAAGGCTAAACGCTTCAAAACGGCGATTACGGTAGACGAAGTACGTCGTCTTCGTGATTTTCTTGGGCACAAGCAGACGGGGGACGGTTGGAAGGTGGTGATTGTTGATTGCGCCGATGACCTCAACGTGAATGCCGCCAATGCACTTTTGAAGTCGCTAGAAGAGCCACCGTCTGGTGCTATTTTTCTACTGATGTCATCAATGCCTGGTCGGCTATTGACGACGATTCGGTCTCGCTGCCGACAGCTCAACATGTTGCCTTTGGAGCATATGGCGTTGCGTCAGGCCGCTGAACAGGCACTTCAGCAAAGTGATCAACAGCTGCCTTCAGAAACGCAGTGGCCGCTTTTATTGCAATCCGCGGAAGGTAGTGTGGCGAATTTGCTAAGCTTGGCGTCCGACGATGGGATGATGCTTTCCAAGAAGGTGGATCAAGTGTTTGGCAGTTTGGTCAGGACGGATTGGCCTGCTATCCATCAATTGTCAGATGAGTTTTCTGCTGTTTCGGGGGCTGAAAAATTCAATGCTTTCATAGATTTGCTTCTGGGGCGGCTGGCACGGACGGTGCGGGCGGCAGCAACAGGTGCCGGTGAGAGCGTTGATCTGGAAACAGCCAGTAGGGTCGGTGTGCAGGCTGATCTTGCTAGTTGGGCCGAGCTATGGGAGACACTGGTCCGCGAAAAGGCAATGCTGGGCGCACTTAATCTCGATCGCAAGGCATTTGTGCTTGATTGTGTCATGCGTCTCAGTCGGCTTGCCGTACGAGGCTGATTGGCGATCATGTGATCGGTCGTTGTTCGCGTAGGCTCATTTGCCTGCCGGACGCAAGACATGGAATAGCGACGATGGCAGAGCGCCAGAAATTTTACCTGACAACCCCGATTTTCTACCCGAACGGTGTGCCTCACATCGGTCATGCCTATACGGCGTTGGCAACGGATGCGATCGCGCGATTTGAGCGCCTTGATGGCAAGGATGTGCGGTTCCTCACAGGTACCGATGAGCATGGCCTCAAAATGAAGCAGACGGCTGCAGAAGAAGGCATGTCGCCACAAGAGCTTGCTGATCGCAACTCGGCGGTATTCCGTCGGATGGAAGATGCGCTTGACTGCACCTACGATGACTACATCCGCACGACTGAACCGCGTCATCATGAGGCGTGCACCGAGTTGTGGCGTAGAATGGAAGCTGCGGGCGATATTTACCTATCGAAATATACCGGCTGGTATTCGGTTCGGCAGGAAGCCTATTTCGACGAGAAAGAAACCGAAGTCGGTGATGATGGCGTTCGGCGTGAGCCTCTTGGTTCACCCGTCGAATGGACCGAGGAGGAGACATACTTCTTTCGTCTGTCATCTTTCCAAGACAAATTGCTTGCCCATTACGAAGCAAACCCGGAGTTCGTGCTGCCGAGGGAGCGGCGCAATGAGGTCGTGAGTTTCGTCGAAGGCGGTTTGCAGGACCTTTCGATATCTCGCACGTCGTTCGATTGGGGGATCAAAGTTCCGAGCGATCCCGGCCACGTTATGTACGTCTGGGTTGATGCGCTCACCAATTACATCACCGGTGCCGGGTTTCCTGACGAGAGCAATCCGTTGTGGGGGCATTGGCCGGCGGACGTACACATAATCGGTAAGGATATCGTCCGTTTTCACGCTGTCTATTGGCCGGCGTTTCTGATGTCGGCAGGTGTTGAATTGCCAAAGCGTGTGTTCGCGCACGGCTTCTTATTCAACCGCGGTGAGAAGATGTCCAAGTCGGTTGGCAATGTCGTTGATCCATTCAATCTGGTTGAAACATACGGTGTTGATCAAACACGCTATTTTTTCCTGCGTGAAGTTGGCTTTGGCCAAGATGGTAGCTACGGCCATGAGGCGATCGTCAACCGCACCAATGCGGATTTGGCGAATGACATCGGCAATTTGGCGCAGCGGTCACTGTCGATGATTGCCAAGAATTGTGAGGGTAAGGTGCCCGCGCCTGGATCCTTCACGGATGCCGATAAAGCCATATTGGCGGCGGCAGATGGCTTGCATGTGCTCGTGCGCCAAGCCATGGACCGGCAGGCGATCAAGCATTATCTGGATGCCGTGTGGGATGTGGTCGCTGATGCAAACCGCTACTTTGCCGGTGAGGAGCCATGGGCGAAGCGGAAAACCGATCTCGAACGAATGAACACCATTCTCTATGTCACTGCAGAGGTGGTCCGACAGGTTGCGATTTTGGCGCAACCTGTCGTGCCGAATGGTGCAAAACAGCTGTTGGATTTTCTGAGTGTCGCAGAAGATGCGCGTGATTTTGCAGCGCTGGGTGAAACCGGCCGGCTGGAGGTTGGCGTAGAGCTGCCCAAGCCGACAGGGGCGTTCCCACGTTATGTTGAGCCTGAGGCTGCAGACGGAGGCAAAGCGTGATGTTGGTTGATCACCATTGCCATCTCGATTTTCCGCAGTTTGAGGAGAGCCGCGATGAATTGATTGCGCGGGCACATGCGGCGAACGTTGGATTGATGGTGTCGATCTGCACGCGCATTCGCAATCTCGATAAACTGTTGGCGATCGCGGACGCACATCCGACCGTATTTTGCTCCGTTGGCACGCATCCGCATTACGCAGATGAGGAGCTGGATGTATCGACGGATGAGATTGTTAGGCTGTCACGCCATCCGAAAATTGTTGCGATCGGGGAAGCAGGCCTGGATTATCATTATCAGAAAAGCTCAAAAGAGGGTCAGGCTGACGGGTTTCGACGCCATATCAGGGCTGCACGGGAAACCGGATTGCCGCTTGAAATCCATGCACGTGATGCAGACGAAGATACCATTCGCATACTTGAAGAAGAGCACGCAGATGGTGCTTTCCCTGCGCTCCTGCATTGCTACACAGGCGGTCCTGAATTGGCGCAGCGTGCCGTTGAGCTTGGCCTCTATGTGTCGTTCACCGGTGTCGTTACGTTTCCCAAGAACGACGCGCTGCGCGAGATTGCTCGTAATGTACCACTCGATAGATTGCTCGTAGAAACGGACGCGCCTTATCTGGCGCCGATGCCCTATCGCGGCAAAACAAACGAGCCATCCTACGTTGTTCATACCGCGGCCCGGCTTGCCGAAGTCAAAGGCATGGAGGTCAGTGCGTTTGCCTCTGCCATGACGGAGAATTTCTTTCGGTTGTTCACTAAAGTACCCAGGGATGCGGTCCATCAAACGGCGGGGCAAGCAGCTCACCTGGCGGTAGAAGTATGAACCATCGTTTGACAATTCTTGGGTCGGGTTCTTCCGGCGGCGTGCCGCGCTTGGGGAATGACTGGGGCGCGTGTGACCCCGAGAACCGTAAGAACCGTCGGCTACGATGTGCTGCACTGGTCGAGCGATGGCACAAGCCTGGTCATGGTGACGGCAAGACAACCGTTTTGATTGACAGTGGCCCGGATGTCCGCGAGCAACTTTTAGCCATGCGGATCGCTGCACTGGACGGCGTCGTCTATACACATGATCACGCAGATCATACGCATGGCATCGATGACTTACGGGTTATTTGCTATCGCATGCGGCGGCGCATCGATGCCTGGTTCGATGCGACCACCGAGGCCAGTTTGATGTCGCGCTTTGGGTATTGTTTTCAAACGCCGGAAGGCGGCACGTATCCCCCAATTCTAAATGCCAATACCATTGACCCAACGAAGGCATTTGCGATCAGCGGCGACGGTGGTGAGGTTTGCATCCAACCTGTGCTGCAAGAGCACGGCGATATGCCATCACTTGGGTTTAGGATTGGTAACGTTGCGTATTCACCAGACATCAGCGGCCTGTCAGACGATTCGATTGCGGCGCTCCAGGGCCTCGACGTGTGGATCGTGGATGCGTTGCGCTGCATTCCGCATCCGAGTCATTTTAGCGTCAAGCAAGCGCTTGAATGGATCGAACGACTGCAGCCGAAGCGTGCGATCCTCACCCATCTCCATGTCGACCTCGACTACGACAGTTTGCGCCGAGAACTCCCAGCGCATGTCGAGCCTGCGTTCGATGGCATGCAGATCGAATTCTGAGCAGCGGGCCGCTGCCCGAATTTTCGCTATTTAGTGCGCTTATCCAGACTGAACACCCGGCCGTTGTCCACACATGCGGGATCGACAACATCCAAAAACTGCTCTGCGATATCTTCAGGTGTCGGCAACGTCATTGGATCTTCGCCAGGGAACGCCTGCTGGCGCATTTCGGTGCGCACGGGCCCGGGATTGATAATATTGGCACGGACATTTGTGGTGGCAATTTCGTGCGCGTATGTCTTAACGAGGGCCTCAAGTCCGGCCTTGGAGGCTGCATAGGGGCCCCAGTACGCATTTTTTGCAGCTGACGCGCCAGATGACACGAAAACTGCGCGGCCGGCGTTAGCGTGGCGCAGAAGCGGGTCGAGTGTTCGGATGAGGCGCCAGTTTGCCGTCAGATTGATCGCCATGACGTTGTCCCAGGCGTCGTCACTGATATGATGAAGCGGCGACAGCGGACCTAATATTCCGGCATTGGCGACCAAGATATCTAGCTTGCCCCAGCGCTCATATATCGTTGGCCCGAGCGCATCGACTTTGTCGCCCGCGGTCACATCGAGCTTCACCAAGGTCGCGGAGCCACCAAGACTGCGGATCTCATCGTCGACGTCTTCGAGAGAGCCTTCGCGTCTCGCGGCCAATATGACGTGGGCGCCCTCTCTGGCGAGAACCTTGGCCACGGCTCGTCCAATGCCGCGTGATGCGCCTGTTACGAGTGCGAGTTTGTCTGCAAACCGTGCCATGAAACCTCGTGCCTGTATTGAGTTACCTGAAATAGCATTGGCTTGCCGGTGTGGCTAGTTGGGTGGTGTCAGAGGTTGGACATTGGCACCAAGTTTGTCGGCGTGGTGCTGTGGCCGTCGAGTGCGGTTGATCAACCCGGATGTTTGGCGAGAAACGCCCAGACATGCTGGTAGAGGCCGTCACGAACGAGCGTGTTGTGATCGCTGCCTGACATGGCAACGAGGTGTTTCGGTTGAATAGCTCGTCGGTAAAGGCGTTTCGCATGTTCGAACGGGATGATGCTATCGCGTGTTCCGTGCAAAATGAGCACCGGCATGGAGACCTTCGCGATGCGGTCGCGAGACAAGAATTTATCCCAAAGCAGCCGCCGCACTGGCAGGAAGGGATAACGTGCAGCGGCGACGTCAACAATGGCCGTATAGGGCGCCTCAAGTACGAGCGCACGGGCTTTGACTTTTGTTGCAAGCGTTGTGGCGACACCGGTGCCGAGTGACAAGCCATGCAGGATGATCTGGTTGGCTGGGTGACGCTTGCTGAGCCAATCGTAGGCTGCCTGCGCATCACGGTTTAGACCGTCTTCAGTTGGATGACCGGTCGATCCTGGATAGCCACGATATGAGAAAACGAAGATGCCAGCACCGCTTTTGCGGATTCGCTGCCAGCGCCATTTCTTGCGCCATAGTCCGCTGCCTTTACCGTGAAAAAATAGAAATATGGGCTGCCCAGGCTGTGGAGCCACATACCAAGCCGAAAGTTGTTCATTGTCTGATGTCGTCAGTTTTATGCGCTGGCTGTTCTGAATGGCCATCCAGTTTGCAGCAGCAAGAGCGCCATTATCGTAGTTGGAATAGATGAGACGGCGCTGCGCAACGTACATTGTCGCAAGAATGGCTAGGTATGCGATGACGCATATACCAATGAGGCGGATAAAGAGGCGCATCTGACCCCGATATCACGGGTGCTGGGCGCAATTGTGAAACCGAACGGCCATTGTGAAGAGCCTAGAGCGGGTCAGGTTTAAGCGGAACAATATTTGAGCTTCTGATGGCCGCTCTAGCTTTTCTCTCTCACGGCTACTCCTCGCAAGAGCTCGGGCCTGCGAGAGTGCGGCGCAATGCGCCGGGGCGCATGCGCTCCCTAGCGTGTTTCCAGCTAAGTTAGACACGCTTTAGTTTTCCGACAGATAAATCGGACTGCTAATTAAAGCCATCTGACTGAATACGCCCTTGGTTATGTTCGGGCGGGCGGGCCTTCATGATCATCAGTTGAACCATGTGACCGGCGCCACGGTACATCCGGTCAAAGAAGGGGCGCGCACGTTCACGGGCATTGAGTGAAAGTTCTTGGAAATGGAACCGCGCGCGGGCCGACAGTTGCCGGGTCTTTTTCAAAACTTTGGCAATCGGGCTTGCTTCTGGAATAAGATCAGTGCTGCGCATATTGCGAATGTTTAAAACGAGTTGACGGTGTGGTGGGCGCTGCTCGCGCGACGTAATGCGTCGGTTGGCACCTGTGAACAGAACCAGCGGCGTGCAAACCGTCACAACACGTCGTCCAAGGTTCAACCATTTGAGCTGTGAGATCGATGTTTCCTGGGCAAAGTATATCGCCTGATCATCTACTTTCTGGCGCAGGATGACGCTGTCGATAACTGGTACGATGTGGCCGCTGAGTTGACGGATACGGCGAAAGCGCTCGTTCGATGGGTCTGGAAATTGGACAAAAAAAGCGACTGCGTTGTCATTCTTGAGTGCCAATTCAATCGCATTGTCCGTACTATCTGCGTTAATCACGTCCTTGGCTTGGCCGAGCCCATCGGGATCAATTTTGCTGAGATATTCGAATGTTTTGGCGCTGCCCGATGATTTGGGCGGCAACACGATGCGCAACTTGTCTGCGTTAACAGCGATCTCGCCGTAGTTCGTGTATTTTTTATTGCGGGTTACAGCAAAGACGCACTCGCGCACGTCATCGGAACGGATCATTTCGAAGGCGCGCGTGCCACCATATTTAGGCTACCCGACGTTTCAAGTGGGTAGCCTGAGGTCGAGTTTGCCAGCTATGAGGTAGGTGACGGCCTTCAAGGTCTTGCTGTTTCGGTAGCCGCGTGCCTTGGCTTTTGCGGCCTGGACGAGAGAATTGATGCCCTC
>CAJQQK010000345.1 GCA_905480435.1 uncultured Hyphomicrobiaceae bacterium | reverse complement strand
CTACATGACACTGGAAACTCTCGGCGGCATCAGCCATGATGGTGCATCAGAACCGGCGGCCCTAACCGCTGACTGACCGTCCGGACAACGTTGCGACGGACCTGACCGGCACTGTTACACCACCTGATGGGACGCGATCGTACTTGAGGCCTTTCGGAGACGATATCCTGGAACGGTATACGCAGATATGGCGGTAGCCCGCATCGCGGAACTTGAGCGCTTTACCAAACCGGCGCGACCTAAAGCATCTGCAAATAACGACCAACTTTACTTACCTGAGCTCATTGACATGGGTCTTCCGTTTTTGGTTGCCGAAACAGAACTGACGTTGCAAACATTGAAGTGGTTTTTGACTGATACCCGATACCAACTCCGTGGGCCATGTCGTATTTCTAACGGCAACAAATGGCGCAACAAACCTAACCATCATGCCCTGAATTCTGGGGCGCCGGCGGACGATAATTATCCAGCTACGTGCTTAAACTTTGGCGAGGCGAAAGCAGTGGCTAGTTGGCTGAGCAAACAAACCGGACAAACATGGAGAATTCCGTCCGGAGAAGAGTGGACTCAGATAGCAACGTCAGCACGCAGCACACTGATCAGCTTTCGCTTAGATGAACATGCTAACTACAGCCGCCGATTAGCTGGGCGCAAGCCTGCTCTTCTGCCCGTTAAATCATTACGACCATCCGACGCTGGCATCTATGATGTTTTTGGTAACGTCTGGGAGTGGACAACAGAATGCGACGGACAGAAGAACCGCAAGAATTGCAGCAAGCGCATTCTTCGAGGCGGTGCATGGGATACGCCTGAAAAATTCCTCCGAACAGTAGGTAGAAAGTTTGCCTGGAGTGCGGCTGGCAGGTTGAACTATGCCGGCGTCAGATATGTGGTGGATAGGTAATTAAAGTTTGCCTTCACTACCTTTAGAAGGGCAATTTTTCTCTGTCGTTCTTGTACAAAATTAGGATGTGACATTGAGAAAAATATGGACAAGCAGTGCGGAAAAAACTTTGAGACTTAGGACTGGGCATTAGGCAAATTATGCGACTTCGACAGTTATCTGCGCTCCTCGTCACATTGATGTTGATGGCTCTCTGGTCATCACAGTCAGCACATGCTCGTCGTGTCGCTTTAGTGATCGGCAACTCCGCATACCAACATGTGGCTGAACTCAAGAACCCGCGCAATGATGCTCGTGACATCGCCAAGACGCTGAAGTCGATCGGCTTTGATGATGTGGAACTCAAAGAAGATCTTGACTATCGGGCGCTGCGCATGGCGCTGCGCCAGTTCGTGCAGAGCTCACAGGGCGCTGAACTGACATTCGTATTCTATGCTGGTCATAGCATCGAAGTGAATAAGAAGAATTACCTCGTCCCAGTGGATGCCAAACTCAACACTGCCGTTGACGTAGATTTTGAGGCGATTGCTCTCGATCAGGTAAGAACAGCAGCTTCATCCGCTTCGAAACTCAAGATGGTCATCCTTGATGCTTGTCGGAATAATCCATTCAAGATGGCAGGCCGTTCCAGCACCCGTTCTGTTGGTCGAGGTTTAGCCATAGTGGAGGCCAATACCAACGAACTTATTGCCTATTCGGCGAAGGAAGGAACAGTAGCTCAAGACGGCGAAACGAGCCGCAATTCTCCATTCACAACGGCACTTCTGAAGAACCTAAAGAAACCAGGCATCGAAGTTGGCGTGATGTTCCGTGTAATCCGAGATGATGTTCTTTCTGCAACGAGCAATCAGCAGGAGCCATACACATACGCCAGCTTGGGTGGTGAACCGATGTTCTTAAATGGGCGACCAACCGTTGCCGCGCCATCAACTGCACCACGGCCAGCTTATCAAGCGCCACCTCCAATCAGTAAGGAGATCCAAGAGGCAGCGGCAGCTTGGGCTGCAACTAAAGACACCGATAGCACAGCTGTACTTGAAGCCTTCCGGAGACGATATCCCGGAACGGTATATGCCGATATGGCCTTAGCAAAGTCGGATGAACTTGCCAGTCAACAAAGAGACAAGAGACAACGCGATGCTTTGCAAGAGAAGGAAACATTGTCCCGTTCCAGCGGCGATCGTCATGAAGAATCCCCCAGAACCGAAGCACGGGCCTGTGTCACACGTGGTGATATTGCATATTGCGTTTCGTCCTACCTCCCAACAGGTGGCGTGAACCGCTATAACTATGGTCCGGAAAGCCTTGCCGATGGAAGCAATCGCACAGCCTGGGTGGAAGGCCGCAGTGGTGTTGGCCTAGGTGAGTGGATCTTAATTGATTGGCGTTCAATACGACGCCTGCGTGGTCTGAGTTTGAAGAATGGCTATCCGAAGTCTTCTCGTCATTATAGGATCAACGGTCGAATTACGCGGCTTAAGGCTAAGTTGTCGAACGGGAATAGCTATGCTTTTGGAGTCCAAGATAGTTCACGCCCTCAGCTACTCCGGTTTCCACAAATCCAATCAGCGAGATGGGTAAAATTGGAAATCTCCGGTGCCCTTCGCGGCGCGAAATACGCCGATACAGCAATCAACGAAATTCGCCCATTATTCGATTAGACTGCATTGGGTTGTTGCGGCTCGTATATAGATGTTTCATCGTGGTCCCGTTGTTTCCAATTGAGAAATATAGCAGGCATAGTTAGGATGTTTTGTGGGGGCTATACTGAGCGCATTTAGGTAGTGGATGGGCGTCCGAGAGCTGGCCTTGCTCGCCGATTTTCAGCATGCCGCCAAGGCAGTAAATCGTCGGTTCGATTGTTTTTATGATTGGTAATTCAGCCGAGTGCGTTGGTCGCCAGTTCTATTGGGCACCATTCTTTGTTCGTGGTAAAAGCCAACTTACGTAGTAAGCTTGATCTATTCGGCGTTTACTGGCTCCTCGACGAATTGAGTGGGTGGGTCAGGTGTTTTTGGGTGGTCGGTTTGCTGCTTAATCCTGTTGGCAGAGCATTCCCCGTCGATGTGACGGGCGGCGGTCAAGGACGCGCTCTATAGCGCGCCCGCGAGGGCTT
>CAJQQK010000344.1 GCA_905480435.1 uncultured Hyphomicrobiaceae bacterium | reverse complement strand
CCAGGGTACGTAGCTTCGCCCTCAATATCCTGCGTGCCAACGGCGAAAACAATATCTCGCAGGCCATGTGGCACAACGTCCTCGACATCACACGGCCGCTCAATTATCGCTTCATGTAGTTAGCGTTGAACAGCCCTGGCGACGCCGACCTGTCACCGATTTGATAACCAAGACCTTCTGAGCTAACGGCGATTAACCACTGGTTAGCCCTCGATAACTTCAAAGATTGAAGGACAGTAAATGCATCTACTGAGAATCATAGTTGATGTTTTTCTTTGGCCGGGAGATCAGGCTCGAAAAGCACTTGGGATTACCGTTGAGCAAGACGGTGGTCTGCTCAGATCCTTGATCAACATGCTCGTCTGGGGAACGGTTTCACTTGGCATCGCCTTGATGATAGTTGATTTCTGAGCACGTTCTGAAGCTAAGGATGTCACCGCAGTTTCGCAGGCTGAGCACGATGCTGCCGTCTTTCCCAGCCTCGTTCGCGACTGATAAATGCACGTAGCGATGAATTTCTCAGAATTGATTGTCCGTCAACACCTTAGTCGGTTGTGGATCATCATCCGCTATGCCTCGCACGAGTATAATGCCACCCCTAAACCCTTGGTAGTCGACGGCCCGCGCGCGGTCGGCATGATTTCAAAACGGCCCAACACTCCTCATGCTCAATTCCGCGTGTCACGCGGAGTTGGCGAAAACATTGCCGGCCGAGTACCATGCGATTGACCAAGCAAAAGGGAAATCAAACTATGAGTGCGGAACAACGACTGAAGGCCCTTGGCGTTGACTTGCCACCACCAGCTAAAGACGAAGCAAATCGGGTGCGCGCTTTGCGTTCCGGACAGCATATTCACATGGCTGGTCATGGCCCGCTTGGACCAGGGCTGGTACCGATGGTCGTTGGCAAACTCGGCCGCGAGTTGACGATCGAAGAGGGTGTCGATGCCGCGCGACTGACAGGACTTTGCTGCTTATCGACACTCCGGGCTTATATCGGTGATCTCAATAAGGTCACCCGCGTTGTCCATGCCATCGGCTTCATCAATTCCGCACCGGGTTTTACCCAGGCGCCACAGGTACTGCACGGTTTTTCCGACCTCATGGTTGAGGTGTTTGGAGAAGCCGGCCGTCATACACGCTCGGCGATCGGGGTTGCCGAACTGCATGCGAATATGCCGATCGAAGTCGAAGCCTTGTTCGAGGTGCCCGAATAAGAGGGCCAGAGGAAGCAGACCAGCTACCGCACCGTCACGGTCAACCGCTGCACGGAGTTATTGCCAAAGCCGGCGATATCAAAGCGCGGATCGATGGGTTGGACGTCGCCATTGGCATCGGTCGCGCGGCACATCAGTTCGTGATCGCCCGGCGTTGCTTGCCAGTTGAACGTCCAACCGCGCCAGGCGTATTGACCAAGCTCCAGGTCGAGCTTCGCGTCCTGCCATTCACCGTCGACGGCGACTTCGATCTTGCTGATGCCAACGCCGGCACCTGACCAAGCGCGCCCGAAGAGATTGACAGGGCCCGCCTCCACCATCCGGCTCCGCGTGTACACATCCGGAATGCCAGGCGGCACCATCAGAGATTTGACGCGAACAGTGGTGACAGGCGTGCCGGGATCATCGGCGCTCGCACGGTAAACGTATGTGCCAGCTTGCTGATGGCCATCAAACGCACGGTCGATGACCTCAATCCGGTCCAACCATTTGACGCTGGCCATACCATACCAACCAGGAACAACCAGACGCAGCGGAAAACCGTGTTGCGGCAGCAGCGGCGCACCGTTCATCCCCCAAACCACCAGGATGTCATCATCGAGCGCCTGTTCGGGCGAGAGGCTGCGGCCGTAGTCGTGCTCCTGGCCGCCACCAAATCCGCGATCGGTTCCATAGAAAACGACATCGTGCGCGCTATCAGCGAGGCCGGCTTCCTCAAGCAGGCTCTTGAGCGGTGTGCCGGTCCACTCGGCTGTGCCAACCCCTTCATGGTGCCAGGGCTGACTTTGATAGCGCGGCGCCACCCCCGCGCGACCGTTGCCGGCACATTCGAGCGTGACGGGCATTGAACGCTGGGGACGCTGCTTGAGATCAGCAAGCGACAATTTAATCGGCTTGTTGACGAGGCCACCAATGCTGAGTGTCCAATCGTCAGCTGATGCCACGAACGGCACATCGAAGTGAATAAGCAGGTAGTGGAGCCCGGCCGGCGTCAGATCATAACGTAAGGCTTCGAGCAGCGTGCCGGGGTTACGGTTTGCGAGGCGCACCTCGTCGCGCGAGAAGCCGCCATCGGTGAGCGGTGGCTTGATAGGATTGAAAAATGGATGATGGAGATTCGACAAGGGCGGTACCATGCTGGAAAATTGAAACGGCGTCACGGCCAGAAATGATCCGCTCAGTGAGCGGTTCTTCCATGCGTCGCGACCACAATCCCAATAGCCGCCGGAGCGTAATCGTGCAAGCTATCCAAGAGGCCGCCGGCCACCAACACGCGTGTCATCCTTGAACAATCTGCCCAGCGATATTCACGACCTGAGTTACATTGTCGGCTGTGGTTTGATCGCTTGGGGCGTTATTATTTTGGCTCTAGCAATCTGACGAGCAGTTGGAGAAACTTATGGCGACGGATGCGCAAGGACTTACGCTCTCAAGAGCTAACGCTGAAGCGAGTGTGCATTTCGACAAAGCCGTGCGCGCATTCACGCTCGGCTACGGCGACGTCAATGCACATTTGACGACAGCTCAAGAACATTCACCCGATTGCCCGATGGCGGAGTTGCTGAGAATATGGCTGCTCGCATTGTCCAATGATCCAACGCAGATCGCCAAAGCCAACGAACAATTGGCGACACTCGCAGACACCACGTTAAACGAACGCGAAAGAGCGCATCGCGAGGCGCTTCAGCTCACGATCAACGGGCGCTGGCCGACAGCTGTCGCAGCACTTGATCGCCATTTGCTCAATAGTCCCCATGACCTGACAGCCCACCAGTGCGCGATGCGCCTTGATGGCTACCTTGGTCGGTTCCATCGGACAGCAGGCCGTTCAGCACGCGCACTTCCGTCCTGGTCCAAGGACCAGCCGAGCTATGGCATCATGATGTCATTTTACGGGTTTGGCCTTGAAGAGCTTGGCGACTATGCACGCGCCGAAGCGGTATCGCGCAAAGCGGCAGAGTTGGAGCCCTACGGCTACTGGCCACATCACGCCGTGTCTCATGTGATGGAAATGACCGACAGGCCTGATGACGGCATCGCCTGGATGAATGAAAGACAACAATTCTGGACAAACCCAAACTGCAACAATCGCGTTCACATCTGGTGGCACAAAGCCTTGTTCCACATTGAACTCGGCCAGTTCGACGAAGCCCTCGCCATCTATGATGACGAAATTCTCACGGCGATAAGACCGGTCGGCACGCAACTGTGCAATTTGACCGCGCTCTTGTGGCGCCTTGAGATGCTGGGTTGTGAGGCGGGCGACCGATGGTTGCATCAACATACACTTTGGCAACAGCAGGCGAGTGGCATCTGCAGTCCGTTCAATGAAATACATGCAGTGCTGGCCGCGCTGCGAGCTGATGATACGTCAGCGTACGACACGCTTCTGTCAGGCATGCGTGGCGCGGCAGCTGATGGCCGGGAACTCGCACCAACATATCGAGATGTCGCCGTACCAATTTCTGAAGCAATGGCAAGCTTTGTCAGAGGCAACTACACAGACGCGGTTGAGCGCCTATTGCCGGTTGAACCCAACCTCTGGCGTATGGGTGGGAGCATCGCTCAGCGAGATCTTATTGAGTGGACGTTGACTGAAGCAGCTGTACGGGCCGGATTGCGAGATGTCGCTTTGTCATTGGCAAATGAGAGACTGGCCCTGAAACCCGATAGCGCGGTCAATCAGCATTTTCTCGATGCGGTGCAGACGATCAGTTTCTGAGGGCCGGCATTGCCTGCTACCCCTCACCAATGCAGCCAGCCATGAACTAGACTGCCAAACAGGAGAGCGACGTTTTGACATTCTGGGCGAAGGACATCTCCGGATTTCAAGTCAAAAAGCGTTCGCTTGAACCTCCTCTGCACGAGCAATTGGAGTACCTGACGCCGAATGATCGATTTTTCGTCTGTAACAGTGGCACAACGCCGTCCATCGATAGCCAATCCTACACACTGACGGTTCGTGGAGATAGCATCGCACGTGATCTCACGCTTAGCCTCGCAGATTTGCAGGCTATGCCCCAACGCACTGTGCCAGCCGTTATCGAGTGTGCTGGTAACCACCGCGCATTGTTCGAAGATGTCATGGGGCAACCATTAAACAAGCGCCCTCACATGACAGAACTGAAGTGGGCCTTGGGTGGCGTTGGAATGGCCGAATGGCGCGGCGTCCCTCTGAAATCAGTCTTGGAGCTGGCAGGCGTTACGGAGAATGCGCATCAAGTCTGCTTTTCTGGCAGCGAAACCGACTCGCCTGAAGGATTGGTCCGAGTCCCCATCCCGCTGGCAAAGGCGATGGACGAAGACACGATTATCGCGCTTGAAATGAACGGGGAGCAGCTCCCCCCTGATCACGGCTTTCCGGCGCGCGCAGTCGTACCGGGTTGGGTTGGAACCTACAGCGTCAAATGGTTGAGCGATATCGAGATCAGTCGAAACCCGTTCTGGGTTGTCAGAAACACAGAACGGTACATTATGATGGGAGACCTGTGGCCCGCTGAAACGTATGCACCGGCCAACGGCGAACTCATCACAGAACAGAACCTGAAGAGCAGCCTCGCGTTGCCTTGGCCGGCACACCTGTCGCCGGGAGCACACATCATCACCGGGTTTGCGCGCGCGCCTTCAACACCCATCAACAAAGTTGAATGGAGCGACGACAACGGCGAGCATTGGTCTGAAGCACAGCTCGTTGGCCCCAACGAAAAATACGGCTGGACGCGCTTCCAGTTCGAGTGGGTAGCCTCCCCTGGACATCAGGCTTTAATGACTCGCGCCACAGATTCCGATGGCAACATTCAACCTGAAACTATCCCGTTCAACAACGGCGGCTACATGTTCAACGCCATACACCCTCACCCGATCATCGTTGAATAGTATCAGCAAAGTTCGGCCTGAAACGTAAAATTGTAACTTTGTATTTCGCAAAACCTTCATTGAAGCCCGTTATGACATGAAGCTCATCTAATAAATCGATGGGCAACGCAATGTTGTGGCTTTCACTGAGATATGACTGGCCGAACGTCGGGCCAATTGCAATTTTGGCGCTTCTGCCAATAATTTCGATTGTCGGACAGTTGGTCAGCGCAAGCGCGACGTGACCCATTTACTCGGCAGCGATTGATTGTTTCGCATCGATGATCCTAATCAGGCCGCTGTCAGTGATTTCGATCTGAGATCTCTCTTCAATCTCATCAATGCCTTTGACGCCAGTGACCATCATTAATTGATATTCGCGCGCCATCACGGCTGTATGACTGAGCCAGCCGCCAATTTCGCAAACTAGGCCACCTGCATCCTTGAAATGTGACAGCCATGCCGGGCTAATCATGCGCGATACGATAATGTCGCCTTGTTGAAAATTGTCTATTTGGATCCCAGCCTCAGCAGCCTCTGTACTCATCACCCGCGCACGCCCCCGGATCGTTTGGCTGCCCGAAACGCGCGTGCCGGCGATCTCCCCTGTCGCAACTGCAACGACGTCGCCGCCGCGAGACGTGATTTCCATGGATGCGGGCGTGAGCTCAAATGATGGTGCCGGGATTTGAGAGAAGCAGAGTGCCTCTCGCTGCCGGAGTTCCGCTAATGCGCGCAATTGCGCAAGCGAGCCCAGCTCAAGTTCTGCCAGCTCTTCGCATGTCAAATAGAAAACCAGGTCGTCGAGACTGAAGCTACGCCCAATCGCCAAGATGATCCGCCGCACGACCGCAAGCTCGCGCATGGCGTGATGCTTGGCGTCTTCCTTGAGGATTTGAAACCGTCGCGCTCTATCGAGCTCAGCAACCAGTGAGCCCGCAACAGTGTCCGGCAACTGCGGCGGTTGTCCGCCTTCAGTTACTCCGACCAGGTTCTCAGCAAGCTGCAACAGTTGTGCTTCACGCTCTCCATAGCGTGGCTGTTGCAGTTCGTAATCATATGTTGCGCGGTGGCCAAGATCGCGCTGCAGCGCCTGCAAATGAGCGTCGCCTGTTAGCTGACTGGCGGTCTTCAACCTGGATTGAAATTCGTTCAATTGTGTCGGCGGCAGCAGGGATACAGCATCCAGCCCTAGCTTCTCCAGGCTGCTTTGAGCGTCATTGATATAGAGTTGGGCAAGGATATTGACGACATCGATCTCAACATGAGTGTCTTCGATCAGATTGGTGCAGCGGCGCTCAAATTCAGCCAATAGATCGCCCGTCGACAAGCGATCAAAATCAACGGCATCGGCAATGCGCATATCCGCCAAGAACGGTTGTAAGAAATCCTGCCGAAACCCTTGCTCCAAAGCATCCGCGTTCTTGCGCAGCTGGCGATTGGACATCTCGCTCATAACAAGCACGCGGTTAGCTTGCTCACGCTTATCCAAATAGGTATGGCCGAACACGATCACCAGATAAGGCGGCGCGTCCTCTTCGACGGTGTACCGCAGGCCAAGCCGTCTGCAGGCAAGATCAAGACTGCCGCCACTGCTCCAAATGCGCTGCATCAGTGACAACGAGAGCGGCGTTGGCTTCGGCAGAAGTTCAGTGATCTCGGTCTGCTCCAGTGCAACATCAGCAGGCTCGCGCCCTTCAACCACTTTGCAGATACGCGCCCACTCTGTGTGTATAAGATCATCATCGCTTGGCGTATCTGACATTATGATGTCGCGGCTCTGTAAGATGAAAAACTGGCCATTTGCATAGGCCCACTCAATATCTTGTGGGCGCCCGAACATCTCTTCCGCCTGCCGACCGATGTCGACAAGAGACTTAAGGTCGATCGGAGAGGCGTATTCTTCCGCGTCGACCAACTCACCGGTCACTCTGCCAACGCGATATTCTTGAGGCGTGCGCGTACCCGACACCAATGCCTCGCCGAGGCCCTCAACCATTTCGACAAGCACATGGCAGGCAGCCCCTGGATCGCGCGTGAACATGACACCCGCATATTCTGCCTCGACCATCTGCTGCACCAGAATATTGGCGAGCCCAATATCACTCGCATACGATTTGGCACGTTCGCTTTCGAAAGACTGGAGCACCTGCTCGGTTGCAGCAGCAAAATTTTCCCGGTCAACCTCAAGAACACTCTCAAACACACCGGCGAAACTGCGGGCTTCACCGTCTTCGGCACCAGACGAACTGCGCACGGCAACTTTGCTGGCGCCGACGGTCTTCCAAGCGCGGCGAAGAATCTTTTTGCGTCGGCTCAACGGCGCACATCGCCATTCGGCCAGCAGTTTGCCGGTGAGCAAAACGCCATTTGGCACATTCACGCCAGCTTCCATCAAGCGCGCCAAGCGGTAGACTTTGTTGCCACGGCCCTCGAGCAAGTCTGCTTGATAAAGCGAGATGAGATCGGGCGTACTAAACCGCCAAAAGCGCTTCCAGGAGTGTACCCATGCCATTATTGCCCCAGCACGCGCGCCAAACTGGATCAGTCGCTGGGCCACAAGCAGCACGGCGCTGAGAAGAATGTAGACGTTGACCGCCGCCCCAAGCATCGGCATTGACCAGGCCAGCAACGGTGTCGCCAGCAACCAAACGATTAATACGCCACGCCGCGTTGTCGCGAAGGCCAGATGAAAATAGACCCCAAAGAGAGCAGCTGCGAACAACGGCAGTATGAAATGAGGATCAGGTAGGGCAACATCTGAAATCCAAAACAGACGTGTCGGCATTGTTTCAGAGACCCGCTGAAATGCCAGCGAGAACAGAGCCAGCACGGGAATAAGCAGCAGCGCAATGAGATTGCGTAACGGCGTAAGACCACTGCGCCGATAAGCCGATCGAATGGCCCTGGATAGCCGGGCCGGATCATGGGCTAGCTTCTGCTTCAGGTTTTTAATCTGAGGCGCCAATTTCGCGGCCACCACCTGATCTCGCTCAGACTTCAACGAGAACGGCAGCACGGTCAATCGCGAGACAAGCGCCGCGAGGAAAATCGTGCCGAACAATCCGAATACGAGAGTCATCGATTGAAATGTGCTGGCGACGGATCGGACACTGCGCTCCCATAGACCGGTTTGGGATTCTTCAATCCAACGTGCAACGTATTGTGATGGCGGTGGCGTGTGGAAATATTCCCACGGCGTAGAGTATCGCCCCTGGACAATGCGCCCAGCCGCATGGAGCTTGTGGCCAAGTGCGTTTGCAAAGAAGCAGCTTCGGCGATCGTAGCACGGCAGTATGATTGGCTCGGAACCAAGCGCTGCGATCTGACGCTTCAATTCGGCGCTCTGCAGCCATTGAATGGGCAGATTTATTGCATCAGGCAGATGTCCCAACTTGAATTGAGATGAATGGCGCACATCAACGAATATTGCTTGCTGGTCGTCGACAAGGTTGTGCACCGCCGCTGTATCGAGAAGCGCTTTCTGAGCTGGATAGGATGCGATGGCTGCCGACCGGCTTGGGTTCCGTGACGAACCAGGTGAGGCGTTGGCGGTTAGAGGCCGCCCTTCCGCCACCCATTTTTCCAGGCCACCTGCCAGAAAGCGGCAGTCAATGTCTCGCCCAGCCAATACTTTGCATGTTGCGTGGCTGCGATTGCCGCTGTGGCCGTAGGCGATGACTTTTTTGCCTACCACATCGAGAGTTGCCAAATCGGGAAATCGAACAATAACTGCGCCCGGCAGAGTGCCCAATATCGTCTCGGCTGTTTCGCGCACGTCAACGACGATCGTATCCTTGAGATCACCACGCTCTATTTGATCAACTATTTTAGCGGCATCAACCGTGCTGACACCTTGCTCATGCCTGAGTTGGCGGGAGTAGGAAAGCTCTCGCAATTTTCGATCAAGGCGTGGCATCCCGCTGACATGGGCAGGGCGAAGCAATGTCGCGTCCAGCCGGGCGCGTGTCACGTCGCGGCCCTGCCCGTACTGATACCAGTTGCCGTACAGCGAAAGCACCAGCGCGATCAGCGCGCCGAAGCCAAGCCAACCGGCAAGGCGCGGCGGCTGCATGCCTCGTGCACCCTTGGCGCGCGCGCCGGCGACGACGGCTCCGCCACCCAACATGGCGGCAAGCATCGTAAACAACTGGGACACGCTCGCCAGCGTGCCGACCACAAGTTCCGGCGATGGTATCGCCAACCCACCAGTCGAACTGACCAGCACCAAGCAAACCGCAATTGCGGGAAGTCTACCCAAGACAACCTTTGACGCCGTGACAAATATTGCGCGACCCAATTGTTGCCTCCCCGAAGCCTGATCGCCTCAATGCCTACCGGACAGACCGAGGCATGTGCTGTGCTTGTAAAGACCGCAAATTATTCCGGTTTGCGCGGTCCTGTCGGCTTGGGCTCTGGTGGATAGCCAAGCGCGTTTCTCAATTCAACGCGGGCCTTTTCGAAATCCTGCATAAATCCAGGCACCCGCATCAGCGCGTACGCAATGACGGCACCAGCAGTCTGCCCGGCACGCACATCGCGCGGGTAATGCTGACCCAGAACGACCCGATGGAATGCATATTTCTTGTTGCGTTCCGCAAGCTCAAAATGCGGCTACCCGACGTTTCAAGTGGGTAGCCTGAGGTCGAGTTTGCCAGCTATGAGGTAGGTGACGGCCTTCAAGGTCTTGCTGTTTCGGTAGCCGCGTGCCTTGGCTTTTGCGGCCTGGACGAGAGAATTGATGCCCTCGA
>CAJQQK010000343.1 GCA_905480435.1 uncultured Hyphomicrobiaceae bacterium | reverse complement strand
CAGCTTCTGTTTTCAGATCATCAAGATAAGCGTCTAGTAGCTTGACGAGATTGTCTTGGATATTGTGGTTCATCTGTTTCCCCGGCGATGCAGACGCGCACTATTCGTTAACATTTCATTAACGTGCGTAAGAGATTCGCCGGACAGGAGCAATGACATCAACAGCACACTGTGTCTGATCTGCACAACTGATTGACGCGTCTTTCTCTGTGAGCACAGTCGCGAAGGCTGATCCCAATCAATTCGGATCACCAGTATTAAGTCGGATATGCGCAAACTAGCTGAGGATAGTTCTATGGACGAAGCGATCGCAGATGAAAGCTGTCACCCTATGTTGCGCCAGATTGGGTTGCGCGAGAACGGGTTGCGCCAGAATGGACAATCGCTGTCGTCGCGCAAGACAAGAAAGCGGCTAACGCGCCAGGTTCGCCAAGCAATTGATGACTATGCCATGACAGTTGCCGGTCAGCGCTGGTTAGTCTGCTTATCCGGGGGCAAGGATTCTTACGCCATGCTTGCGCTGCTGCTCGATCTAAAGTGGCGCGGCGTGCTGCCGGTCGAACTGCTCGCATGCAATTTAGACCAAGGGCAACCGGGCTTTCCCAAACACATCTTACCGGAATTCCTGGATCGATTTAACGTTCCGCATCACATCGAATACCAGGACACCTATTCGGTCGTCACGGCCAAGGTGCCAGCAAATCAAACCTACTGTGCGCTCTGCTCGCGGCTTCGGCGTGGACACCTCTATCGGGTCGCCCGCGAAAAGCAGTGCGATGCGATCGTGCTTGGTCATCACAGCGACGACATTCTCGAGACATTCTTTCTGAACCTATTCTACGGCGGCAAACTCGCGACAATGCCGCCGAAACTGCGCAACGATGAGGGTGACCTACTGGTCCTGCGTCCGTTGGCTTACTGCGCCGAAACCGACATCACAAAGTTTGCGACAGATATGGCGTTTCCAATTATTCCGTGTGACCTGTGCGGCTCGCAGGATGGCCTGCAACGACAATCGATCAAAGCAATGCTTGCCGGCTGGGAGCAAGCCACACCCGGCCGCAAGCGTATCATGCTGCGGGCTCTTGCCAATACGCGGCCCTCGCATCTACTGGATCGCAGCCTTTTCGACTTTGACAGTCTTAATCTTGCGCCCAGCGCGAAGCAGTCAAAATCACAGAGCGATACTTCCGATGAAGCAGGCGCCTGCAATCGCCTGGACAGCATGTTGATGTCATTTGATGTTTCAAAAAACGACAGCGCTTAACTGTCGAGCAACCAAGCAAGTCTAGTTTGCAGATAACGGAGCCTGATGGCGGGCTTTTGCGTTTGAGCACTTGTGGATGAGTTGTATGCGCGTAGTCGTCGTTGCGTTTTTCTTGGCATTTTTTTGCATTGTCGCCGAAGCCGGCTCGATAGGCAGCGGCACCATCACAGCCCCGTCGACTTTTACCGGCGGTCGCGGGTACTACACGAATATACGCGCACCCGGTCATCCGCCCATTCGGTTCTATGCTGAGGAATCTGGCCGCGGCGCGCCTTTGGTATTGTTGCACGGGCTCGGCGCATCGACATACACGTTTCGAAAAATTGCACCCGCACTGGCCCGACGGCATCGCGTTATTGCGATCGATCTCAAAGGTCACGGGCAATCCGACAAACCGTTCGATACAAACTACTCGGCACATGACCAAGCCGTGTTGGTTTATTGGTTTTTGCGTCAGCATGGGCTCAAACGGATTACGCTTGCAGGGCACTCGTTTGGAGGACAGGTCGCGCTTAATCTTGCGGTACTGCTGCAGCGCTATGATCCAACCAGGATCAAACGGCTTGTCCTGATGAGTGCACCGATTTACCCGCAGAGACTAACACCCGCAGTACGCTTGCTTCGCAAACCGGTGCTGCCATACTTCTTGCTAACGGTGATGCCGCGTGAGCTGCCAATCACACTGGCTTTGATGAGTGAATGGGTCGGCTTAAATGAGGTCGCGCAACAGGATGTCGACATCTATTCTCAGCCCTATGCTGATGCCGGCGCCCGGCATGCAATCATCCAGACCGCACGACAAATCCAACCAGCCAATGCGGCCAAGATCATCGCCAAGTACAAGAATGTGCGACAGCGCACCCTGATGATCTGGTGCCGACACGACAATGCAGTGCCGCTCAGTACTGGTCACCGGCTGGCACGGACGCTGCCACGTGCACGCCTGACAGTGCTCGACAACTGCAACCACGTTCCTCCCGAACAAAGGCCACGCGCTGTTGTAAGATCAATCGCTCGATTCATGAGATAGGACATTGGCTGCTATTTGCAGACCCGATACGTGCCCCGCCGACCGTGTCTGGCAAGATCGAAGTGAAAGTGGTCATGGTGATAACGATCGGCATTGGGGCCAAGCACAGTCGAGAAATGCTCACAAGCGCCGCGATGTATGTAACGCAGGAAACGCCGTTCGCCTTCCGAGCCGCGCCAGCCCTTCTTAACAGTCACCACACGGCCATCGGCAAGATGAAATTTCGACACGTCGATGGCATTGGCTTTGCCGTGTTCAGAAAGCTTGCCTCCTGCCTTGTGGTTGCGCGTTCGGCAGGCATATGACGCCGCAATTCGCAACTGCACAATGTCACTGCCGAGGTAACGCCGAGCGGCCGGTCGCAAGACGTTTTGCACCCATGCTTCAACCGACGGCACCATTTGGCAACGCACTGTTGCAGCTGGCTGGAACCGCACCTGCCCCCGAGCCGCGGCTGACATCGTAAAAGGCTTTGAGATGTAGCATTGGCCGCCACCAATCGATCGGCGCGGACGTATGAAGCTGGTCGGCTGAACGATACCGGAACTCAAACAGGAGCGTTCGTTTTGTCTGACATGCGGTGCATGTGGCTTGTGGCGAGGCATCGCTGCGTAGCGACGCAACCGGGGCACACTCGTGCTGTTGGTTGGCGGCTGTATGGCGCGACGCGCATAGGCCGGCGCCGCTCGCAGACGGGGACGATATTGCAGGGGCGCCGGACTGGCTTGCAGCGAGTAGGGCGCGCGCGCTGGTCCAGACGAGGAGCCACTATTGTAGTAGTTGATCGTTGCCGAATCTGAGCGTCCCGACTGCGCGTAATCGGCCGTGCGGGATTGGTTTGAACTGGAACAACCGGCCAGAACGAGACTACCAGCGATCACCCAAATGACATTTTGATAGATTGTACTCATAGGGTGACTTGATAACTCCGGATCCACTAAGCCGCTGTGTAGGAATGATTAATCTGCGTTTAAACACTTGATCGGTTTTGGCACACGGCCAGCAACCCACTCACTACTCAGCTCCGCACCGGAGACTCACCTTTGATTTCGGCACCCTGGCGACCCAATCATGGCAATCATGAGACGCGGCATCAGGCGTGCCCTAGATCAATTCAACTTTCCAATTCCTTCATCCTTGGCCGAATCGATTAACAAATATTGGCACCGTCCTACGATTTACGCGAAATATACGATAAATGACGACGCACAGAGTAACGCCCTTCAACAGCTCAAGATCGCTCCGCCAGAAACTCGATGACACCGCGCTTGAATGTCATGTCGCCAACTGCCTTCATATGATCGCGATCTGGCAACGATAGCGCCTTGGCGCCGGGGATCAGCTTGGCCAAATCTTCGGCTGGACCGGCGATGACGTCACGCGTGCCAACAGCAACGAGCACGGGACAGCTGATCGTTGCGACATCCTCTACCGTAATAGGGTCCCGGCTTGACCGAATACAGGCGGCAAGCGCCTTGAGGTCGCTTCCAGTCTGCTCGGCAAAAGCCCGGAAGGTGCGGGCTGTGGGATTGGCGACGTCGTCGATTGTTTCGGCTTCAAGCGCGTTCGCAATTGGGCCTGTGCCAGCCATGCCACGCACCATGTTGCCACCAAGGCCACCGAAAACCAGACTACGAACCCGCTCTGGTGCCCTTACACCGAGGAATGCAGATATTCGTGCACCCATCGAGTACCCCATGACGTCAGCGGTTGCGAGCCCGAGATGATCCATAAGGCGGCGCACATCATCAGCCATAATCGGTGCGCCGTAATCAGCCTTGTCATGCAGCTTGGCACTCTCGCCATGGCCTCGATTGTCGAGCGCAATCACGCGATAGCCGGCGCGCGTCAAATGACGGACCCAGCCGGGATCGATCCAATTGAATGTCACATTCGAAGCGAAACCATGCACCAGAATTACCGGATCGCCAGCACCTTCGTCGATGTAGGCGAGCTCAACGCCGCTTGAATCAAACTTATTCATGCTGAAACTCCCTATCGACCGAAAAATGAGCACTATCGGCAATGCGACCGCGCTCCATCTATCAATTCTGGCGCTTGGCCGCTAATGTTGCAGTTCATCGGATAGACAACCAGCGACGGCCCTGAAACAGTGGTGCAGTGTCGCAATCAAAAGAGAGAATAGCATGGCCGCGAGTGTCGTCCCTCACTTTGCCAACGATGCAGGCGCCGAGAAGATTACGGTCGGCGTTAAAGAACTGAAGTGTATGGGAGCCCGCGCACCCTTTGATCATCCACATGTGTTTCTTGACATGGGCAACGACGATCAGGTGTTGTGCCCCTATTGCTCGACGCTTTATCGATATGATGAGCGTTTTACTGCCACCGACTCAGACCCTGAAGGCTCGATCGTCAATCTTGAGGCAGAAGCGCATTAGCGCTGCGGCCCCCCGATGCTACAGGTTCTGATCGCAGGTGGCGGCATTGGCGGCCTTACGCTTGCGCTTGCGCTGTCGAAACACGGTATCGCATCGCGCGTTTTCGAAGCTCGCGAAACGCCGCCTCGCGAGGGTGCCGGCATCCAGCTTGGCCCTAATGCGACCCGCATACTGCGCCGTCTTGGATTGGACAGTGCGCTTCATTCATGCGCCGTGGTCCCTGAATGCATTGTTGTTAACGACGGGCAATCGGGACACGAACTGACCCGGCTGCCGCTTGGCTCCTGGATCGCGAACCGCCATGGCGCGCCCTACTGGGTGGTGCATCGTGCAGACCTCTATGACATTCTCTGGCAAGAAGCTGCATCTACGACACTCATTGAAATTGAGACTGGGCGGACGATTGAGAGTGTCGACGACACAACCAATGCCGATCTCGTGACCATCGAGTTTACAGAGGGCGGCACCGCCTCCGGGCATGTGCTGGTTGGCGCCGACGGGTTGTGGTCACGCACACGTCAGCATGTCGCCCCTGACGCTAAGCTGGAGTTCGCGGGTGCTGCGGCGGCGCGCGCTGTTATACCTCGCGCTGATTTACCTTCTCGGTTTGCAGAGCCTGCGACCGGAGTCTGGTTGGCGCCGAGCGCACACGTCGTGCACTACCCGATTAAAGGTGGCGATGAAATTGCCATCATTGCGATTGCGACCTGCGATGAACCGCCAGCAGGTTGGGACAGCGCAGTTGACACTGACGTGATTGCCCGCCGGTTTGATAAGATGCCAGGTGAACTCAGAACCTTCTTGGGGTCAGTCACTGAATGGCGGCAATGGGCGCTCTATCGAGCCGAGCATCTGGCACCCTGGTCACAAAATCGGACGGTGCTGATCGGTGACGCAGCGCATCCCATTCTGCCATTCCTCGCGCAAGGTGGGGCGATGGCGATTGAAGATGGTTTTGAGTTGGCAGCCATTTTGGCTGAAGCTGGTGTTAATAATCTACGCACCGAGATCGACGCTTTTGGTCGACACCGACAAAAGCGTGTTACCAAGGTGCAGGCAGCATCCATCCAGAACGGTCAAGCTTACCATCTTGATGGACTGGCAGCATTGGCGCGCAATGTTGCGCTGAAGACATTGCCGGGCAGCGCCTTTATGCGCCGTTATGACTGGATTTACGGGTATAAGTCTTGATCAACTGCGCCAGAATTCTGGCCTGAGCAGCACCAGCACCGTGAACAGTTCGAGCCGGCCGAGAAGCATGGCAAAGCTCAGCACCCATTTGGCGGTTGTCGGCAAACCGGAGTAGTTGCCTGTTGGCCCAATGATGTCGCCGAGACCGGGGCCAACATTACCGACGGCTGCTGCAGCTGCTGAAAGTCCAGTTACGAGATCAAGTCCGATGGCGGTTAGGACCACTGTAAAGAAACCAACCGTCGTGAGGTAGATCGCGAGAAATGCGACAACCGAAAATGGTACGTCGTCGGGCAGGCGGCGATTGTTATATATCAACGTGACGACGCGGTTGGGGCTCATCAGATGCAGGAAGTGGCTGCGTGTCAGCATACCCGCGACCTGGAGCCGATAGATTTTGATGCCGCCACTGGTCGAACCGGAACAGCCCCCGACGAACATCAACAGGAAGAACAAGCCCATCGCGGACGTGCCCCACTGCGTGTAGTCCTCGGTGGCGTAGCCGGTCGTCGTGACGATTGACGTGACGTTGAAGGTCGCGATGCGGGCCGCTTCCAGGAATGACACATCCCGCGACGTCGAGATCCAAATTGCTGTCACTGCGCAGACGGCGAATAGGAACGTCGCGAAGCCTTGAACCTGTTCGTCGCGCCAGATCGCAGATGGCTCACCGCGCAACATTCGTATGAACACAACGAACGGCAGCGACCCCAATATCATAAAAGCTATACTGGTCCATTGCAGGGATGCGTCGGGGAAGAAGCCGAAGCTCTTGTCGTGTGTCGAGAAACCGGCTGTTGCAACGGTCGTCAGCGCATGACAGACGGCGTCAAAGGGTGACATGCCGAACGCGAGATAGAGCGACATGCAGGCGACAATCAATGCCAGATAGATCGCAGCTGTGGCCGTCACCAGTTCCAACGCGCGAGGCAGGATTTTTTCTGAACGCTCAGAGCTTTCGGTGTGAAAAAGCTGCATGCCGCCAACGCGCAAAAACGGCAGCACAATCAACGCGGTCACAACAATTCCGAGACCGCCGAGGCCCTGCAAGAGCGAACGCCACAACAGTATACCACGGGGCAGGTCATCGAGTTGTATAAGAACGGTCGCGCCGGTGGTCGTGAGGCCGGACATGGATTCAAAGAATGCGTCGGAGAACGGAAGACCGAGACCGACAAATGGAATTGCCGAAAACGCGGCGACCAGCACCCAAAGGAACGTTGTGAGTACGAAGCCTTCCTTGAGGCCCGTGTTCATCGGCTTGTCGTCGTAGGCAACAAGCAGCATCAGGCCGCCGATGAATAGCGTGAACGCTGATGAACCAGCAAACACGCTCCAGCTGTCCCGGCCATCGAGCAGGTCAACAATCGCCGGCAACAACATGGTTGCGGCGATCGCGCATAGGACAACGCCCAGCGTAAAGACGATCGGTCGGATCTGAATCACTTATCACCTGGCGAAACTGCCGAAAACCGCTCTTGAACATCAACCCATGACGGATTCGATGCCCTCGTCGTCCAAGGAGCGTGCCGTATCGTACGACCTCGGCCCTGTCGTTTACGCCAAACAACGGGAAAGACCAGCAGATGCCAGCCAAAAGATGAATCGTTAGTCGAACATTTCCAGGTTAATCATTCGTAAACAATGATTTTTTCTGGATATATGCTCTATTGGAAGCCGGGCCTGGGAACATGGCTCATTAGGGTTTGAGCGAAACCACCGTCAACAACGATCTCCTGGCCGGTTACATACGATGCACGATCGCTTGCGAAAAATGCCACTGCCTCGGCGATATCTTCTGATTTTGCTATTCGCCCAAGCGGCATAGCTTCAGATCGGCGTTCGAGCACGCCGGGGGCCTGATAGAACGCTTCGCTGAGCGGCGTGCGCACCAAGCCGGGACTGACAACATTCGAGCGCACACCTTTTGTGCCCCATTCGAATGCGAGTTGTTGTGACAACATCCGGATGGCAGCCTTGCCTGGGCTATAGGCACCCGATGCAGCTTGCGGCTGCGTGCCCGCTATCGACGCGATATGCACGATGGCGCCACGGCCTTTTTCGAACATTGGTGCGCTGAAGGCCTGCGCGCATCGTAGATAACCGGTCACGTTGATGTTCATCATCGCGTCCCAATCCGCGATCGCCAGAGTTTCAAGCTCGCCGGGCCTCAAGATGCCGGCGTTGTTGACCAGGATATCGCAGCCGCCCAAGGCCTTAATCGCTGTATCAGCAGCGGCCTTGACGCTGTTGTCGGTTGCAACGTCACAATTGACTGCCACCGCTGTGTCGCCGCGTGCTTTGAACTCGGCAGCGACTGCATCCAGATTTGCCTGGTTGACGTCGAGCAACGCGACATGGGCGCCGGCCCTTGCAAATTCCTCGGCGATGGCTTTGCCCATGCCGCTTGCTGCGCCGGTTACTGCCGCCACACGGCCCTCAAGGCCAAGCCAGTCGTTGCCGTTTGCCATGTCATATTCCTTTAGTGTGCCGAGCCCGAACCGGGCGCGGCGCGGTATTCCCAGGCAACCGGCTGCTGTTTACCTGATGAAATTGAATTACGGGCGATTATGGATCGGCCGAACTGAGATGGGAATGTTGGATCGGACTACGCACTGCGGATATCGCCGTGGCGATCACGCAACTGCAGAATTAGAGCGCGATGGTCGGATAACGGAGGCTGTCAATTGCCAACCATCGCGCTGCGCCACTCTTATACTTCAAGGTCGGCCAGGGCATGGCCTCCCTCTCGAGGACGCTGAAAACTAAGTTATCTTTGGGTTGAGGACAAAGTTGGGCGTCGTTGTGGCCATTTTTTGCAGCACCGAATTTACGCCACGCAAGCCCACTGGGTTGCAAAGCCTCCGTATTTCGGATCACTTTGTTTGATCGAGCGCACAAAGGAAATTGGCGATGAAGTTCATTCACATAACAGACCCCCACCTCACCAAGCCGGGGCAGATCCTCTGGGGTACTGATCCGTGTGATCGTCTGAGCCGATGCCTTGATGATATCGCGCGCCTGCACGGCGATGCCGCGTTCTGCGTGATCAGCGGCGATTTGACAGAAATGGGCGAGACGGCGGCATACGACGGGCTCCGTCAACGGTTGCAGGACTTCCCAATCAGAACATTCCTGATGCTTGGGAACCACGACGAACGAACGGCCTTTCAATCCGTCTTTCCTGAAGAGCCCTCGTGCGCAGATGGATTTGTCCAACAAGTTCACAAGACTGATCAAGGTATTTTTATTTTTCTGGACACCAAAAAGGAAGGCAGGACATCAGCGGGAGAACTTTGCGAAAAACGACAACAATGGCTAACTGAGCAACTTGCAGAAGCTGGTGATGCGCCTGTGTTCTTGTTTATGCATCACCCACCGTTTGACGTTGGCGTGTCGCATATGGATCCCATTAAGCTTGATGACCCTGAGGCGTTTGTCGAAGCAATCGGGGCCGGGGCAAACATTCGTCATATCTTCTTTGGTCATGTTCATCGGGCCGGTTATTTCAATTGGCGTGGCATTCCGTGCACGTCGCTACCTGGCACAAATCATCAGGTTTCAATGTCGCCCGAGAGCGTCGGGACGACGTACAGCTCGGAGCCCCCGATGTACGGCATTGTTAGCCTCCATGGCGAGCAGATCAACATCCTGTTCGATGCTTGCCTGGATCGTTCGCCTATTCCGGGGAAATAGAGCCCTACTTGCCAAGCGGTTGCAAGCGGCCGGGGTTTTGCGCTTCTAACAGGGGGCGAACCCATTTGCCAAAGCGCTCGGCTTCGTCGTCGTGGAGGTAGCCTGACAGGCAAAACGAGTGGCAGCCGATGTCGATGTATTGCTGGATCGTGTCAGCGCACTGTTGAGGGTTACCAACGATGACAATGCCGGCGCCAGGACGCGCCTGTGTCAGACCGGTCCAAAGATGCGGGCCAATCATCTTGCCGTATTCCTTGGCGAGTTGGCGGACGCGCTGATTGGCAGCCGAATTGGCAAAGTGCGTTGTAATCACATCGCGCTGCTCGTCGGTGACATTGCGCACTAGATCTTCGGCGACCGTCCAAGCTTCCTCTTCGCTTTCGCGGCAAACAATTTGCAAGCGCATGCCAAAACCGATTTCATCTTCGCGACCATGCTGGGCTGCAAGCGCGCGGACCTCGGCCATGCTCTTTGCGATGTGCTCGACGGTGTCACCCCAGAAGAGATGCACGTCCGAGTGTTTGGCTGACAGCTCAGCTGCCTGCCCGGAGCCGCCACCAAGATAGAATTTGGGGTAAGGTTGCTGATAGATTGGCGGGCCGATGCTGGCTTGTTTCAATTGATAATGTTTGCCGCTGTAGTCGATCTTGCCGTTCGCACCTGCAGCCCACAGCGCCTTACAGATCTCAACCTCTTCCTCCATGACCTCGTAGCGGTCTTCTTTGGCAAGCCCGACGCCTTCGGCTTCGTTCTCGACCTCATTCTGGCCGGCAATGAGATTGATCGATATCCGACCTTTACTCATCTGGTCGTAGGTCGCGATGATCTTGGCGAGCAACACGGGATTTATGTAGGCCGGACGGGCTGCAACGAGCATCTTGATCGATTTGGTTTTACCGATCAGAAACGCGCTGCTCATCCATGCGTCCCAGCAGGCAGCCGCGACCGGCAACAAGATGTAGCTGAAACCGTTGTTCTCAGCCGCCACCACAACACGCTCAAACATTTCCGGAGATGGCGGCACCTGTGTTGGATCGCCATAGTCCATTGTGTCGCCGCGAGTTGGAATGAACCAACCGAATTCAAGGTCACGATTTTTGTCAGTCACGTTCTCTAATCACTTCGTGGGATATGTCGCGGCAGACTATTTGCGCATTGTAGGCAGGAATAACTGGATTGTCTCACGCGTGGATTGCAGAGCTGATGGTCAGCTGCCGATGACCGTGCGGATGCCGTCGATGATGCGATTGCGATCCGGGAAGACGTGATCTTCGAGATGCGGCGCATAAGGGATCGGCACTTGGAAAGCGCAGACACGCGCTGGCGGTGCCTGTAGCGCTTTGAACGTTGCTGCGTCTTCAGTTGCGAGACTTATGATTTCGGCTGCCGCGCTGCATGTTGGCCCGGCCTCATCGGCGACTACGAGACGTCCGGTTTTCTGCACCGATCGCCGAATGGTCTCTGCGTCCATGGGCACCAGCGAGCGTGGGTCTATGACCTCGACCGAGATACCTTCTTTGGCGAGCGTTTCGGCTGCGGCAAGGGCTTCGTGCACCAACCAGGCAAGGGCCACGACAGTGACGTCTGTGCCTTCGCGCTTCACATCAGCTTGGCCAAACGGGATGGTGTAATCTTCGTCAGGCACCTCGCCTTGCAAACCACCGAGCCTGCCTGATTCAAACATCACGACGGGATTGTTGTCGCGGATTGCCGCCTTGGTCAGGCCTTTGACGTCATAGGGTGTCGATGGCAGCGCCTGACGTAAACCAGCCAAATTCATGAACATCGAATATGGGCTTTGCGAATGCTGCGCCGCCCGGCGTGTGCCGCCGCCGACGGTGGTTCGAAACAGGATCGGGAACTTTTGCTGGCCACCAAACATATAGTGGATTTTGGCTGCCTGATTGACGATCTGATCCATCGCGACAAACGAGAATGTTACCAGGCGCCAATCAACGATGGGGCGGTATCCTGATCCAGCCGCACCGATTGCCATGCCGGTTAACGCGCTCTCGGTGATCGGTGTCTGGCGCACGCGCGATGGGCCGAATTCTTTGAGCAGGGCGCCCGGTGCATCCGTTGAGAGATGAAAGATCTTTTCGTCCCGGCGCATCTCTTCGGCGATCGCCTCGGTGATGGCATCCAGGTACGTTATTTCTCGAGGCATGACGCTATTCCTTAGTCCGCGAAGACATCTTGCGAGACGCTGTCGGTGGATGGAAATGGGCTGGCTTTGGCAAATGCAATGGCAGCTTCAACTTCGCTCATGACATCTGCGTCCATGGCGGCCCACTCGTCTTCGGTGAGTTGGCCTTGCTGGCCTTTTAAATGCGCGGCGAGTTGATCGATTGGATCTTTCGCCATCCACGCTTCTATCTCTGCCTTGGGGCGGGCGTCAGGCTGATCAGCGCGCTCTGTGTGTGCGCGATGGCGGTAGGTCTTGCATTCGATCAACGTTGGTCCGCCGCCATTTCGCGCGTGTGCTACTGCTTCTGAGGCGGCCTCGTAGACGGCGAGTGCATCGTTGCCATCAACGATCTTGCCAGGAATGCCGTAACCGGCGGCGCGAGCTGCCACATCCGTGACGGCAAGACTGTTTTCGGCTGGAACATTGACGGCCCAGAGATTGTTTTCGCAGACATAGATGACGGGCAGCTTCCAGCTTGCCGCGATGTTGATTGACTCGTGAAAGGGGCCTGCGTTTGAGGCGCCGTCGCCAAAGAAGCAGACCGCGACCGCGCCGTTGCCGTCCATCTGGGCTGCGAGACCCGCGCCAGTGATGATGGAAATGCCGCCTGCCACAATGCCGTTGGCGCCGAGCATGCCGATTTCGAAATCAGCGATGTGCATCGAGCCGCCCTTGCCTTTGCAGTATCCGGTTTCCCGGCCGTAAAGCTCAGCCATCATGCGCTTCAGGTCGGCACCCTTGGCGATGCAGTGGCCGTGACCACGATGGGTGGAAATGATTTTGTCTTCACGGGTCAACGTCGCGCATACTCCAACCGCGACGGCTTCTTCGCCGATGTAGCAATGGACGACGCCGTAGATGTCGCCGGCGAGGAAACCCTCGGATGCATGCTCTTCGAAACGTCTGATGGTTTGCATCTGGCGTAACATGTTCCGCTGCATGTCTGGTGATACGGTCATTGTTGAGCTCTTCCAATGAATGGCGGCATGTAGCGGTGTTGATCTGCCGTATTGTAACCTCTATGGGCGCCGATCGGCTCATCAAATAGCCGATAACTCCGGAAGCTATGCACCCTGATCGTTGCCCTATGTAATTCGCGCGCTAACCTTCGCTGAATTCAATGTGGGAGAGCAACCTTGGCTTCGTATAATCGCATCTCGGTCAAGCCGATTGCTGGCGCACTTGGTGCAGAGATCAGCGGCATTGACCTCGCGCAACTCGACGATGAGACGTTCGATGAAATCATCAGCGCCTGGCATGAGCACCTGGTGGTGTTCTTCCACGATCAACGACTGTCGCCTGACCAGCAGATTGAGTTTTCAAAACGCTTCGGCAGCATCCATTACCACCCGTTTATGAAGGGCATGGATGAGCATCCTGAGATCCTCGAGATCGTGAAAGAGGAAACGGATACGAAGACGTTTGGTGCAGTCTGGCATACGGATCAGATGTTCAATCCGAAGCCGGCCAAAGCGACGATGCTGTATGCCAAAGAGACGCCGGATGCCGGTGGCGACACGATGTTTTCGAATGGGTATCTTGCGTATGAGACGCTGTCGACATCAATGCAGGAATTGTGTGAGACGCTGAAGACCTGGAACGTTGGCGACCGCAAGAAATTGCAGGCTAATGAAGCCGCCAACATCGGTGCCGGTCGCGAAGAGCGTTACAAGGGCAACCCGAAGATGGCGGCCAAAGTGCAGACGCCACCGAAGGAGCAACAGACCGAATGCGCGCATCCGCTGGTGCGAACGCATCCCGAGACCGGTCGCAAGGCGCTCTATGTTGGCAGCCACACCCAAAACCTGGCGGGCTTCGAAGAGAAAGAGGCCAAACCGTTGCTCGATTATTTGAAGGCGCACACGGTGCAGCCGGAACTGACATGCCGCTTCGCGTGGCGACCGGGCTCGATGGCGATTTGGGATAACCGTTGCACGCAGCATTTGGCGCTCAATGATTACCATGGCAAACGTCGCCGGATGCATCGGATTACGATTGCGGGTGACGAGCCTTTCTAGGGGTGATGGCTCCATCAGCACCTTTGGCATCCTCCACGCTTTGCGATAACGTTTAGAACAAGCAAAGCATCGGAGACGCAATGGCGGACGCGGAAGAGCTGAACGAAAAATTGATGGCGGATCTGCGCGGCGTTAGCGTAGCAACGCTGACGACGGTTCTGTTTAAGCGTGGTTTTCGCAATCAGTTCCTTCATGACGTTGGGCCGCTTGATCCAGGCGGACGGCGCATGGCTGGGCCGGCATTTACGGTTCGCACAATCCCGGCGCGGGAAGATAAAGCTGTGCCGGCTGTGCTGTCTGATCGAAAATATCCTGGGCGTGCCGCCATTGAAGCTTGTCCTGCCGGCCACGTGCTGGTGTTTGATTGTCGACAGGATGCACGCTCGGCGTCGGGCGGGGATATCTTAATGACGCGACTGATGGTGCGTGGCGTCGAGGGTTGTGTCACCGACGGCGGCATGCGCGATTGCGGTGAAATCGAGGAAATGGATTTCCCGGTTTATCAGGTGCAACCAGCGCCGCCGATTAGTCTGCTGCACCACCTTGCTGTTGATATGCAGATGCCGATCGCTTGTGGCGGCGCGCCGGTTTATCCGGGCGACATCATGGTGGGGGACGACGAGGGCGTGGTTGCGATCCCGGCTGATATCGCCGTCGAAGTGGCGGCTGATGCGATTGAAACGACTGCATACGAGGACTTCGCCGCTGAGCAAGTTCGGCATGGTGCTGAGCTGTTTAGCGTCTACCCGCAGACGGATTTGTCGCGGCAGAAGTTTGAGCGATGGCGGCGAGAGAAGGGGCGGTGAGCTAGCGGCACGTTGAGATGACGCGCGAGATGGCTTTACGCGAGCCCTTCAATGTGAAGACGGGAACGCGGAGCCGCTCTCGTGTTGCAGAAACGGCGACTGATTTGCCGCTCATCAACATTGTCAGCAATGGACTGGTTGTCGGGAAATATCCAGCGAATGCGCCATCCATTGCTTCGTAGGCCATCGATACTTCGCCGACGTCGCCATCGACTTTGAATTCAATTGGCTGCTTTGAGAATTTGGGTTCGGCATCGTTTTTGATGATGACGAGATAGCGGATGTTGACCTCGCGGCCGTGACAGACGATCTCCAGGACGCTGTCACGATCTTTACCGGGCGCGCAGACGCTGGCGGTTAACGCCTTGCCTTCTTCGCGTTGTTCGACCGCTGCCGTCCATCGATCGCAGGATTGGTTTTGGGCCGTGGCTGGCATTGCCAAAGTAGCGATGGCCAGACTGGTAACAATGGCGGCCAGACAGAACGATTTGGACATGAGAATTCCCCGACGGTTGGATGTTGTGCATCCCAAATCTGGTGTGGTGGCGCGACGGATTTAAGTCTCGGCAACCACTGGCTCACCCGCGTTGCCGCCCGTTGCGGGCTATTGCCGAAACAATAGCCCTGTGACCGGTGCCGCTTACTCGTAGCTTTCGAGCTGTAGGATGTCGTTGAACCGGTTGAAGGCGCCGCACAAAGCCGCCCGCCAGGTCAGCTCGACGATCTGCGCTTCGCTGAAATGTTCGCGGAGCCGGGTGAAGATTTCATCACGGGTGCGGTTTGCAGCATTGGTTACGGCGATGGCGTATTCGACGACGAGCTTGTCCTTTTCGTCAAGCTCCGGGTGATCCTGATAATTCAGGAGATCGCGAGCGCCAGCTTCGGTGATCCCGGCCACGGCGAGTTTCGGCGAATGATGCGTCACGCAGTAGGTGCACTCGTTAAGCAGTGACACGGTGACGAGCGCCAGTTCGAGATAACGGGCTGGCAGGTCGCGATTGTCAGCAAGCTCGGTGAGCAGCCCCCAGGTCTTCTCGAAGACGGGCACGCGATGCAGCATCACGCCGGACTGATCGGCGAAGTCGCCGTAGCCGAGCATTTTGTCCCAGAGCGGTTTTAGGTGTTCAGGAACATCGTCGCGGGTTTTTGGTTCGATACGTGGCATTAAGTGCTCCGGTTAGGCGTTTACGAAATGAGTGTTGGTGGTTGCGATCAGCTGGCCGGCGGAAACGCGGGTGCCGCCCATCGGATCGTCATGGGTGTGGGTTTCGAGCGAGAATGAGAGCTGCCGACCATTGGCACCAACGGCGATCTCGGCCATGTAGGCGTCGAGTTTGACTTCGCCGGTGCCAAGCGCGACGAATTTTCCGGCGGCCTTCGAGTAATCCTTAAAATGGATGTGGTGTGTGTAGGGCATGACGCGCTGGATGAGCGCTGCGTCGGGGAACTCATCGATTTGGGCGCTGTTGCCGATGTCGGGCAAGGCTTCCAGGCGTGGCGTGTCGTAGAGCTCGACGATGTCCGCGAGCTGGGCAAAGCTGGCAATGTTACAGACCGGCTCGTTTTCGAGGCGTAGCACCATGTCGTGCTGTTCGGCGTGTTCGAGCAGGCGATCGAAGGCTGGCTTGAGATCATCGAGCACAAAATTCTCGTGCGTCAGATAGCTGAAGATGCGCAAGTTTTGTGTTTCGAACAAATTCGCGAGATGGATGCAGGCCATGGTCAGATCATCGTCGCTGAGACCTTCGCGGCTGAAGCCGAACTGGTCGCCCTGGTCGGCCGCCTTTTTGCCGGGCGCCTCCCACTTGAGCAGCGGCGTTGCGATGCCAGCAACTGTCAGGTCGGCTGCCCGGATGCGCGCGTTGGCATCCTTGGCTTGGACGTCCGTCAAGGACAGCGGGGCCGTGCCATCGACCATGCGGATTTCGATTTGATTGAGGCCGTGCTCAACCGCGAATGCAATGCAGCCATCGAGGCTTGGTCCCGTCTCATCGGAAATGACGCCGAGTTGCGGGCGGGGTGCGATGTGTTCGTTTGTCATGGGCGAAGGATAGCTGATGTTGAGGGAGGTGTCTCGTTGGCCGGCGTGTATCGCTAATGCCCAAGACCAGCATCAAGACTGGGATGACGCGTCTATAGCATGACTGCAAACACGACCGAGATGATCAATAGGACGGCGAAGGTGATGTTGATGATGCGACTGAGGTGTGGGTCACGCAGATAGCTTGTGAGTGCCGTGCCGATCGCGAGCCAGGCGATGTCGACCGTGATCAGAGTCAGCACCAGCACGCCGGCTTTGAGGAGGCCGTCGTGCAAGGGATCGCCGGCGACGAGTACGAAGCTTGAGAACATCGCGGCCATTGCGGCGTAAGCCTTGGGGTTGAGTAGCGCCAGCATGGTGCCTTCATACCAGCGCGGCGCTTTTGTCGTATCCGGCTCCGCATCGATCGGTGGTGCGGTTGCGATGCGATAGGCGAGGTATGCGAAATAGAACGCGGCAATGATGGTGACGACAGGGGCGGCACCTGGCACGGCGAACAACAGGCTTTGCAGACCGGAGCCGACGATTGTGATGACGAGCAGCATGCCAAGCACCAAGCCCGCCATGTAGCGCACACCGACGCGACGCCCGAACGCGGCACTGACGGCAGCTAAGCTGAGCGTATTCGGACCTGGACTGCCGGCAAGGGCGAGCGCTGCCAGAATGAATGATGGAAGTGCTTCCAATGGAGAAGGCCGGAGTTGTGGTGGATAGTTTTGGTGTCGCCATTAGCACGCCGCATTTAAGCGGAACCACGAATCGCCCGAAGAGTGGGCGTTTTATGGCACATTTTGAATCCGTTAAAACGCGACATGCTGTAGACGTGCCTGATGATGCCTGGAAATGCAAAGTCTGAATGCGAACAGGATTGCGGCGAACGGGCTGCGAACGCGGTTGCGTGCTCCGCACGGATGAGCCGCCGAGAGTTTACTGAACTTGGGAACGCAAGGCGTGGAATCTGCCTTGGGTAGATAGTTCAAAAATAGAGGCGTCATCCACGCCTTACGTATGCTGCTCTTATCCTCACCTGAGAAGGACTTTGCATTCAGGCCCCAACTTGTTTACGCGGAATCTCCACCTCCAATCAGCCGCTTCAGCGAGCACTCTGCACTCAGAAGCATCTGGCCGATTGAAGACGAGGGCCTTCAGTTCGAGGGCGGGTGCGTACCCGTGATCCCCGAAGACAGCGCCATCCCCCTCCCGTCCCAGACGCCTCCGGTCGCGCGATCCCGTGTGGGGGTGATGAGATGAGTATGTGGGTGGGTGAGGCGGCGGGGATAAGTTTTTTTGTAGGGCCGCTAAGCGACGCGACCGCCGCGGGCCGCAGTATGACGATCAGCTTCTACGATATTGCTGTGTTTGCCATAGATCGCGCTCAGAGCTTCGTCGCGCGATTTTGTAGATGCTTTTGTAAACATTCGAGCCAATTTCTTTAGCTGCGCAACCTTCATCTCGGCATCGGACTTCAGTTCGTCATAGACTTCATCAAATCCAGGTTCGAACCCGTATGTCTCATCCAATCGCTGGAGGTATTGATCCACAATCTTAGCAGCAGACGGTTTCGCAGGTTGCGGCTTTGCCATAAGAGCCGCCTCAGTCATTCGGACAAACTCGCTAACATCAGCCGCACCATAATCGGCAAGCCAGGCAGCAAGACGCTCAAGGTCTTGTGCAAATGCCTTCTTGCCATTGAGAGTGACGAACCGCGCCAACGATAGAACCGGATCAACAGCGCTTGCGATCAATGTGCTTTGTGTTGAAGCAGCTGATAGCTCCAATGAGCTGCACTTCTTTATGATTACTGCAACTGAGCCCGCGTCCAATCTGGCAAACATACGAGCAAGTTCGCCGACGACAACCGACGCCGGAAGATTGCCCATGTCAGCTATCAAAGCTGCGGAAGCATCCAGAGACTTCGAGAAATCAGACGGTTTCATGTGCTCTCCTGTGGCGCTACTTCGTTATGATGCCAATGGACGAGATTACGTGATGAGTTAATGATTCGATGTTCTTTTTCAAGTCAGCGAACTCTGCTGCATCACCGAGATGTAGATAAGCAATCCCTTTTTGCTGAGCGTCCAACAGTCTCGCAGTCATCGGTATGTAGCAGTCCTCATGAACAAGCTTCGCATCCAAGCGCCCTTTTTCATTCAGGCTTCTGACGTTTTCTATTGCTTGTGCAGAACTGGTGAGCCTAGCTTGGTATTTGGCGGGAACGATACCGATCTGCTTCAATTTTGGGCACAATTTCTTTTGCAACTCATTCAGCTGAGTAAAATATCGAACTACAGTTTCCGAGGATGTCTGATCCATAATCGCCGGCACCAATACGTGCGTGCTGGCACACAGGGCCTGAATGGCGCCTGCGGTTAACCTCGGAGGGCAATCAATAATGATCGCACCGTAGGTGTTCCATCCCGGATGATCACATTGATCCTCGGCGCTCGGCCCTTTTCATGGCACGTTCGGTTTTGAGGGATATCCTAGACGGAGGCGCAAATGCTTGTTCGACTTCATAGCCAGGCCACGACGACACCCAAAGTAC
>CAJQQK010000342.1 GCA_905480435.1 uncultured Hyphomicrobiaceae bacterium | reverse complement strand
GTGATAAAAGTTCCAGGAATTCTGATGCCATGAGTGCGCTCCTTTCGAATCAAACGCACTCCTATAGATTCAGATAAATCCCCGACCGTGAATCCCTTATCGCAGAGTTATGCAGCAGTCAGCGTTGAACAGCCCTGGCCTCACGGGCGATCTTCTCGACCCGGTAAAGTTTCTGGATCAACGCCAGGCCGTGAGCTGCAAGCCCGCCGCGTCCGGTTTTCTTTTGCGCCTTCAGCGCCTCGTCGAACTTACGGCGCGCGTGCGCGAGACAGCCGACGTGAATGACGTCCTCACGTTTGCCAACAGCATCGTAACCACTGTAGCCGTCCGATTGCAGATAGCCTTTGAAGTCTTGCGTCAGGCGCCATGCGATAGCTCCCGAGCGTGTCGGCTCGTAGTTGAACAGGATGACCGGCTTATCCGGTGGCCCGCCACGCCTCACCCACATGTATGACTTCGTCTGCGCAGCCCGACCATCCTCCTTCAGAACCTGCACGCTCGTCTCATCCATTGCCAGGATGTCGTGGGCGGCCTGTGCGTCCTCCATCAGATTGATCAGCGGCACGATCAGGTCACCAAGCCGGATCATCCAGGCGGCAAGCCGGCCACGCGACACGTCAAGGCCGTAACGGCCTAAAATTTTCTCCAGCCGATAGAGCGGCAACCCGTCGGCATATTTCGCGGTGACGACGAAAGCGCACGTGCCCGGCGACGCGATGCTCTTCGGGATCGGTTGTGGCGGCAGCGGTGCCACGATCACCGGGCGCGGCGCGGATGCTTCGTTGTCTCCATCGCCCGTTACAGGCGGGAACACACCGTCGCAATCGCGGCACGGACCGTATTTGAAGCGCACGTGCTGCAACACCTGCACCTTGGCCGGAACAATGTCGGCCTGTTCGCTGATCATCTGGCCGATCCTCGGGCGCGGATGACCGCTGCCGCAGGGACACAGCTTTTCCGTTTCAGTAATGTCGTGCTCGATACGTACGCGCGGCAGGTCGGGATCAAGCGGTTTGCGGCCACCTTTGGCTCGCTTGTGGGCCGGAACCGTTACCTCGTCGGGCGCGTCGGGATCTGGCGGCGTGGCGAGCGCCTCGGTCTCGTTGAAAAGCCCGAGCTGGTCGGCATCGGCCTTCTCGGAACTCGCCCCGAAGCGCTTGTGCGCTGCAAGTCGAAGCTTCTCCTGGAGGCGCTCGATCTCAAGTCTGTGAACACCGATGATGGACTTGAGCGCCCCGACGTCATCGGGCAAATCGCAAGGTGTATCGCAGTCATCGCTCATGGCGCAGACACTATCTGATTTGCCCGCAGCGCAAACGCAACACGCACACTTTTTTACAGAACCGTGCGGTATTCCAGTGACCGGTGCGGCTTCAGATGCTTGAGGTCGAGCCCGTCGAGCAACCAGCGCAACTGCTCTTCGTCAAGTTCGATGACGGGACCTTCAAGATGGAACGGCCAACGAAAGCGCTCCTCTTCGAGACGCTTCAGCCACAGGCAGAAACCGGTGCGCTGCCAATAGAGGACTTTGACCTGAGTGCGCCGCTTGTTGACGAAGCAGAACAGGTTGCGGCTGAAGGGATCAAACCTCAGCGTCGCCTCGACCAGAACCGAGAGCCCGTTGATGCCTTTGCGAAAGTCCACTGGATCGCGGCACAGATAAATCGCGATGTCGTCCGCTGTCGGCGATACAGCTGTCGATGCATCACTTGCCCCGTTGCGTTCCATTCACGCGCTCCACCGACATCCCCGGCAGACTATGACAGCAGACGCGCCTCATCGGCAGATGCGGTTATCTTCGCGCTTACTCAATAGCGGTGGCAAGCGGCGGGTTTTCGATAGAGCATTCCGTCGAGAAGCAGTAAGGATTTTAGCGAACAGCGATCGAACGATACGGCAGGTGGCAGGTGATCTCAGGGGGGCGTGTCGTCAATCGGGAAATGGAAAAGGCAATATGATGAGGCAGCCTTATTGGCTGTTCCGCATGACGAGGTGAGCCACGAGCTAGCTCGCCTACGCCGCTAAAACGAATTGCTGCGTGCTGAACGAGATCTCTTAATAAAAGCGCGCCTTATTTGCCCAGAAGGCGAAGCCGTCTCCGACAGCATGAGACAAGTCGATGAGTTTTGCGTTGATCGATGCAAAGAGAGCTGATGTTTCGGTTGCAACAGCGTGTTCGTTTTTGGGCGTCGCCGGGTGGCGCGACTGATGTGCGAAATCGGCTTGAAAGCAGGCCAGAAAACGCGTTTCAAAAAGACCATCGACAGCGACCGTGATGCCCCCGTCGCACCCAATGTTCTCGATCAGGATTTTGCGGCTGACGGCACGGATTAGAAACGGGGGCATCGATATTTCCTACGTTTGGACCGCTGAAGGATGGCTCTATCTGGCAATTGTCTGGGCCTTTTCTCGCGACGCATCGTTGGCTGGAGCTTGAGCGGTCGGAAAAGAAAAGGGACTTGGCAATGGATGACTTGCAACGTATGGCGCGACTTGTGCAAACCATCGCCCGGTCTGATCCACCATTCGGATCGAGGCAGTCAATATTGCTCCGCCGATTATCGTCTACCGGTGAAATCATATGACTTCATTGCGTCGATTAGCGGGCGTGGCAACTGCGTTTGACAACGCCATGGTTGAGACCGTTTTCAAGACGATAAGGGCCGAACTCATCTGGCGGACTGCATTCGGACCACGCGACCAGGCTAGCATCAGCCCGGTAGCGTTCGAGATGGCATATCTGGGCAACAACCGGGAAGAGCAGATGGCTCTACACTAAATAAGAGGAGGTCCAGTTTCGTGTTCTGCCAGAATGGAAAGAGCGAGGGCTGCTCGGTTGACTTCATCGAAGACAGGGATGCCGTTGATTGCAGCTGTCACCCGTATCGTGCGACGCACCTCATCGCATTCTTGACTGCCATCGGATCTCAGAACCATAGCTAGATGTGTCTTGGACTCTGATTGGCGGCAGGCCTCAAGTATTTGCGAAACGAGTTTCTGCAGCAGATCTGGAATGTCCCGATAGCCAAGTATCACCGACACGTTGAGGTGCACGATCAGGAAGTCCGGACGAACCTCTTCAAGTACAGTGGAAATGATCGTGCCGGCTGTACGTCCATCATTCTCCTTCAACTGGACCGCTGGCATATCGATCGGGTTGGCGAGCGAGATCCATTCGGGCACGCCGGCATCAGTGAGGCTGTTTCGGACAGATTCGGGTACCGTCACGAGTGTGAAGCCAGCCCGCGCGATATGATCGCTGCCAAGCACGCTGGTGCCACCTCCATTGCCAAATAGAACAGCAGTTCTATCGGTATCGGTTGTGATGCGCGGTGTCAGGGTTTGGAAAATCAGCAGCGCGTCGAGAAATGTATCGAGATCAGTCGTCAGATGCGTACCGGTCTGACGCGCAAGGGCTTGCCAGACGTGTGCTTCGGATGTCATGGCACCGGTGTGTGAGCCAGCAGCTTTGCGACCAGCCGATGTCAACCCGCCGGTTAGCAACACAACCGGTTTGTTGAGTGGATTCGCTTTGAGTGCTGCCAAAAATTCGCGGCCCTGTTTGATATCCTCAAGGTAAAATCCAATCACCTTGGTGTCAGTATCCGCCAGAAAATGGCGCAGCAGTTCATGCGGCGCCACATCGATCGAGTTGCCGTTGGTCACAAGCCCGCTGAAGCGTAAGCCGAGTGCCTGGCCGCGTTTGAGGATATCCATACCGATGCCGCCGCTTTGCGATACAACACCGACTGATCCTGGCTCGGCATCGACCCCACCAATGAACGTCGCTTTGCCTCGTGGCGAATGTGTCCCCATACAGTTGGGACCGAGCAGGCGCATGTTTTGCTTTGCAGCTATCTCCAGCAGCTCTTGCTCAAGGCTTTCATCATCACTGGTTTCCGAGAATCCGCTGGAAACGATTTGCGCAAACCTGACATTGCCAGCTGCTGCGCCCAGCAGACCGCTCACACGTGATGCGGCGACGGTGATGTAGGCATAGTCGATCTCATTCGGAGCTGCCGCGAACGTGGGATAGGCCGTAAGCCCTTCGATGGTTTCTGCACTGGGATGGATCGGATAGATGTCACCGTCAAAGCCATAGGCTTGCAACGCACGGATAAATCGATTGCCAGGCGACGTGCCCGTTGCGGATGCACCGGCGACAGCAATTGTGCGTGGCCGAAAGAGGGCATCGAAAACTTGCACCGCCTTTGACGGACGGGGCTGTTCCGTTACGGCGGCACTCTCCTTTGCCAACACAATTCGAGCGTCCGCCGCGACAGCTGCGTGATCCGATACGATCAATGGATTGATGTCGAATTCAACAATGTCGCCACCGTGCGCTGTGAACAGACCGTCCGGGCCGCCAAGCGCCATCAGCGCATCTATAATTGCTTCGCGATCCAATGATCGTCGACCTCGCGCACCGCGCAGGATATCCGCGCTTTGCAAATCATCCAGCATCGCAGAGGCATCATCGCGCTTAATCGGGCATATCCGGTAAGCGACATCTTTGAAAATTTCAACAAATATCCCGCCAAGCCCGACCATCAATATCGATCCAAACCGTGGATCGTACTGTCCGCCGATGATCAGTTCTGCATTGCCAGGAGCTGTTTCCTCAACGAGGTATCCCGTCGGCGTCACGTGTTCTTGCTGCAGGCGCGCAGACATATCGGCAAGTGCAACACGCAGCTCGGCGACATCAGTTATGCCAAGTTGCACTGCGCCGATGTCGCTCTTATGGAGTGCCTCGTCGGCCAGTGCTTTCAGAACCAACGGTGATGTTAGGCGCTCAGTCGCAAGCGCCAATTCATCCTCGGTTGCATCGCATCCAACGATAACGCCGTTCGGTGTCGCAACACCAAACTGGCGCAACGCATCCTTGCTTTCGACCTCGGTCAGCGCAGCGACGCCGGCGTTGATTTTGGTTTTCAACAGTGCGCTGAGGTCCATGGGATGATCGCCTGATGTTGCCATTTTGATAGCTGGTTAATAGCTGGTTGGCCAATTACTCAGAAAACGCTCTCCCTTGCCGAGGCTTGGCTCTGCGCAATAAATTTCAAGCATCTCCTTGAGGTACTCACGTGTGTTGCGCGGATCGATGATCGTTTGCGCCTCATACAGAGCGGCGAGCGACCAAGGTGATGAGTCCTGCGAAATCTCGTCGACCAGTTTGTCAAACCGCTCCGGATCATCCTCACGCTTCAAGCCGTACACGACGTTGACACCGACGACCGGATCCATGAAGCCGAAATCAGCGGTTGGCCAAGCGGCAGCTTCATCCGAATTCCGCCCGCCAGCCATATTGAGATAGGCCTGTCCGTAGTTTTTACGCAGCGTGATTGCGATCTTCGGCACCGTCACCAACGACAGTGCGTTCATCCAGTTCATGATCCGGCCCGGCGCCCATTGTTTTTCGCCATCAATGCCAATCAGAAATCCGGGCTGGTCGACTAGAAACACTATCGGCAGATTGAAGCTGTCACACAGCACGAGGAAACTAGTCACCTTGCGACAGGCATCGACATCGATCGAGCCACCCTTGAACATCGGGTTGTTCGCGATAACGCCAACCGCACGTCCATCAATCCGTGCCAGAGACGTGACCATCGAGCGGCCAAACCGCGGCTTGATCTCGAACATCGAGTCCGGATCAACAACGCAGCCCACAATCTTGCGGGCATCATAGGTTGACCGCCGCGTCTCGGGCAGCAGGTCGATTACTTTTTGGCATGCTTCATCAGCACCTGGTGGGACCGGTGCTGAAGGTGTGATCTGTTGTGCATTTGATGGTAGATAGCTCAGAAAGCGCTTGATAACTTCAATAGCTTGTTCGTCGGTGTCGACGGCATAGTCAACCAGACCGGTGGTCTCCGTGTGCAACTTCCAACCGCCCAGGTCCTCCGCATCAACTTCCTGATTGATTGCGATTGACGTCACTCGGTTCGAGGCAACGGCCATCGTCGCGCCTTTGCGCATCACGACAAAGTCCGACATGCACGAATACCACGTCGACGAACCATATGAGCTACCAAGCAAAGCCGAGACCCATGGTGTTTCGCGCGTGCGGCGATATTCCGTTGGATCTTGGCCGAGGATTGCCCGGCCGGCGGCACCCATGCGGTCAGGCATCCGAGCACCTGACGATTCACCGAGCAGGATCAGCGGCATGCCGCGCGTTGTCGCCACGTGTTTGACGTGTCGGATCTTCTTGCCGTTGATAACGGCTGATGATGCGCCAAGCACTGTAAAATCGTTCGACACGATCGCAACCGGACGGTCATCAATTTTGCCGAAGCCGGCGACCTTGCCATCGGCCGGTGTGCGATGTGCAACTTCCGCCCGGTTTGACGTTGCAAACAATCCCGACTCGACAAAGCTGTTCTTATCGACCAGGTGATCAAGTCGTTCGCGGGCGTTGAGTACGCCGGATGCTTTTCGCTTCGCAACCTTCTCTGGCCCACCCATCGCGAGCGCGTTCTCAGTCCGCTTGGCAAGTTCGGCCAAGGTCTCACTGTGTGGTGTTTGTTTATCTTTGGCAGCGTCAGATTTTGGCACGGTATTCTTCCACTTGAGAGAAAATGGCGTCGCCAGGATAGAATAGGCGGCACGACAGAGTGAGCATCCCAGGGTCAGTGCCGAAAGCCCCGTCTGGATTAGCTCAGAAAAAGTATCTCTGACGCAATCTGCAGAAACAAGGCTCACTCAATAATTAGCGCGTACGAGATAGTGGCTTTCAGTTGCCATCCGTAAACACGATTGCCGATATGGCAGTCCCTCAAATACCCATCGGCTCGAAGCCACTGTACAGTCTTCGACCACCTCCTCGGTCGGCACTGCTGTCGATGGCGCCTCGTATAGAGACAGCCTTCGCCCCGCGACTTGGTATTAGCTTCAAGAGCCTGCTATCATGCCACGCGTTAAGCCCGGAGATTGCTTGTCGTCTTTCGTCAGGCAATGATCTGCCAACACATCCATCAAGCTGTACTTTGAGTGGCATTTCTAATTTGTTCCGACGTGCCCCGTTATGATGTCGGACGTTCTCTTTGACAGCATAACACGACTTCGGATGAAGCTTACGGGCCCCACTTTGATCTCACCATACAGGCTGTGAGGCCGATCTGAGTTTGTTGCCAGTCAGATGAGCAATGTCGGCACTAGTTTCGTAATCGTGAAATCGTCTGCTCAATAGAATTGGCTGCAGCTGTCTATCAATATTGAGCGTTGGTCATCGATATTTGCGCGACCGGCGTTAGACTGCTCTTGTGCAGGTTTCTCGGATGTCGTCCACGACTGGCCGCTTACGAGGGAGCTTCAGCCGGTGTCATATTTCGTTTCAAGACTGGCGGCTTCTGGATGATGATCTGCCGTAACAAGAGCACGACGGTCGGTGAATTTTGACCCAACCCGGATGTCACCGACATTTTCATTTTGCATCGCACAAACGTTGCGCGTTGCACGAAGTGGATCTGAGCCGGTGCAACATTTCTGATCTTGGCAATGGCAGCGATGGTCAACAAGCGACATCCTTGACTTGTCGAGCTGACATCTCATGTGACCACTTCTGCCGATCGCGCAGTACCCGGCTTGTGTGCGACTATCTGAGTGCTCTGCGCACCGTCTGTTCGAGCAGTTTGACAACGCTGATATGTACGTCCGGTTGCATTCCGTCGACGGTCGCGTCGAGTAAGCCGGTCATGCCGTCGACCAGCCCCGCTGAGGGCGAAAACTCGATAAGTCGCCGCTCGGCTTCTGACGTATGAGCGAGTGACGCATCTTCCTTCAGAATGGCCAGTGCTGCCGCAATCGCATAACACCCCCAGTTTGAAACACCCGCCGGTAACAAGACGTCTGTTGCCAATTCAGCGCACAGAACGTCGCCATGTTTAATGTGTTTCGCCACCGCATCCTTCACAGCTCCCATGCCGATTTCGTTGCCACCATCTCCGATACCAACGGTTGGTATTTTTCGATCAACTGCTTCTTCGACGATGTAATCAAGCTTTTCGCGCCCATCGCTGTAATCTTGCCCGAGGGCGTTTCGATACGTACCATCTGCCGTCATGCCGGCACGTTCGCAAGCAACCACTGCCTTTGGCGCATATGCTTCCATGAGATCTTTCGCACAACGCCTTGCTGCCGAATCTTCGATCGCTGCGCTTTCCATGACCGCAACACCTGTGAAGCGGGGCAACGACGTTGCAATCCGGGCTTGCTCGCCACTTACAACGTTGAGCCCTGAAAACTCGACTACCTTTGCAACTCGATCGCGGATGGATGCGTCGGTAATAATCACCGGTATCGCGTGGAAACCTCGGCTAATCGCACGGGCCAGGACGGCTGATCCGATCGGTCCGTCGTTTTCAGCGATTTCCGGTGAAACACTGGCTCTCGTCAGCGATCCAGTAATGATGAAGACGTGATCTCCAGCCTGCAAGCTCATGAGATGTCGCGCGGCAGCCTCAGTCAATGATCCTCCTCCGATCGACGCGCGCGCGGGCTCAAATAAACCTGCGATCCCACGACCACCCACGTCAAGACACACGATACGGTCAATAAGATTGAAGGCACTGCTGTGATTCTGCATATTGTTGACTTTCGTTTGTATCGGCCTTCAGGCTGGACAAAAGGTTCCCATGGGCCACATTCAGTGGCAAGGCTATTTGAAATGTTGGTTTCCAGTACTTGCTGGCTAGCCCAATCTCTGAGCCCATTCTTCTCATGACACCGAGCGACAATCATGAATAGCAATCCAACTCCCAAACCACTCTCAGCCATCGAGGCAACGGAAGTCGGCCTCGCCGCAATCGATAAGTGGAATCCATCGACGAAGGCGATGCTCTCTGTCACGTCAGACGCTGCGTTAAAAACCGCATCATCTATCGATAAGCGCCTCAGCGATGGCGAGTGGTGCGGTCTGCTCGCCGGCATGACGATGTCGCTCAAGGACAACATCGACATGGCCGGCATGATAACGACGGCCGGTTCGCGGGTTCTCGAAAACAATATGTCGAACCGAGATGCCTTTATTGTCGAGCGATTGAAACGTGCCGGCGCAGTCATCATGGGCAAAGCCAATTTGCACGAGTGGGTGTTCGGACCCACGAGCCAGAGCACCCACTATGGGCCCGTGCGTAATCCTTGGGATGTGGAGCGCATACCAGGAGGCTCAAGCGGCGGGTCTGGCGCGTCCCTGGCAGCGGGAATGTGCATTGGTTCGATTGGCTCTGATACAGGCGGTTCAATACGATTACCATCTGCATTCTGCGGCGTCTCCGGTCTCAGACCGTCGATAGGGCGCATCTCATGCCGTGGCTCGGTGCCGGTATCGGCGTGGTTCGACACATTGGGGCCGATGGCCAAGCGCGTATCAGATGTGGCGCGCATTTTCACTGTGATCGCTGGGCATGACCCGGAAGATCCAATCTCGCAGGATATGCCAGTTCCGAATGTGATGGCGCAACTGACTGAGCCTGTGGCAGGGATGCGACTTGGCATTCAGCGGCGCTGGTTTTTTGAGGGCCTGGATGCTGCAACTGAACAAGCCATGGAGGAGGCGATCGAGGTTTTTCGTACCCTCGGCGTGGAGATTGTTGACATCGATCTCGGTGACATCGAGAGAAGCCACGAACTACTCGCCTTCAAAGTCCTCCTGGCAGACGCGTACAACGTCCACAAGGACCGCCTCGAGACAAGACCCGATGACTATAGCCGCGATGTCTACACCCGTGCGATGCTCGGCAAGGATGTCACCGGCCATGAGTACGCGGCGGCCCTTCGATGGAACGAAGGTTTCAAGCAGCGACTAAGACATGTGTTTGGTGAAGTCGATGCCATACTGTCTCCAACTATTCCGTTCGGTGCGCCGAAAGCCGAAGTTGGCCAGGAAGGACAAGGGTGGTTCGATACCATCCGCGAGATCACGCGGTTCACGTATTGTTGGTCATTCGCTGGTGTGCCAGCCTTGTCGGTGCCCTGCGGGTTTGACCCCAATGGGATGCCTCTTTCAATGCAAATCGCGGCGCCTTGGTTTGAAGAAGCAACCACACTGCGGCTCGGCCATGCCTATCAAGGCCAAACATCACATCACAATCGGATGCCCGGATAGGTTTGTGCCTCTGGGCTCAATCGCCATTTCGATTGATGCATATGGGGCTGCTGCTGCGCAGTCGATGGTTCTTGCACGCTTTACAGTTAGGAACTCTGGCGGCAACATGTAGTTCACATGCGGGCGGATTGACCGACAACAACGCGAAAGTCGGGGCAAAGGAATATTTCACCATGAATAGTGCTGGCATCGCGATCAGGTCACTCGGTCCGGTCGCGGCAACCGAGATCACTGGTATCGATCTGGCGCAACCACTTGATGAGCAAACATTCGCTGAGATCGAAACGGCCTTCAATCAGAGCGGTGTCATCGCGATCCGAGATCAAAAGATCACGCCTGCCCAACAGATCGCCTTTTCCCAACGGTTCGGAGAAATCGAGGTCAATTACAACAGCGGCAAGTACGGCCTGCCTGAGCACCCTGAGATCTATCGAATTTCCAATATCACCAAGGACCAGAAACCGATCGGCTCACGACGTACTGGCGAGAACTGGCACAGCGATATGATCTATTCGGCACGGCCACCGCGGGCGACGATGCCCCACGCCATTGAGGTTCCGGAACTGCATGGCCTGATGCTCGGAGACACTGCATTCGCCAATACCAGTGCGGCCTATGACGCGCTTCCAGAGTCGATGAAGCTGCACATTGATGGCATGGAAGGCATTTTTGACTTCGCCAGCCGCACGCGCTCGGAAGCGCCTGACGCTGCCACGGTCAAGCGTTATCCCCCGGTCCAGCACCCCATCGCCCGGACGCATCCGTTCACTGGTCGCAAGTGCCTCTACATGAACCGTGATGATTGCACTGGTATCGCGGGTATGCCTCGTGAAGACGCTGAGGCCTTGATCGTTGCATTGTCAGACCATGTCATCAAACCAGAATTTGTCTATCGACATAAATGGCGCGAAGGCGATGTTGTCATTTGGGATAACTGCACGATGCAACACAAGGCGATCCTCGACTATGATCTCCCGCAGCGGCGCCTGATGCACCGAATGACAATTGCTGGCAGCGTGCCTGTGTAGATCCGCAGTCGGTTCAATAGCCTAGGGATCTAAGGTAAGCCCCGGCTCATATGATGAAGTGGAATTGACTGCCTACTTGTTTGACCAAAGGGCTTCCTTTCTTAGCAAGGAATTGCGCCATGAAACTCACTACATCCCAGATCGAACAGTTCAATAAAGATGGTTATCTCCTGTTTCCGGAACTGTTTTCGCAGGAAGAAATTAATGTCTTAAAAGCTGAGGCCGATCGGGTTTCCCAGCTTGAAGATCAGTGCGTCGCGCGCGAAGGAACGACCGGTCAGGTCAAGGCGATGTTTCGCCTGCACGAAACGGATGGACCAACGGCGTCAAAGGCCTATCGCGCCGCCGCTCATTCTCCGCGAGTGCTTGAGCCAATCCGGCAACTTCTGAATGATCCGGACGTGTATATTCACCACACCAAAGTGAACATGAAGGCTGCGATCGAAGGGTCAGCATGGCCATGGCATCAAGATTTTGGCAGTTGGCATCTCGACGGGATTGCCAAACCCGAAATGCTGACCGTGATGATCGCATTGGATGAGGCCACCGAACTCAACGGCTGCTTATATTTCCTCCCGGGCACACATGGTGAGGGGCGGCTCAATCCTTACTTCGATACATCGACCGCATGGAAACTATGGGCCGTCACACCACAAGACGTGAAAGCCTATATGAAGGAGAAGGCCCAGCCCATTGCCATAACAGGTAAGCCGGGCATGGTCGCGATCTTCCACTGCAATCTGCTGCATGCATCAGGTCACAATCTTTCACCGGATGATCGCACTCAAGCCTACTTCTGTTTCAATCGCGTCACCAACCGGCCAACGGATGTTGAGAAACCTCGACCGGATTTTGTTCGCTCGACTAACTGGGTACCAATTGAGCTTGGCAGTGATGCCGCCATTCTAGAATCAACCAGATAGGACTTCTCGCAGATGCCGGTTCTTTATCATCAAGCAGGCGCCGTCGGGACATTGACGCTCAGCCGGCCCGATGCGCGCAACTGCTGGGGACACGATTTTAGTGATGGCCTTGCTAAAGAGCTTAGTCGTCTCGCTGACGACAAATCAGTGCATGCGGTGATCATTACCGGTGACGAGGCTGGTAGGGCTTTCTCTGCCGGCGCCGACCTTAAAGACCCCAATACACATACAATCGATACTATGGCGGATTTTTTCGAGGAACTGCCGAAATGGCGCAAGTTCGTTGTTCGAGAGTTGGACGCGTTTCCGAAGCCGCTGATCGCAGCAGTAAATGGTTATGCAATCGGTGTTGGATGTATTCTGACGTACTGCTGCGATCTGATTGTGGCTTCCGATAATGCTGAGTGGCGGATGCCGCAGGTTGCTCTCGGAATTCTGCCAGCCTACGGCGGCTCGGTGCGTCTGGCCCGTTGGGTTGGCAAAGGCCACGCCATGAAGCTATCGATGGGGTTCCCTTTGTCGGCGCAAGAGGCTTACCGGATTGGTTTGGCGCAATGGCTTGTGCCGCATGCCGAGCTGACTGAGCGCACGATGGAAATCGCCGATCACATGGCGGAGCTGCCACCGCTGGCTGCCTCGATGACCAAGGAGTCGCTCAACCGTGGCCTCGATATTCCGAATCTCGACGATGCCGCCTGGGTTGATGCCTATCGTTTCATGGCCTTGGGAATGACGGACGACGCACGAGCCAAGCACGAAGCCTGGCGCAACAAGCCTTGAAGTATAGGGCATCCGCGGCGCTGCAAGATAAGGCGACACATTTGACCCAGGTCGCGGCGGATGATGCTGAATAACGCCTGTGGGAGCTTTGGGATGAAGAAGCAATTTCATATTAATTTGTTCATTTACAGCCGCGGGCATCATGAGGCTTCGTGGCGACATCCCGCTTCAAGCCCTCGAGCGCTAACTGATATACATCATTATGTGGACTGTGCGCAGAAGGCTGAGGCGGCCTGTTTTGACTCGGTTTTTCTGGCAGACACTTTGGCCGCGCCCAAGGATGTTGATCGGGCATCGCGGATTTGGTTGGAGCCATTGACGACGCTGGGTGCGCTAGCGCTTGCTACCGAACGTATTGGTTTAATCGCGACAGCGTCGACGAGCTATACGGAGCCGTTCAATCTCGCGCGCCAGCTCGCTTCGCTCGACCACGTCAGTGGTGGTCGTATCGGTTGGAACATTGTCACCACATTCAGCATCCCGGCCAGCCGGAATTTCGGTGCCTCTGCACGCGCCAGCCATTCGGATCGCTATGAAAGGGGCGAAGAATTCGTCGAGGTCGCCAAGGCGTTATGGGACAGCTGGTCGGACGATGCCATCGCTGACGACCGTGAAGCCGGCCTCTACGCACGTCTCGACCGCATCAGGTCGATCAATCACGAAGGTGCGCATTTCCAGGTTGCTGGGCCGCTCAACATTCCTAGATGTCCTCAGGGGCGCCCCGTATTGGTTCAGGCTGGTTCTTCCAACGCCGGTATGGATTTTGCGGCTCGCCATGGCGAAGCGATCTTCACTGCGCATGCCACCAAAGAAGGCGCAGCGTCGTTCTATTCGGATCAGAAATCTCGAGTCGCAGCTGCGGGACGTAACAAGGATCAGGCACTTGTCCTACCAGGTTTCAGCCCGATGATCGCAAGCACGGAAGCGGAAGCCAAACGCATGGAGCGCGAGCTCAATGAACTGGCCGATCCCGAGATTGGACGTATGAAACTTTCTGACCGTTTCGACGGCGAAGACTTATCCCATTTGCCTCTCGATAAGCCTCTGTCATGCGAAGACTTCCCGGACGCGTCCCTCAATGAAGGCACGCGTAGCCGCGTAGAGCTCATCTTGAAGATCGTTCGTGAACAACGCCCGACGTTGCGTCAGCTTCTAGGAAAGTTGGCTGGGGCCAGAGGTCACTTCGTGATGGCGGGGACACCTGAACAGGTTGCTGACACCATGGAAGACTGGGTTGATAGCGGGGCGGCGGACGGCTTTAATCTTATGCCTCCGCTATTGCCACTGATGCTTGATGTTTTTGCCGAAGAGGTCGTGCCGATTTTGCAACGTCGTGGCCGGTTCCGAACAACGTATCAAGGCAGCACACTCCGTGACCACTACGGTCTCCATCGCCCTAACATTGCACAACAGTAAATGTCGCCGAGACGTTCAGGAATATCGACATAAAATGCGAACGGATCATAGGGAGTGTGAACAATGAACCGGTTTTCGGGAAAAGTAGCGGTGGTCACCGGCGGTGCGCCATGGTGGCGGACAGGTCATCGCCAACGAGGCCGATCCGGATGCCAGTTTGATTTTTTCGTTCATGGAAAAGTTGTGCTCGCCGCCGGAACTCAACGACTTCATGACTGCCCTGCAATGTCGTGTCGGATTGCTTCGCGGGTGGAGTATGTTTCTCGATAATTACCCGATGTTGATCTGTTCCATATCCGCCGACACGCCGTTTGCCGACTATTTGGACGTGAGTTCGCCGGAGACCTTCGCACGCGTATTCGAAGCACATCTCACTCAGATTGGCCTACCGTTGATGGGCCTGCCTGGACTCGCTGTCTTTACAGGCATGGCTTGCGATGGTCTTCCCCTGCAAAAAAGGAGAGTTCCTTTAGACTGAGCGACTCGGGGCGACCTCAATGAGCAAGCACAATCGATCACAATTTAACGACGCGTTCAGGTGGTGCTCCCCCGATAAATAGGAGAGCGTTTGGCTCATGCTGCATAGGTAGCATCCCTTGCAGCTTCGTATTGCAGCGGCGATTGGTAGCCGAGCAACGAATGTCGCCTGCGTGGATTATAGAAGCCGTCGATGTATTGGCCAATGGCATTTTCAGCTTCACGTCGGTTCGCATAGCAGGTGCGCCAGATGAGTTCGGGTTTGATTGTCTTGAAAACGGTTTCGACCATGGCGTTGTCGTAACAATTTCCTTTGCCGCTCATGGAGCACACGAGTTTGTGGTTAGCCAGTAGTGTTTGATAGTCGTCTGAGCAATATTGGCTGCCGCGATCCGAGTGATGAACCAGCCCTGGCGGTGGTGACCGTAGTGTGACAGCACGTTGCAACGCCTTTATTGCCAAATCCTTCTTTATGCGATTGCTCACCGCCCAACCAACAATGCGGCGCGAAAACAGATCAAGTACGATTGCCAGATACAGCCATCCTTCGGCGGTCCAGATGTAACTGATGTCGACGCCCCACTTGTGATCGGGTGCATCGCAACTGAAATTCTGGTTCAGAATATTAGCCGCCACAGCATGCCTATGATCGCTGTCGGTTGTGCGTTTGAAGCGTGTCTTTTGCCGGGCGATCAGGTCGTTTTCGCGCATCAGTCGCGCCACCCGGTGACGCCCCATTGCCAAGCGACTTTCTTTTAACTCCACATGCATGCGTGGCGAACCATAGGTGCCGTGGGACGTCGAAAAATGCGATCGGATATGCGCCAGATACACCATGTCATCAAGTTGACGGCGGTTCGGCTGACGATCGCGCCAAGCATAATAGCCACTGGAACTGACATTCAGAAACTGACACAATCGTTCAACAGACAACGTTGCCTTCTGCGCATCGATGACGCGATACCTCATCGACTTGTCTCTTTCGGGAAGAAGGCTGTGGCCTTTTTTAAGATGTCGCGCTCCTGACGGAGCAGCTCATTTTCTTTTTTTAGCCGCTTCAGCTCAGTTGCCACATCGTCATGCGGACCGGCCAGAAGGTCCGCCTCGGCAAACTTTGATTTCCATTTACCAAGCGTTGTCAGGCGACACGACAAACTGACCCTCTGACGCCATGAGGAAGTGACCCTCTTGGCGAGTTATCCAGAGGGAACTTTCATGGAACAGACGCAACACAATGCATCCTGCACGGCCTTGAGGGCATTGCGGGGTGATGA
>CAJQQK010000341.1 GCA_905480435.1 uncultured Hyphomicrobiaceae bacterium | reverse complement strand
CAGGGTACGTAGCTTCGCCCTCAATATCCTGCGTGCCAACGGCGAAAACAATATCTCGCAGGCCATGTGGCACAACGTCCTCGACATCACACGGCCGCTCAATTATCGCTTCATGTAGTTAGCGTTGAACAGCCCTGCCGTGGTGGCGACGAGCTCAATATTCCCCAAGCCGGTAAAAACTACGGCTGGCCCATCATCAGCTACGGAAAACACTACTCCGGCCAGAAAATCGGAGCCGGTCGCTCCAAAACCGGCATGGAGCAGCCCGCCTACTATTGGGATCCATCGATCGCTCCAAGCGGCATGGCCTTCTATACCGGCGACAAACACCCCGCCTGGCGCGGCAATCTATTCGTCGGTGCCCTAAAATGCCGCCTGATCCGTCGCCTCATCCTCGATGGCGACAAGGTCATCGCCGAGGAACCACTCCTCAAAGGCCTCGGCCAACGCATCCGCGCCATCCGCCAAAGCCCGTCCGGCGAACTCTACTTCCTAACCGACAGCCGCAAAGGCGCCGTCATGCGCTTGGTACCGGGGAAGTAGAAATACACGCTCCACCTCAAGCCCAATAGGCAATCAGCCGCCCAAGCGTAATAATCGCCAACCACACCGCAATCGAGAAAACCGCTGCCAGCTTGGCGCCAGATGACGTCGATCTCCGCTCATCCCAGCGCTCAATACCCCGTGCCGAAACCAGTTGAAACACGGTCGCATTCAGCCCTGCCACCACCAGCAACATCATCTTCAACTGAAACGAGATATTGGCTGCAAGCGACAGCGCGTCAGACGCAAATAGCATCGCCCCGCTCACCAAATTGATTGCAAAGCCCATCCACACCCAGGGCAACACGTGTCGGCTAAGGCTCGACACCGAAATACCCTTGTTCATGCCCAGCAGCCTTAGATCGAGCATGAATATACCGCCAAACAACAATCCAAGCCCGATGACGTGCGCCGTCTCAAGCAGCGGGTAGACCCAGAAAACAGTCCGGACAATCTCAGCAGCCGCACTTGCGTTGATTTCGGTGAGATACGGAACCAGAAATCCCGGCAGCTCGCTGGCGGCTCCGTCAGCCAGAACCTCCGCCACATCACTCGCACCTAGATCAGGCGCTGGGGTCCCCGTTGAAGGCTCAGCCATCTATCTCGGTGTCCGGCGTATCGTCATCCGGCGACCTTTCCGCAATTGGTACGTCGCAAGGCCCATCTCAGCGCCTCCCGACCGTGATTGCCATCCGGTCAGCGTGACACGCCCGCCGATCGGCATCTTGGCCTTCGTGAGCCCCGCTTTACCTGAGAGTGAAATGCTCTCGGTTTCCACTGTCCAGCTCACCGTCTGACCGCTCCGCGTCCTAGCTTCCACCGTAAAGAAGACGTGCGGATTGAAATAACTGACCGACGTAATCACGCCCTTCAGCCGGATCTTCTTGGCTGGATTATATTTCGGCACATAGCTGTGATGCGCCATTAACGGTGTCACTTGAGAAACAGGCGCGAGAAGAGCGATTGCGGCACAAAGCCAGATAATTGTACGCATACGAGTGTGTTCCAGGCGTTAGATTGCGATGACTCTCATGTAATCCAATTTCTTCGGTGATCCCAGCGCGTTACAGCATGTCGCGTTTAAAAATACTCACGGTGCGCCTTAGAACGCTCAATCTTCGGGCGATTTAAGGCTCCTATTAAACGCGAGGTGGGTTAGTGTTACAGCAATGACGATTGGCATCTTCTGCGCGCATTGCAGGCCGATCACCCTCTATACATTGACACTTCGGCCCTATTCCCTCATAAATCGCGTTCGCCTCCAGACATCCCGTCTTGAGCCGCTTTCCGGTGCGCCGTTCTCTTGAGAACACGTGATGCTGGAAGGTCCACATCCGTCGGCGCGTTGCGCTAACGGGTGTTTTATTGCTTTGGGCATTCGGATTCCGGCAGGCGAACGACTATACTGAGGTTGTATACGGCGAAGCCCAACAACCTTGCACGAGGATCACATGTTCGAATCGCTCTCAGATCGCCTCTCCGGCATATTTGACAAGCTCACCCGCCGTGGTGCGCTAACGGATAGTGACGTCTCTGAAGCAATGCGCGAAGTTCGCCGCGCCCTTCTCGAAGCTGATGTTGCGCTCGAAGTGGTCCGCGATTTCATCGACAAGGTGAAGGAAAAAGCCGTCGGCCAGGAGGTCGTGAAATCCATCACGCCGGGCCAGATGGTCGTCAAGATCGTCCACGACGAGCTCGTCGCGATGCTTGGCTCCGACAGTCAGCCGCTTGATTTAGGCGCCCTGCCGCCCGTGCCAATCCTGATGGTCGGCCTGCAAGGCTCTGGTAAAACCACATCGACCGCCAAAATTGCACGCCGCCTGCAAGAGCGCGATCGCAAAAAAGTCCTGATGGCGTCGCTCGATACCCGTCGTCCGGCAGCCCAGGAACAGCTCAAAATTCTCGGCGAGCAAACCGGCGTCGCGACGCTGCCGATACTCGCCGGCCAGACCCCGATCCAGATCGCCAATCGGGCGATGGATGCTGGCAAGCTCGGCTCCTACGATGTCGTCATGCTCGACACGGCCGGTCGCACGACGATCGACGAAGAGCTGATGCGCGAAGTTGCCAACATCAAACAGGCAACTAACCCGCACGAGGTTCTGCTCGTCGCTGACAGTCTCACCGGCCAGGATGCCGTCAACACCGCCAAAGCCTTCGAAGATCGTGTTGGCATTACCGGCATCATGCTGACCCGCGTTGATGGCGATGGCCGCGGCGGTGCAGCGCTTTCGATGCGCGCTGTCACCGGCAAGCCGATCAAGCTGCTCGGCACTGGCGAGAAGTGGGACGAGCTCGAAGACTTCCATCCTGAGCGTATTGCCGGCCGCATCCTCGACATGGGCGACATTGTCAGCCTTGTGGAACGCGCTGCTGAAACGATCGATGCGGAAAAAGCCGAGAAGATCGCGGCCCGCATGAAGAAAGGCGAGTTCGACATGAACGACCTCGCAGACCAGATCAAGCAGATGGAAAAGATGGGTGGCATGGGCGGTGTCATGGGCATGCTGCCTGGCATGGGTAAAATGAAAGACCAGATGGGCGGCATCGATGACAAGATGATCAAGCGTCAGCACGCCATCATCATGTCCATGACCAAGAAAGAGCGCGCCTCTCCGAAGCTTGTCGATGGCAAGCGTCGCCGTCGCATTGCCAAGGGTTCCGGCACGCAGGTGCCAGAGGTCAACAAGCTGCTCAAGATGCATCGCCAGATGGCCGACATGATGAAGCAGATGGGCAAGAACAAAGGCATGATGGCCAAGATGTTTGGCGGCATGGGGGGCGGTCTTGGCGGTATGCTCGGCGGTGGCGGCGGACAGCCCTCACCGGAAATGATCGAGCAAGCCAAAGCCGCTGCAGCCTCAGGCCAGATGCCAAAAGGCCTTCCCGGACTTGGCGCTGGCCTACCGAAAGGCCTTCCCGGCCTAGGCGGTGGTCTCCCCGGTCTCGGCGGCGGCATGCCGGCCCTCTCCGGTGGCCGCACCCCAAAAAAGAAGAAGAAGCGCTAATGCATCTTTCTTCTCCAAATTCGGCGGCAACATCGATATCTCGGTATGCCGCAAACTCATCCACTCCGTCATTCCCGCGCAGGCGGGAACCCAAGCAGGCATCCTCGATGAGCGGTGTTGGACAGCTGACTCTTAATCAGCGGGTCAAGTTTCGCATTGAAGCGTCCTCTGAATGCAGCTCCTCAGAGGTGCTGCAATGACAACCCTCCACACCGAGCGCCTCACGTTACGCGAATGGCACCTCGACGACTTCGAAACACTTGCGGCTTTCCTAGCTGACGACACTGCCAACCAATATCGCGGCCCGGGTCATGGTCTGACGCGCAACGAAGCCTGGTCGCATCTTTGCGAAGTGATCGGCCAATGGCATCTGCGCGGCTATGGTGAGTTCGCAATCGAGGAATCCGAAAGCCGGCAGGTCATGGGTTGGGCTGGCTTATGGCACCCGATCTTCCTGGATGAACCTGAGCTCTCTTGGTCGCTGTTCCCAGCAGCCCAGGGCAAAGGTTACGCCACGGAGGCAGCTGTCTCCGTTCAGCGCTGGGCCGCGGAAGATCTCGACCTACCCCCGCTTTTCAGTTTCGTACATCCCGACAATTTGCCATCGCGCAAGCTTGCCGAACGTCTCGGCGCTGTGCTCGAAGGTCAACAAGAATTTCGCGGTCAACCACGCCTGCTCTATCGGCACCGCGACTTGAAATCCTCCAACTCAAACCAATCGAACCAACAAGAGAAAGAGCTAACATGTCAGTCGTAAAACTGCGCCTCGCCCGTGGCGGCGCCAAGAAACGTCCTTACTATTACATCGTTGCAGCATCCAACACGGCACCACGTGATGGCCGTTACATCGAGCGCATCGGTTCGTACAATCCAATGCTGAAGAAAGACGATCCGGATCGCGTAAAACTGCTGGAAGATCGCGTCAAACATTGGCTCTCCGTCGGCGGCCAGCCAACCGACCGTGTTGCTCGCTTTTTCGACAAGGCCGGCCTCCTGAAGCGCGAAGCCCGCAATAACCCAAGCAAGGGTCTGCCAGGCAAGAAGCGTCTTGAGCGCGAAACTGCCGAAGCCGAAGCTAAAGCCGCTGCCGCTGAAGCAGCCGTCGAAGAAGTCGTCACTGCTCCTGCCGAGACACCAGCTGAATAGCTGATGCGCTCAGAGCTACGTGCAAGCGCCACCTCGCTCCGGCATTCAACCTGGATCGAGGTGACGCTGTTGACATGCCGCCACCCACAAGTGCCATCCTCGGGCGCGTCCCGAGGACCCATTTCTCCACGAACTCAGGCTCCAACGATTGAGCCCGAACGGTCCCCACAATGACCGACGAACCAAACCTCATCCTCCTCGGACACATTTCCTCGGCTCAGGGCATCCGTGGCGAGGTCGTGATCAAATCGCATACCGATGATCCAGCTGGCATCGGTTCTTACGGCTTGCTGACCGACAAGACTGGCAAAAAGGCCTACGATATCACCGTCGTCCGGGTTGCCAAAAAGGGCGTCATCGCGCGCGTCAAAGGTGTTGGCGATCGCACCACCGCCGAGACGCTTCGTGGCACGGAACTCTATATTCCCCGCGAGCGCCTTCCCGAGCCAGAAGACGATGAACTCTACCACGCCGATCTGATCGGCCTTGAAGCTGTCAGTCCTGAAGGCGACATCATCGGCGAAGTTGTGTCTATCCAGAATTTCGGCGCAAGCGACCTTCTTGAAGTCCGCCTCAGCGGCAAAGCCCGCACCGAGTTCATACCGATGGATGACCACTTTGTGCCGGCAATCGATCTCGACGCCGGCCGCGTCACCGTCGTAATGCCGTAGCGTTGCAGCACAACAAGTACTTAAAAACATTCATACTTTGTTAGTCGCGAAACACTGATTCAGTCGACGGTTTTCGGATTGCGCGGTATTCTCACAAAATTGGAAGTTTAGGGGTGGCGGGGGCCAACATCATTTCCCGTCAACGTCAAGTGACGCTTTTTCGAGCGCAAGGAGACACGGGTATGACGAAGACCGCACTCATGGCATCGGCGCTTGCAGGCTGCATGCTGGCCACTTTGGCAACCGCATCCGTCGCTGAAGCCGGCTTCAATCGCGGCTCTTCAAAAGCCCACAAGCATCACCGCACTCACAAATACGTCGAGTATCGCATCCGCCACAAGTATACACCAAAGCTTCGACAGGGCCACCGCCCGGATTGTCGGCAGTTCAGCATGCGCGCCAAGCTGACGGGTAATGCCTATTGGGCCTATGCCGCCCACAGCTGCCGCCACGATAACTACCCCTACGCCTACTAAGGCATGTCGCGTTTCAAGGCTCCTATTAAACGCGACATGCTCTAAGGCCGACCGGCACTATCTATCAAAATTCAGTTGTCGAATAATGGGCTCGCAAACGCGGGCCCAAATCTTTTCTCGACGGCATCGAACTTTTGCCAGTGGCCCACGCAAGGTTCTCCGCCGAGCGAGCTTCCACAAAAGCAGCTCCTGCCATGCGCCAACTTCCCGCGCTGTCTTAGTTCGGCGCGCCAGAGTACAGTGAAGCACTGGCATCTTTTCTCAGCGGCATCTACCTCTTGCGAGCTGCCCCAGCAAGCCGGCGCAAGCGCCGCGCCCGCGCGAAGCGAGGAATAGCACCGTGAGCGAAAGATATGACGCGATTATTGGCGGCGGCGGTCCGACCGGGCTCACGATGGCGCTCACCCTGGCGCATACATTTGGCGATGACGTTCGAATAGCGATCGTCGACCCATCAGAGGCAGCGCCAAGCGCAACCGGTTCCTCAATGAATACGGCCATCGTAGACCCGCGTGCTTGGGCACTTTCGGCGGCTTCGGTGCGTCTGTTGCGATCCTTAGGTGTTTGGTCTGATATCGAAGGTCATGCACAGCCGGTCACTGAGATCGAAATCACAGACTCATTCCTTGACGCAGGCATTCGGCCCGTCTTGCTCAGCTATGACAATCAGACGGAAGCGGGTGAACCGGCGGCTCATATTGTGCCGAACCAGGCTCTGCTTGATGCTCTGCATCACGCTGTTTCAATGCGCGCCAACAATGCCATCACCGGTATCTCAGGTCGTTCCATAAGCAGCTTTGAAGCCGGCGCCACTGGTGCAAACGTTACTCTGGACGACAACAGCCGGCACTTTTCCGATCTGATCATTGCAGCAGACGGCCGCAGGTCTCATCTGCGCGAAACAGCCGGCATCAAATCAATTCAGTGGCCTTACGACCAACGCGGAATCGTAACGACGGTGGCCTATGAGCGCCCGCATGGCGGGAAGGCCGTGCAACACTTTCTGCCTGGTGGTCCATTTGCCATGCTACCGCTCACGGGTAACAGGTCTTGCATCACATGGAGTGAGGACGCCGCCGCCGCAGACCACATCATGTCTCTAGAGGACACAGCCTTTCTGGCCGAAATCCAGCGCCGTTTCGGCGGCAAACTTGGCCGCCTCGAACTCGCCGGTCCGAGGGCGAGCTTTCCGCTCAGCATGCATCTGGCCCGCAGCTTCGTGGCGCCGAGCCTGGCATTGATCGGAGATGCAGCCCACAGCGTTCACCCAATTGCCGGCCAGGGGCTTAATCTTGCATTCCGCGATATCGCGGCACTCAGCGAATGCATCGCTGATGGTGCGCGTTCCGGCCTCTCGTTTGGTGATTTTACAGTCCTGGAGCGTTACCAAAGCTGGCGCCGCTTTGACTCGACGCTGTCCGCTGCCACATTCGATGCTATTAATCGATTGTTCTCGAACGATATTACGTTGCTCCGTTCAGCCCGCGAGGTTGGTCTCGGCCTGGTCAATCGATCATCCGCATTAAAGCAATACTTCGTCAGCGAGGGCGCTGGGCTATCGGGCGAAGTGCCAAAACTGATGCGCTAACCCCGATAGAACGTACCGTCTGCTGCGCCTGAATCGTCTTCGATAACGGCAATTACCCTACGACGTGCACAGCACTGCCAGGCCGCAATAATCTCAGCACTAAAGCCAAATCGCGCCGTCGGAGAGAAACGCACCCGGCCGTTGGGCCAATACCGCCGCCATCTAACTCGCGAGCGAGATGCATAAAAATTGCGCTGCCGCCGTCCTGCACACGTGGCCGCCGGTTGTGGCCGAGTATAACGATGACATCGTAGAGATGATCTTCCCGCCAAAGCGCCTCGGCGGTCGCCGGGTAGGGGTGTTGCACTGGTCGGTTATAGTTCCGATCTCCGACAGCATCGCACCATCCATTTCGGATACCAATTGGGCGGCCTTTCCTTTGAACACTGCTCAGATGCAGTCCCCTAAGTCGATCTGGCCGATACAGCACATTGGTAATTGGCCAACGTCCGATTGGCGTCGCGCCGTCTCCCTCGCGTTTTTGCGCGGTCATTCCTGCTCTTCCAAGACCGCAATGGAGTACCAACGGTCCAATCGTCGCGACCCCGGACGCCGCCTTGCGATTCAGTGATCGGACCACCAGATCTTGTCTCATAGATTTGTCCTTGCACTGTCAGTCACGAAAGCTGAGAAAATAGTGTAATAAGATTCGGAGTTACATCAGCTATTGGCAGCACTATATTCGATTCCGTGATCCGCTTTGATTTGATGTTCGTGCAATAAATGGCGATTACCATTAGCCGTTCGACGTATTGAGCCTTTGGATAGAAAAACTGAGATGCTACAATACACGTGCATTTGTTTGACCGGAGACAACGTATGAGCACTGCCCGCAAGATTCTCATCGTGGATGACGAAGAGGACCTTCGTGAGCCACTGCGCGAGCAGCTTGCTCTGCACGAAGAATTTGACATTACGACGGGCGATACGGCAGCCGCCTGTATTGAGCGATGCAAGGCAGAACACTGGGATTTGGTCATTCTTGATGTCGGTTTGCCGGATATGGATGGCCGGGAAGCCTGCAAGCTCATTCGCAAAAATGGCTTTAAGTCGTCGATCATCATGCTGACGGGCAATGATTCCGACGCCGATGTCATTTTGGGCCTCGATGCTGGCGCCAATGATTATATCACCAAACCGTTTAAGTTTGCAGTTCTGCTGGCTCGCATCCGCGCCCAGCTGCGGCAGCACGAGCAAAGTGAAGATGCCGTTTTTGCCCTCGGCCCCTATACCTTCAAGCCAGCCGGTAAGCTGCTAATTGAGGAGAACGGCTCGAAAATTCGTCTCACTGAGAAAGAGACGTCAATCTTGAAGTTCCTGTATCGAGCCGGCGAAAAAGTTGTGACCCGTGATGTGCTTCTCGAAGAAGTCTGGGGCTATAACGCAGGCGTTACAACGCACACGCTGGAAACGCATATCTATCGTCTGCGCCAGAAGATCGAGCGCGACCCGTCGAACGCGGAAATTCTCGTCACAGAAACCGGTGGATACAAACTGGTACCTTGAAGCAAGAGACAATCGTCGGGATCGTGTCCACACGAACAGGTCGCTGACTGCTTGTCATGAGGTCGCCGCCGTCTGAGTCATTTGAGCCTCGCTCATCTCATCATTTGTATATCCAGGTCGCTGCGCGGCTGACAGGCGCAAGCGAATCGGTTGACTTAATTCCTGAATCCCATCTCGGGCAGGCTTTCAATACCAAGTGCAAGAATCACTCAGGATGATCTCAGATGACCGCGATTTCTGCGCTGCTGAAAACAATTCCACTTCTCAGCCGCCTCTCGCCGACACAGCTGGCCAGCGTTGCGACTGTCTGTGAACGGCATGCCTTCAGCGCTGGAGACACGATTGCAACCGCAGGCGTAGAAGCCGACGCTGCATATTTTCTAATGGACGGCCACGTCGAATGCTTGGTGATTGAGCCTGATGGCAGACAAACAACGACTGCAATTCCATCCGGTGCCACACTGCTCGAACTAGTACCCACTATCTCTAATGGATGAGTCGTGATTCAAGTGTTGCATGAATTGCATTTTTGAAGCGACCCGGATCGTATTGACGAAGGCTGAGCGTGCCGAGCTTGATCGTTTGGTGCGCTCAACGAAGACGGAGCATCGCCGGCGCCTGCGAGCGCGGATTGTG
>CAJQQK010000340.1 GCA_905480435.1 uncultured Hyphomicrobiaceae bacterium | reverse complement strand
ACTGCGCCAGCGTGCGATCGCCCTTGATGGCGGCGAGCGCCACCTTCGCCTTGAAGGCTGGTGTGTGATTTCTACGTGGTCTTCTCGTCATTGTGGCTCCTGATTCGCTGACAAACCGTGCCAGCTGTCAGGCAGGAAAGCGACTTAGCCTGCTGTTCAAATTTGCGAGACCGGCTCTGTTTGTGAATTGTATGCATATATATTTATTTAGGGTTTCGTGTGGTTAATTTTCTACAGTTGGATGGGTAAGTGTCCATCTATGAGGGAATTGGGCGGTTGGTCATCGACAGTTTGGTGAATCGGTGTACTCGAATTGGTCTAGGAATTGCCGGGCTGGCTTTGGGGGTTCGCGTACGCGATAAATCAGTTTAACAGTCGACGGGGGCTGCATTGAGAGAACTCAAGTGGACATTACGACAGGTAAACGCTAGGCGGCGCTCACTATTGTCGTTGCTATGCGCTTCGGTTGCGTTTGCATCAGTGGGCACCCTCGCTGGAGGCAAGGCTCAGGCAGAGACCTTGCGAGGTGCATTGGCAGCAGCCTATAAGTTCAATCCAGAACTAGCTGCAGAGCGCTCAAATCTACGCGCTACGGATGAAAATGTCCCACGTGCAAAATCTGGCTATAGACCGACAGTGTCTGGTAGTGCTGATGTTGGTTCCATCAAAACACGAAATAGACCAGGTGGAACCACCGCACGTAATCCATCTGGATACCAGCTGGATATCAATCAGAACCTGTTTGACGGTTTCCGTACGACGAATAGCGTAAATGCTGCTGAGGCTATTGTGCGGGCTGGTCGTGCAACGTTGCACAGCACGGAACAAACTGTACTCTTACAGGCTGTTACAGCGTTCATGAATGTTGTCCGTGATCAGGCGATTGTGCGGCTGCGCGATAACGATGTGCGGGTGCTGTCCAAAAACCTTAAGGCAACACAAGAGCGGTTCGATGCCGGTGAGGTGACACGCACTGATGTGGCTCAATCTCGAGCCCGGCGTGCGCGCTCGGTCTCGGTGCTGGATTTGGGCCGGGCCAACTTGAAAACATCTCGCGCAAATTACGAGCGTGTCGTCGGTCATCCACCTTACAGGCTTGCAGGTGCGCGTGTGCCTGAGAAGCGATTGCCGAAATCTCTTCGTGATGCGCGACATCAAGCGACAAATGAGTCGCCATCTGTTGTTTCGTCGCTGTATTTGGAGCAAGCAGCACGATATAACGTCGAGCAAATTTGGGGTGAGTTGCTTCCCTCCGTAAGTGTAGCTGGTAGTTTCCGCAATCGTTTCCAACCAGCGAAAGGATTGAACTCCTCACAAACTTCGCAGGTCGTTGGCACCTTGAATGTGCCGATCTATACAGGTGGCGAAGTTCGCGCTCGAGTGCGGCAGGCGAAGCACCTCCATGTACGACAGATTCAATTGGTTGCCCAAGCTCGCACGCAAGCTCGCGAAGCAGCAGTTGCAGCTTGGGCGGCTCTGAATGCATCGCGTGCACAACTGCGCTCCGACAATGCGCAAGTAAGCGCTAACCGAATTGCGCTGACTGGTGTGCGGGAAGAAGAAAAAGTGGGGCAGCGAACACTGCTCAACGTGCTGGACGCGGAACAAGAACTGTTAGACTCCCAAGTTAGTTTGGTATCAACACAACGTGATTTGATCGTAAATGCCTACTCGCTGATCTCTTCCACTGGACGGTTGACTGCCAAAGAGCTGTCTTTGGCGAAGAAAATTTATGATGCTGAAGAACATTACTTTGACGTTCGTAGAGCATGGTTTGGGATAAGCATCACGGATCGAAATGGGCGCCGAGAACGTATCGATGTCTGGGACAGCCACGGCAAAGGTAAATCATACAAATAGAGATCGGTATTGGCGAGATCACGTTGGGGCGCGGTTTGCCGCGCCCTTTTTTGTGGCGTTTGTGATCGTGCCATCAGTTGGCCACCGATAACATGGAATATGTGACTGAGACGTTGAGCTTCGGATTCTTTACTCAAGAAGGAAGTTATGGGTGAAGAACTCTTCCGACTACCAAAACACAAATTCGGATGATATGAGATTAAGCGTACTTCGGGCGTCGGGATAGCACTGGTGATAATGTGCGCGGCTCGTTGGGTATTAGGGAGGCGGCATCATGGCTGAGGCTCAAAAGGAGAACGACCAGAGTATGGACGATATTCTGGCGTCGATCCGTAAAATCATCTCAGACGACGGTGTGCCGGCTTCGGCCACTGACTCAATGAACGTTGGTGAGCAGGCTGCGTCTGGTGTTGATCAAGTTCCAATAGAATCGTCAACGCTGACTGGTGCTCTAGGCCAGCTTGATGATTTGTCGGATATTTTTGAGCAACCTGATGACGCGGTTTTAGCAGAAGACCTTGGGACGGTAGTCCAAGACAACGCTCCAAGTGTTATGGGTGATGAGGCTGCCTGGCGCTTTGAAGGTGGCGATGCTCGGGTTGGTGCTTCGAATGGATCTCTGACCGATAAATTGGCGTCGTTGAGTGGTACGACGAGCAACATGCCAAATGATGACGTTGGTCTGACGGCCGAGGCGTCGCCGATTGCTGTAGCTTCCGAAACAAGTCCTCAGGTTCGAAATGATGCTCTGCCTGAAAGTTCAAAGAGCACGGGGATATCGCTTGAAGATACACTTGAAAATGTCCGGAAGGTAGCAGCAGTCGCAGCAGTGTCTGAGGTTGCCCACCCTGTGGTGGAGACAGTTCTGACGCCAGAGCCTTCTGTTGAACTAGAACAGAGCGAACCCCGTCATGAACCGCCGCGTGATGCGCCGTCGATTGTGGCTAATGCCGAGTATCAGACCGATGCCGTTCGTGAGGTGAAGCCTCAGGTGCAAATTCAGCCCGAAAAGGTGGTGGCGACTGCAATTGTTGGCGCAGGCGTGACGACGGCAACGGTCGGCAAGAGTGATCAAGTCGGAACCGGGTTGGATGGTGGGCAGTCGATTGAGATGTTGGTGACAGAAGCGTTGAAACCGATGTTGCAGCAGTGGTTGGACGCCAATCTACCGTGGCTGGTCGAAGAGAAACTTCAGGAAGAACTGAAGCGCCGCTCCGAATAAGGAACGTCCCGCTAATACAGTCGGTAAATTTTCGGGTGTCGGCGTTCTCAACTGTTGGAAATGCTCGGTGTTGCTACCGCCACGTTTACCATGTGGTCGACTGAGTTGTCCTAATTCAATCAATGTGGAGTCCTTGTCTCCCGATCAATTGTGGTTGTGCCATTCGTTCTGAATGCTTGCGTTAGTCGAGAGGCTTGGCAATCAGATGGGCAGTCACGGTGGTTTGCTACGGCAGTTGACATTGACTGTGTGGCGGGCGTACGACCACTTTTCTTTGCGCCACGCTACTGGAAGCCCGATCGAATGCTTGAGAAATCGTATCAATCGAACAAAGTTGAAGCCCGGATTAGCAAGCTTTGGGAGGACGTTGGTGCGTTTCGTTGCGGGCAGGCGGAGCGTCGTGATGCAAAGCCATACACGATCGTTATTCCACCACCGAACGTCACCGGTTCGCTGCATATGGGGCATGCACTCAATAACACGCTACAGGATGTGTTGTGCCGGTTTGAGCGCATGCGTGGGCGAGATGTGTTGTGGCAACCAGGCACGGATCATGCGGGCATTGCGACGCAACTCGTTGTAACTAAGCAGCTGGCAGACCTGAAGATCAATTACCGCGATCTTGGGCGAGAAAAATTTATCGAGAAAGTCTGGGAATGGAAGGCCGAGTCGGGCGGAACCATTTTTAATCAGCTCAAGCGGTTGGGTGCTTCGTGTGATTGGAGCCGTGAGCGCTTCACGATGGATGAGGGGCTGTCGCGCGCTGTCCTTAAAGTGTTCGTCAATTTGCATAAAGCCGGTCTGATCTACAAGGATAAGCGACTGGTCAATTGGGATCCAGAGTTCGAGTCTGCCGTCTCGGATCTTGAGGTTGAAGCGCGGGATCACACTGGCAAGTTCCAGTGGTCAAAGGGGCAGCGCGACAAATCGGATGAGTTGATTACGTTTGACGCTGAAAAGCTCAACAAACAACTCGATCGTGATCCAAGCGGACATATGTATACAATTCGCTATCCACTCGTTGGTGTTGAATACGACGCCCATGATCCTACAACTTATTTGATGGTAGGGACGACACGACCAGAGACGATGCTAGGCGACACAGGCGTTGCCATTCATCCTGAAAATGAGACTATCGGACATTTGATCGGTCGGCAGGTGAACCTCCCGCTGGTGGGTAAGGCGTTGCCGGTTGTCGGTGATACGTATGCTGATCCGGAAAAAGGCACCGGTGCGGTCAAGATCACACCTGCACATGACTTCAATGACTGGGAAGTTGGCAAACGGACTGGGCTTGAGGTCATCAACATTCTTGATGCGAAAGGCCGGATGGTTGACGATGCGCCAGTGCCCGTTTCCTATCGCGGGTTGGATCGGTTCGAGGCGCGCAAACAAATTGTCGCCGATCTGGAACGGCTCGGCTTGCTCGAGAAGATTGAGCCGAACACTCATAGTGTGCCACATGCGCAGCGCGGTGATGCCATCATCGAACCGTGGCTGACGGATCAGTGGTACGTTGATGCCAAAACTCTGGCCGCGCCAGCGCTGGATGCTGTACGCAGTGGCAAGACGCGGTTCATTCCTGAGCGCTACGCCAATGATTATTATCGCTGGCTTGAAGACATCCAACCATGGTGCATTTCACGTCAGCTTTGGTGGGGACATCAGATTCCGGCTTGGTACGGACCAGACGGTGAAGTCTTTGTTGCGCCTGATGCAACTGAGGCTCAAGCCATGGCCGATACGCACTATGGCAAAGTCGTAGAGCTCACCCGGGATGAAGACGTGCTGGATACGTGGTTCTCATCGGCACTGTGGCCATTCTCGACACTGGGTTGGCCTGATGAGACGCCAGAGGTCGCGCGCTATTATCCGACCAATACACTGGTCACTGGTTTCGACATTATCTTTTTCTGGGTGGCTCGGATGATGATGACCGGTATCCATTTCATGGATGAAGTGCCGTTCAGTGACGTCTATATTCATGCCCTGGTCCGAGATGAGAAGGGCCAGAAGATGTCGAAGTCTAAAGGCAATGTGATCGACCCGTTGGACTTGGTTGACCAGTACGGTGCGGATGCGTTGCGCTTTACTTTGACCGCGATGGCGGCACAAGGCCGTGACATCAAGCTGTCGACGCAGCGCGTCGAGGGGTATCGCAACTTTGCAACCAAGATCTGGAATGCGGCACGTTTTGCGGAAATGAACGAGGCGATGCTGCGGCCTGATTATGATCCTATGGGAGTCAATCAGACGATCAATCGATGGATTGTCGGGGAGACGCAGCGGGCGGTCGCAGAAGTTACTGCGCATATTGAGGCGTATAAATTCAATGAGGCGGCCGGGACGGCATACGAATTCGTCTGGGGCATCTACTGCGATTGGTATCTGGAGCTGATCAAGCCGGTTTTGAACGGAGATGACCAAAAGGCCATCGCCGAAACTCGGGCGACCATTGCGTGGACTTTTGACGAAATTCTAAAGTTGCTGCACCCGTTTATGCCGTTCCTAACTGAGGAACTTTGGGCGCGAACCGCTGAGAACGGGATCGAACGTGACGCCATGCTGGTGCTAACGCCCTGGCCGGTTCATGAGGGGCTGCAGGATGATGCGGCCGACGATGAGATTGGATGGATCATCAAACTTGTGAGTGAAGTGCGGTCGGTACGCTCTGAGATGAATGTTCCAGCGGGTGCCAAAATTCCACTCGAAATGGTGTTAGCATCCAGTGTCGAGCGTGAACGGCTTGATCGACACGAGGGTACGATTAGCCGGCTGGCGCGGCTATCGAGCCTGAAGTTTGTCGATGAAGCAGAAAAAGGAGCGGCGGCCATCGTGTTCGACGCGACGACGGCTGCGTTACCGTTAAAGGGCATTATTGATCTGGATGCGGAGCGCAATCGCCTCGCAAAAGAAATCGACAAAGCCCGTGCTGAGATCGCGAAGATCGATGGCAAATTGGCCAATCCCAAGTTTGTCGAAAAGGCACCCGAAGCCGTTGTCGAGGAGAACCGGGAACGCCGTCATGATTTCGAAGGACAGGTGTCGCGTTTCGAAGCTGCATTGAAGCGATTGGATGCTGCAGCATGATTTTGAGGGCGTGCGGTCACGGTCGACTGCGCCGTCTCATTAGATGACGCAGCGCGGTGTTGTTCCGTCCGACCTGCCAAAATGCTGGCGGACTGCACTCGGGGATGAGTTTGCGGCGGACTATTTTTCTGAACTGCAGGCTTTCGTGTCGGCGGAGCGAGCAAAGATCAAAGTGTTTCCTCCGATCTCTGAGGTTTATTCTGCATTCAACCTGACACCACTTGAAGACGTTCGCGTGGTCATCCTTGGTCAGGATCCTTATCATGATGATGGCCAGGCGCATGGTCTCAGTTTCTCTGTAAAGCCGGGTGTTAAAATACCACCGTCGCTGCGCAATATATTCAAGGAGCTTGAAGCGGATCTTGGTATTCCGGTGGCCCGTGATGGCTACCTGAAGGCCTGGGCTAAGCAAGGCGTGTTGCTGCTCAATACGGTTCTGACGGTCCGGGAGCATGCTGCAAATTCACACCGAAACCGAGGTTGGGAAAGGTTCACCGACACGGTCATTGCCCGCGTCAACGCCGGACCAGCGGTCGCTTTTGTGCTCTGGGGCAAGCCTGCGCAAAAAAAATCAGTTGAGATCGACGGACGACATCTGATTGTTGAGAGCGCCCACCCTTCACCGCTATCTGCGTACCGTGGTTTTTTGGGAAGCAAGCCATTCTCACAGATTAACGCGTTTCTTGAGGCAAACGGTGGAAAGCCGATTGATTGGGATCTGAGTTGATTAGATTGACGGCAGAGCCGGTCTAAAAGCCGTTAAGTTTGGCAAGACGGGCTTTGGTCGGGTCGAGATTGCGGATTGAGATTGCAGCGAGTTTCCAGTCGAAACCACTGAGTGAAATGCTCGATAGATGAAATGTACTTTTGATCAGTCGCGTTGCTACATGTCGATCCTGGATCTCGAGAACAAATCTAAACGGGCTTTTGAATTCGGCACGTTTGATGCGCTGCCATGCGTTGGTCAATTGATCAGGGATGATGCCGGCTCGCATGACGGTCGGTTTGGGTGTTCGTTTAAAGCGGTCATGCCATTTCGTCTTGCCCCGATATAGCTTGGGTAGGCCTTCTGGCGTAATGTAAGTCTCGATAAAGCGGTCGAGCATGCTGTGGCCGAATACTGAACGAATACGCTGCCACATCGTCGGCCGGACACCGCTGGCAATTTGTCTTGCGACTGGCAACAGTTTGGTATTGTGCACCACAGTCGATCGTACGCTATCGCGCAATGAAGCCCATTCGACCATGCGCGCAAGTGACCGGGTGTCGCTCGTTTGGACAGCTTGGCGCAGCTTATGTGCTGCCAGCAACGGAGACATCAGATAAGCGCCAGTGAGTGTGATCGCGAAAAATCCTATGGTGTGGGTTGATGACTGGAACATGAATGAACACTTCATTTGGGCGCGGTTGCGACGGGAATGTGTGTAAAGCGTGCCATGCCAGGACCTATGAGCCTGTCCAAATAGCTTCAGCGGACAGGTGGTTCGGGCAGCATAGTTTGCCTCAGGCGGCCGTGGCGCACTTCAATCCGGCTGCCAGCTTCAGCAGATTGTGCGCCGTACACACGATCGCCCACTCGCCGCGCACGTTCTCAACGCCGCGCAGCAGGAACTGGCGAAAGCCGCGTGCCTCTTTGATCTGGCCGAACACGGGTTCAGGAAGCTGCTTGCGGTAGCGATACGGACTCTCATGCCCACCGGCCTTGATCTTTTCCCGCATCGCCTCGACCCGGGTTGGAGGTTCAAGTGGTGTCGGCTCAGCTTGCTCCAGTGGCGGCGGAGTGGCGGTGACGACATCGCCTTGTGCGACCGCCGCCTTGTTGACAGAGGCCTCGCTCATCGCATGCTTGGCCCGGCCGGTTGCGATGTAGGCGTCGATGCCGCGCGCCTCCAGCGCCGCAAGATTGGCGTCCGAGCAATAGCCATTGTCAGCTGAGAATTGCGCCGGCTTCGCACCCATGTTGGCGATGACGGCGTCGGTCATCGGCACCAATTGCTGTTTGTCGCCAGGCTCCTGTGTCACATCCTGGGCCACGATGATCTGCGCCGTTGCATCGACCGCGGCCTGACCATTGTAGGCCTGTACAAACCCATCCTTCGTTTTCATGATGCGGCTCTCAGGGTCGGTGAAGTTCTTCTGTGCTTTTGCGTCGGGCTCGTCAGTGATCGGAGGCGATGGCTTACCCGGCTTCTTGCGGCCTTCCTTTTGCCGCTCGGCTTCGGCTTGGGCTGCTGCCTTGCGCTCCTCCTCGGCTGCGGCTTTAGCCTCTGCCTCCAACTCAACTTTCGCCTGCCGGATCTTCTCGGCGCGCGCCTTCTTGTCGGCGACCCACTTCGGCATCTCGTCGCCGCGCTTGTTGCGATGCAGCTTATCTTCCGCCGCATCGGCCACCTCGGCTGCGGTCAGCCACCTGGAGACCTCTGCTTCCAGCTCGGCTGCGCGCTTTTCCATGCGCGCATAGCTCATCGCCTTGTGCTTCGATGCGTTCGCTTTGATCTTCGTGACGTCGAGCGCGACATGCCCAAGCTTGACCAGATCGGCCTTCTCGCAAAGCTTCAAAACCTGCAAGAAGAGACCTCCGAGTGCTTTCAAATGTCGCTTGCGGAAGTCGGAGATGGTGCGGAAATCCGGCGGATCGAGCGCCACAATGGTCATGAAATCGACGCGCTCGCGGCACGCCTTGGCGATCCGGCGCGAGGAGTAGATGCCGCTGCAATAGCCGTAAAGCAGCAACGCCACCATCAGGCGGGGATCAAGCGGCGGTTGGCCGAGGCTTGACGTGTAGGTGCTGGTGATTGCGGCCAGGTCCAGTTCGTCGCAGACCAGTGCCACGATGAACCGTGCGAGATGGTCTGCGTCAACAAAGTCCTCGACCCTCGGCGGCAGCAGCAGCGTCTGATCGATCTTCCAGGGGCGAAAATGTTCGCTCATGAGACCAGAAGGAACCAGACTCGCAGCATCTTGAACAGCAACTACTCGGACAGGCTCATAGGAGCCTGTGCATTTAGTCGGCTCCATCAGCAAGGAGGCAATTTCAACTCTGAAAACGACCTCTCTCGTCGGGCAAGACAGTGATTGACATGACATTCGTCGCTCAGCTTGAACTCTCGCAACGACATCGTGACTACTTGGACAGGCTCCTAGAGGCAAAGTGTGTTTTTCTGCTTCTGCGAACTGCCTGACGACATTCAACTGAGTGGCTTAAGGGGCACATCGTACAAGCTGATGGCCCCCTGATTTACAAGAATCACAACACGCAATTCGTTAGCAAATCTCGAATATGTGGCCGGAAGTGCTGGCGAGTGCGGTGGAGTTGGCCTCAAATTGTTGTTCGCTTCGGCGCAAGACACGCGACTTGTGGCTCGTATGCCACGAATTCCTATTTTGGTGCCACTATTGAGCCACAAACAGAGCTGAGGTTCGTGCCGTTGAGTGCGGTGTCACATCTTGCTTGGCGAGCGGGAAGGCGTCTCCTGCGGGACTGACAACTCGTGAATGTGTAGGAAGCACAACATTCCAGGGCCTTGTAGCGTATCGGTTTTTGAATTTCGGTGGCCTTGATGTTGACGCAAACGAGTCAGAGAAACATCGTGAAACATTTACGACATCTGCAGTTTGGCACTGAGTAACGTATCGCGGTGTGATGTAACCGATGCGGTCGTGCAAACGGAATGTCGTGGCGGAAGGGTAGAAGTTGTTTGCTACGCTGACACACAAGACGGTTGGTTTCGCTGTGGCGGCCTTAATGGTTGGAGGCATGATCTCTCAACCTGTTTCGGCGCAAGTCCGGTTTGCGTCGAAAGAACGGGCTTTTACGCAAGGTTACAGCGCCTTCAAGGGCCGGCAGTATGAAATTGCGGTACCAGCCCTAAAGTTTGCGGCTCGACGTGATGTCATGCGCGCCAAATTCTATCTCGCTAAAATTTACTCAGACAACAGCGGTGGCTTCACCGACCACGCGCGCGCCTATAAATTGCTGCGCGAGATTGTGGCGGCTTCCTCCAACGTCGATCCGAAGGACTATCGGAAAGCCCCCTATGTTTCCAAAGCGTTCATCTCCATTGCGCGTTATGAACGTGATGGTATTGCAGCTCTTCAGTTACGGCCAAATACGAAGCGAGCGCTTGCTTTCTTCGATCATGCAGCCTCGTATTTCAATGATGCGGATGCTCAGTTTGAACTCGCTCAACACTATCTGGCGGGAGATGGTGTTGAGGCGCGTGTGCCGTACGCTTTGAATTGGTTGGCCCGTCTTTCAAAAAGTGGCCATGCTGGTGCTCAAGCGTTCCTGGCGAACCTCTATTGGGACGGGCGTTATACGCCTCGGGATCCGGTGCGGGCGCTGGCATTGATTACTGTTGCTGTTGAGAACGCACGCGAAGAGGATCGCTTTTGGATTGAGGACGTACATCAGAGCATCTTCTGCGAGGCCAATACTGCGACACGGATCCGAGTATATAAGGTCGTTGGTGGCTGGCGTCGACAATTTGGAAGCACGCATGAAGTAAGAAGCGAAAGCGATCTTGGTGCGCTGGGCGGTGAAGCCAAGCGCATGTGCGCGAACGGTGATGTTGTTGGTGAGCTTGACGGTCCGCCAGCTAAGCGTGGTCAAACGATAGACGCGGCTGCGACGGCAACAACAGCTGCTGTGGCGTCGCCGGCCAGAATACGAAAACCAAGTAAGTCACTCAAAATGAGCACAGTGAAGCAGAATGATCCGGATCGAAGTCCGTTGAATGGGTTCGTGGGGCGTAAAGAGTTTCAAGAATCTCGTGCGCGATCTTCAAGGCCCGGTTCAATTGCAGCAAAACGAGCAAGGCGTCAGAACAATTCGAACCGCGGGCTAAATGGATTTGTTATGCAGAGCGGGTCGACAAGCTTCGGCTTCTCGGTTGCGCCGAAACAATAATTCATACCGGTTGTGATGTGAGAGCGTCGCCGCTGGGCATAGATGAAGCTGCCGTTTTTGCTGCCAATTTCACCCAAACTGGCACGTGGTCCGAGGGTTTTTCCCAGGCGCGTGTATGTTTGTCGACGGCGCAGGTTTGAAGCAGATCAGCTGCTTGCGGCGAAAGCAGCATGTGGTCGATACGGATGCCATTGTTCTTATTCCATGCGCCCGCCTGATAGTCCCAAAACGTGTAGGTTTCAGGAGCGGCATTTGTCGCACGCAGTGCGTCCGTGAAACCAAGATGGAGGAGCTGCCGGTAGGCGTCGCGGCTTTCTGGCTGATACAGGGCATCATCGAGCCAGTTGTCGGGCTTACGACAGTCTTCGGGTTCCGGGATGACGTTGTAGTCGCCGGCAATTAGGAACGCTTCTTCGCCTTGGAGCATTGAACGGGCGTGAGCTTCCAACCGTTTCATCCATGCGAGTTTGTAAGTGAATTTCTCAGTGCCCAATGGATTGCCGTTGGGCAGGTAGATACCGGCAATACGCACACTTAGGTCTTCAACAGTTATGCGAGCCTCTATGTAGCGCGCCTGGACATCTTCATCGTCTCCCGGCAACCCGCGACGGACGTCTTCGATGGCGTGTTTGGAGAGAATAGCAACTCCATTGAAACTTTTTTGACCGTGGACAGCAACGCTGTAACCCATGTCTTCGAAAACTGCTGTCGGGAAATTCTCATCTATTGACTTCACTTCCTGCAAGCAGACGACGTCGGGCTCAGCCTCCCGCAGCCATTTTGGCAGGTTGTCGATACGCGCCTTGATGCCGTTAATATTCCAAGTCGCGATTTTCATGGATGGATGCCTGAAGCCAGATAACGGAGCATTGAGGATACGACGCGACAGGATGGATGGTTCGGATTAGATGGTAAAGCTTGTGCCGCAGCCGCAAGATGCCTCGGCGTTGGGATTGTTGACCTTGAAGGATGCGCCGATCAATTCTTGGACATAATCGAGTTCAGCACCTTCTAGGAAAGGCAACGACATCGGATCAACCAGAACGGTGGCGCCTTCCTTTTCGATGACCAGGTCATCTGCGGCGGGTTCGGCAACAAGATTGAATTTGTACTGGAAGCCTGAGCATCCACCGCCTTCGACGCTGATGCGTAACAATTTGTTGGCGGCTTCGGTCGCGGTTATGGCGTTTATTTGTTCTGCTGCACTTGTGCTGACACGGACAGTATTCTGCTCAGTGGTCATGATCGCGGTTCCCGAATCCCTTATCAAAGATGAATGATAAGATGCGCAGCCCGATTCTGGGCTCTGTTGTCACTTAATGTAGTGTTTTCGGCGGCGGTGGCCAAGCCCTCGGTCCATTTATGAGACCAGGAGGCTGAAGATTTACCGAAAACTGGGAAGAGCGTGATGAGCCAGGTGCTTTTACCAGAACCAGAAGCGATAGCATTGGACTTTGGTGCAAGCCTACGTCCCGGTGAACGACGGCTTGCGGGATATGCTGCAAGTGCTGTTCCAAGCCGTGGGCGCCTATCTGAGGAGCCGGCGTGCCCAACACGCTCACCTTGGCAGCGCGACCGGGATCGGGTGCTGCATTCCGCGGCCTTTCGCCGTCTGATGTACAAGACACAGATGTTTGTGTTCCATGAAGGTGATCATTACCGCACCCGGATGACACACACCTTGGAAGTTGCGCAGATTGCGCGAACCGTGGCACGTCAACTGCAGCTGGACGAAGATCTCGCCGAGGTTTTGGCGCTGGCGCATGATTTGGGACATCCGCCGTTTGGTCATGCTGGCGAACGGGTGCTGGATGAGGTGTTGGAGCCGATTGGCGGTTTTGACCACAACGTGCAGAGTTTCCGGATCGTGACTCAGCTCGAGGCGCGTTATGCGGGATTCGATGGGCTAAACCTTACGTGGGAGAGCCTGGAGGGGCTTATTAAGCATAACGGTCCGCCGGCGCTATCAAGTGATCCACGTGATGCGCGCGTCGTTGCTGCCTTGGCTGGCTTTCAGGTGAAGATGGATCTGGAGCTTGAGCAGCACGGATCGGCGGAAGCGCAGGTGGCGGCACTTGCGGATGACATTGCTTGGCATACCCATGATATCGACGATGGGTTACGAGCTGGATTGATTGAGTTGAGTGATCTGCGTGACGTTCGATTGCTGCGCGATGTGTTGGGCGATCTCGAAAAACGGCCAACTCGCGATCGATCAAGAGATATCTATGAATTGGTACGGGTATTGATTACGCGTTTGGTGTCGGATGTGGTGACGGAATCTCGTACTCGGTTACATCAACTTCAACCGAGCACGCCAGATGATATAAGGCAGGCGCAGCGATCGATCGTTGGTTTTTCACACAACATGTTTACACAACTCAAAGAGCTGCGAACGTTCCTGTTTGCTCGCCTTTATCATCATCGGCGCGTGTTGGACGTGATGGACAAGGCTCAAACTGTTGTGCGGCAACTGGTCGACGTGTATGCGACCGAGGGAGCTGAGATGTCAGATGACTGGGCGAATTCCACCGAAGTCATTGGCACACCGCAACGGCTCCGCGTCGTCGGTGATTTTGTTGCTGGAATGACAGATCGATATGCTATCGAGCAGCATAGTCGATTATTTGACGATACGCCGGAACTACGATAACCGGCCTCAATTGACGATTGCACCCGAAGCTGCAACGCCTTTACGCATCGAATTGGTTCCTTAGCGGAGCTTGTTTGACGACCAATCGGTCATGTTTGACGTTGAATACCGGGTTTGATCCAAGACGACGGGGCGCCCTGCAAAAGGTTTGACTGAATGAACGTTTTTAAACACGTCGAGACGAAAATCTCAGCTGCACTTGAGGCCCTCAAGACCGACGACGTGCTGCCAAATGGTCTCAATGTTCAAGGTGTCGAGGTGCAAGAGCCGCGCGATCCCGCGCATGGTGATGTTGCTTCGAACGCTGCAATGGTGCTCGCCAAGCGTGCTGGCATGAAACCGCGAGATATTGCGACGGCTCTTGCGGGACAGTTGGCGGATGATGAGGACTTTGTAACTGTTGATGTGGCGGGGCCCGGCTTTCTTAATATTCGCCTCAAGGATTCGTTATGGCAAGATGTCCTGAGTAACATCCTTGCTGATGGCGATACCTATGGTGACTCGGACCTCGGTTCGGGCATGAGCGCTCATGTCGAGTTTGTGTCGGCAAACCCAACCGGGCCAATGCATATCGGGCATTGCAGGGGAGCCGTGTTCGGTGACGCGCTGGCGAATGTGCTGCAAAAGGCTGGTTATGACGTCACGCGCGAATACTACATCAATGATGCGGGGGCCCAGGTCGATAAGCTCGGGCAGACCGCATATCTGAGATATCGTGAGGCGTTGGGCGAAGATATTAGCGCCATACCCGAAGGGCTCTATCCCGGCGACTATATGATGCCGGTCGGCGAGGCGCTTGCGGCATCTCATGGTGACATGTTGATGAACGAAACCAAGGATGAGTATCTGGCGATTACGCGGAAAGTCGCGATCGAGATGCTTATGGCGTCGATCAAAGAAGACTTGGGTGCGCTTCGCGTGAAGCACGATGTCTTTTTCTCAGAGTGGTCCCTCATTCATGGACAGACCGACCAAGTCGCGGAATCAATTGAGAAATTAAAAGCGCACGGGTTGATCTACCAAGGTCGGATCCCCAAACCGATAGACCATGATGAGGGCGAGTGGGAAGACCGGGAACAGACGTTGTTTAAGTCCACTGATTACGGCGACGACATGGACCGCGCGCTGATGAAATCCGACGGCAGCTATACGTATTTTGCGAACGACGTGGCTTATCATTACAATAAGTTAGAGCGTGGATTTGATCACTATTTCAACGTGCTTGGCGCCGATCATGTCGGCTATATTCCACGACTGAAGGCTGCTGTCAGTGCGCTGTCTGACGGTAAGGCATCGTTTGAGACACCTGTTACCCAGCTCGTCAAAGTGCTCCGGGATGGCGTGCCGGTCACGATGTCAAAGCGGGCCGGGACCTTTGTGGCGCTGCGGGATGTGGTTGATGAGGTGGGGGCTGACCCCGTGCGTTTCATGATGCTTATGCGGAAGCATGACTCGGCGCTGGATTTTGATTTGTCCAAGGTGGTTGAGCAATCCAAGGAAAATCCGGTGTTTTACGTGCAGTATGCGCACGCACGGGCTTGTTCTGTATTCAGAATGATTGCCGAGAGGATGCTGGAGCTCGATATCTCGGAGGCAGCACTCGCAAATGCCGATTTCGATTTGCTGAGCGATGATGGTGAGCGGGAGCTGATTAAATTCATGGCGCGCTATCCTCGAATAGCCGAAAGCGCCGCACGGGAACGTGAGCCGCACCGCATTCCGTTCTATCTATATGATCTAGCAGGTCTTTTTCACGCTCATTATGCGCGCGGCAATGATTCGCCACATTTACGCTTTAGCCAAGAAGATCAACCGGCTTTGACCCAAGCACGCTTGGCGCTCGTGCAAGCTGTTAAATTGGTCATATCCTCTGGATTAAATGTGCTTGGCGTACTTGCGCCTGATGAGATGCGCTAATGTTTGATTCGTAAGTACGTGCTTCGTAAGTACTGGCAACGATTACGACGGGATTATGGGGATGACGCGTTCAGACAACCCGTTTGGGGACTTACCTGAGTGGAAGGAACGTCAGCGCCTGCAGGAAGCGCAGGGGCATGGCGGAGGTCATGCGGGTGGTGATTACCAACCGCAAGAGCATGGCTATGCTCCTCAGGCTGCGCCGCATCAACAACCACATGCTGAACCTGCTGTTGGCTATCCTCAAGGATATGAGAACGGCGGACAGCAATTCGCAAATCCGTCGCCTAGTTCTTACCAAGAACCCGCACCGGCGGCCTCCCACCTGCACTACAACGTTCATCAAGATGGAAGCCACCAAGGTGGACAACCAGTGCATCTCGACGCACCGCAGGAATACCATCAACCGCACCATCAGGTGCCGATGCCGGAGCGGGGCTACGACCCTCAGACACAGGTTACCTATCCGGCAAGTCCGAATGGTCAATATCCAGCACACTATCAAGATCAGTCGCGCGCGCCGCAGAACTATGACGCGAGGCCTGTTGAGGCAGGGACTGGGCAACCAGGACTAGATGGCCCCGGCTTGCGCCAAAGTCATTACGATGACCGCGGTGAGTTTGCTGCGCAGCCTGATGGGTTCGCGCAAACGGGGGCGGCGCCAGGCTACGACTTCAATACGTACACTCCTGGACAACAGACTGGTGCGCCCGACGGAAATGCGACTTACCATGAGCCCGGAGCGCCACAACCGGGTCATTGGGATAATGCTCAAATGGGAGGTGGGGCAGTGGTGCCGGCTCATGCCAATCAAGAGCTTGGCGAACAATACGACGAAGATGATGATGAGTATTATGATGACGATGAAGGAGACGAACAGCGTTACAGCTGGAAGCTTCTTGCCGCGATCGTTGTTACGGGAGCCGTCGTAACCGGCGGCGGCATCGTCTTGTATGACTCGTTTGCAAGCGGCGGTAAGAGTGGCGATGCGCCGATTATTCGAGCAAATCAGAACCCAGCTAAAACTGCGCCGGCAAATGTTGGTGGGCGTAAATTCGCTCACCAAGACAGCAAGCTGCTTGGACGATTGGATACAACTGCGGGCACGAAGAAGTCAGCAAGCATTGGTGCCGAAGCCGACAATGGGAACCGTGTACGTTCCGTGCCAACGGTGAAAATTGGCCGAGATGGTCGTTTGATTTTGCCGAAGGCCCCTCAGCCTGTCACCACGCTTGTTGCGCCGGCAAGCCAAACCGATAATCGCGTCGCGACGTTTGGCGGTCAACGTATTGCGCCGGGCATAAATGTCGTTGACACGCTTAATGGTTCGGCACGCTCTGGTCTCGGCGGGACGTTGCCTCTGGTGCAGCCTAAGGCCGTTGTGGCCGCTAGCCAACCTAGGCAGCCCGCTGTTTTGACGCGACCAGTGGTGCCGAAGGTCCGAGCGCTGAATGCAACGAAGCCGGCGACACAGGCGGCACCAGCTGCTTCGAATAGAAGTTCTGGGAACTTGGCCACCGCACGTCGTTCAGGCCCGCCACCAGTACCGTCGAAATCATCCGTTGGATCGGCGTGGGGTATGACCAGTGCCGGTGCTGCCGCGAAAGAGCAACCGAAACTTGGTGGTGTTCAGCCAACAATTGCTCGGGCTGTGCAGCCAATTTTGCGTCCATCGGCAGCACGCTCCGTCGCTGCGCCCGTGACGAATGCTGTGCCGAGAGCTAATGCGAGAGCGACAACCCAAGGTGGGGGCGGATACGTTGCTGTACTCGCAACCGCGCCAACACGGATGAGAGCGTTGCAGAGCTTTGCTGAATTGCAGCAAAAACATCCGGCCGCACTGCAGGGGCGCGTGCCTAATGTGCAAAAAGCAGATCTCAGCGCACGTGGCCTTGGCATTATGTATCGCGTCGTGGTGGGACCCGCGAGCTCGCGCGGCGCTGCCGGCTCGGTTTGTTCGTCGCTTAAGTCGGCTGGTTACACTGGCTGTTGGGTGAAATCCAATTGAGTGCTGACATTATGCCAAGTGATGATGCGTTGTCGGAGCGCAGCGCTTGCATTGTCGGACTAGCGGGGCTTGTGCTCCAGCCTGACGAGGCGCGATTCCTTGAAACCCATCAGCCCTGTGGGATAATTATTTTTTCGCGTAATTTTTCGAACAACGATCAGCTGCGTCGGTTGATTGATGATGCGCGAAGGGCGGCTGCTTGCAATGATTGGCTGGTGTTGGTCGATCAAGAAGGCGGCAGAGTTCAACGATTGCAGGGCCCAGATTGGCCGGACTTTCCGCCAGCGTCTGCGTTCGGCGCGTTCTATGATGCGAACGTTCAAACAGGTGTTGAGACTGCTCATCTGTGCAGTCATTGGCTTGCAACGTTGTTGCGGGAGGTCGGCGTCAATACCAATTGCGCGCCATGTCTAGACGTGCCCATACCAGGTGCAGACGCGATTATTGGTGACCGGGCTTATGGTGATTGTGCCGCGACCGTGAGTGCGGTTGGTGGCGGGGTTGCCCAGGGCTTAATCGCTGGTGGAGTGGTTCCCGTCATTAAACATGTTCCAGGACATGGCCGCGCAGGGCTCGATAGTCATTTGGCGTTGCCGATTGTTGATGTGGACCGTGATGTGCTTGCCGAGAGTGATTTTGCGCCATTTGCAAATCTTCGAGATTTGCCGGCCGCGATGAGTGCCCATGTCTCGTTTTCCGCGATAGATAATTCGGCGCCTGCAAGTATTTCAAAGCGCGTGACTCAGGAGATCATACGGAGTGAGATTGGCTTCGATGGACTGTTGATGAGTGACGATGTGTCGATGAAAGCGTTGCACGGATCGATTGGAGAGCGTTCTCAGGCCGTACTTGCTGCGGGTAGTGATGTGGTTTTGCATTGCAATGGTGTCTTGTCCGAGATGCTCGAAGTTGCAGACGTTACGCCAAAACTCTCTGGCGATGCGTTGAGCCGATATCGGCGCTGCCTTGACGTCGTGCGACGTGTTCCCGAACCTGCAGACGCTGGCGCTGCGATAGCTGCCTTGCGACAGGTTCGTGAGGCTGAAGCTGCTCGATTAAACGCTGCTGCTGCTGCGCTGGGGTGATCCAACCGATGAGCGATGAACACGATAGTAGTAAGCTCGCAACCATCGACATCGCCCAAGGCGTTTCGGCGAGCCTGATGGATTCTTGGGAAGACAACGGCGCCGTGGTGCAGGATGATAGCGACGCGCTCATGGTTGACGTTGACGGTTTTGAAGGACCGTTGGATTTGCTCCTTGCTATGGCGCGGACTCAGAAAGTCGATCTTGCCCGGATTTCAATTCTTCAACTGGCAGAACAGTATCTCGGTTTTGTGGAGGAGGCGCGCTCTTTACGTATAGAGCTTGCAGCGGATTATTTGGTGATGGCCGCTTGGCTTGCCTTTCTGAAATCGCGCCTTTTGTTGCCGCGTGAGGGTGACGATGGCGAAGAATTGAGCGGTGAAGAGCTCGCGCAGCGCCTGGCATTTCGGTTAATGCGGCTCGACGCCATGCGGCAGGCAGCAGCGCAACTTATGACACGTAAGCGTCTTGGACGGGATGTGTTTGGCCGCGGCTCGCACGAAAAGACGGAAACCATTAAGGAAACCGTCTACAAGGCCGAGATTTTTGATCTACTTAAGGCGTATACTGAGCCACGGCGGCGGACGGCGAAGGTACGGGTGCATGTGGTGAAGAAGCGCCCAGCCTGGTCGATTAAATCTGCCCGCATGCGGTTGCAGGAATTGGTGGGAGTGCAGGCCAGGACCTGGGTGCAATTGGACCAGTATCTCGTCCGTTATCTCGCAGTGCCGGAAGAGGCGCGCAGTGTTTTGGCGAGTTCATTCGGGGCGTCTTTGGAGATGGCCCGGGAGGGCTTGGTAGACTTGCGCCAGGATGATGCATTCGCACCCCTATTTGTGCGTCGCCGGGACGACGCTGATAATGGATGGGATGGTGCGGGCTGAATGGTGTTTTTAGCATTGGCTTGGACGTACGTCGGTGGGGGCCGGTTTTTGGGGGAATAAGGCATGGCAGTTGCAAGGCGTCGTACCGAGGGCGAACACATACACGAGAATGTGGATACGTCGCGCTCGCAAGACAATGAAACTGATGCGCAAGGCCATGAGGCAGCGATCCAGCGGCTTCGCGAAATTGCTGAAAATGGATTGGACGACCCGGCCTTGGACGGTTTGGATGACATTGAGCCAGTAGCAGTCGCAGCAGCGGTAAACGGTAAGGCTGACGCCGCGCCTGTTGGCGAACTCGCGCGCGAACATGTTCGCATCGTTGAAGCGATGATATTCGCAGCGCCACAACCGGTGTCGGAAAAGAAGCTCGCTGAGCAGTTGCCTGCGGATATAGACGTGCGTGCGCTTCTTGAGCAGCTGCAGTCCGAATACGAGACGCGTGGCGTGCATCTGATCAGAGTTGCTGGGAAGTGGGCATTTCGCACAGCCGATGATTTATCCTATCTGCTCGAAAAATACGCTACCGAAGAGCGCAGGCTGTCGAAGGCAGCACTAGAGACGCTTTCGATCATTGCTTACCACCAGCCAGTGACGCGCTCGGAGATTGAAGAGATCCGGGGCGTGCAGACATCTCGCGGAACACTGGATGTGTTGATGGAAACGAGTTGGATACGTCCTCGAGGCAGACGACGTGTACCTGGTAAACCGCTGACATATGGCACGACTGAAGAGTTTCTTTCACACTTCGGACTAGACGCGCTGGGTGATTTGCCTGGGCTCGCGGAATTGAAGGGGGCGGGCTTGCTTGACTCGCAGCTTCCACCCGATTTTGCTGTTCCAAACCCAATAAATGTCGCCGCATTGATGCCGGATGAATTACCGCTTGAGGACGATGAAGAGCCAGAAGAATTGGCACTTGATGATCCGGACATGATTGATGGCGAAGACGAGGTTGACGGCACGGTTGTGTCACCTGCTGATGACCGCCAGTCTTCTTGATAGTGGCCGCGTTCAGCTAAATCGAATCATACAAAAATATTTTGTTAACCCTCTCCACATACTCTGATCGCAGTTGAGTAAGTGGAGTTAGTTACGATGAAAAAGTTTATGGTTTCGGCCGGCAGCTTGGCTGCAATGGCATTATTTGGTTCTGCCCAGGCGGTTGCTGATCAATCTGGATTCGCCGGCATGCACGCGCAGAACGTGGTTAAAGGCCGCCTTTGTTTTTCCGGTCATGCACATGTTGGCAGCAGCGGATCGGCACATTCTAAGCGCGCGGCGATGGCTGCGGCAGCTGGTGATTGGTCTTCTTTCACAGCATTCGAATATGGTTCGAGCTGGGCGCGCTGGAAAATCGCGACGGCCAAGAGTGCGAGCTGCGAAAAATCAAGTGGTAACTGGGTCTGCTAAGTTCAAGCGATGCCGTGTCTGAACGGTAAGAGGCGATCGCGTCGCCACGCTAAACGGTAGACTGATCCAGACGATAGTACAGTCGCAGAAAGCCGGGACGATTCAGCTCTTGGCTTTCTGCGAGATCGGTCAGCGGTGTTCTATAGCGTCGACCGGAAAATATCGGGTCACGGTCTCTCGTTTGGTCTAAACGCGGAACAAACGACCGAAGACCATCCTCAAAATACTCCATCCGTAACGGTAAACGATAAAGCGGATGATGTAGCCGATTACGCCCTTACTCTGGAAGCCGAGTACGGAGCCCAGTACCTGCCGGGCAATGTTCCATAGAGGGTTGGATTGGAGCGGTCCTTGTTTTCGACGCAGCACGTCGGAAAGATCATCATAACCGTTGCGGCTTTGGCCGCCCCAATCATCTCCAGGTATCGGCAGAGGATTCATGATTGGCGCTCGGTTGACTACCTGGAAAACTTGGCATTTTCTTGAATATGTCTTCCAGTCCGGAACGCGTTTCTTGTTGCAGTGCCCCCATCGAAATATTTGCAATGCGTGGCAACATGCTGCGAATCTTGTCAGCAGGAACACCTGTTTGTTTTTCCGCTCGGTCTGCCAGCGCTCTGCTTTGATATTTGGTGTGGAGGATGCTGCCGAGAAGTTCGTTACCGTGTTCAACGGCCTTGGGCGATGCTAAATCCACGGCATCATCCAAGTATTCTTCCTGCTTCGAGTCGCCAAGGTGTCAAGCGACACCCGGTTTTGACCCTTTTGCGCCACGAAGAACTGACCCACCTTTCGTCGTAGGCTAGGCTTTCGTCGGTTTGGATTTGGTTGCCGATGCTGGCTTGCTTAGCAGGCCGCTGCGACGTTTTTCCTTGA
>CAJQQK010000339.1 GCA_905480435.1 uncultured Hyphomicrobiaceae bacterium | reverse complement strand
ATAGAGCGCGTCCTTGACCGCCGCCCGTCACATCGACGGGGAATGCTCTGCCAACAGGATTAAGCAGAAAACCGACCACCCAAAAACACCTGATCCACCCACTCAATTCGTCGAGGAGCCAGATACCGCAGACAGTATCGTCGAAAGAACAGCATTCAGCCGACGAAAAGCGGCGGGCGCATTGCCAATAAATGCTCAACCGGACCATTACCGTTGCCAACGTTGAGTTGATCCGCGCGTTCCAGCGCAGCCGTCAAGTAGAGCTTTGCCGCGCGAATTGCGGGCTCCAGCGGGAAACCCGCTGCCAGATGAGCCGCAATGGCAGACCCAAGCGTGCACCCAGTGCCATGCGTGTTGGACGTCGCGATACGCCGCCCTTCGATAACAACCGGCCCATCCGCTGTCACGAGAACATCATCAGCGCGCGCACCGCCAAAATGGCCGCCTTTCATCAACACAGCCGAGCAACCCATCACACGAAGCGCCTCGCCCTGGCCGGCCAACTCATCCATTGTTGCGGCGCGTTGCACGTCGAGCAAAGCTGCGGCTTCATCCATATTGGGTGTCAGCACGGTTGCAACGGCCATCAGATCTGATTTGAGCACCTCGACAGCGGCATCCTCGATCAGAAGATCACCACTCGTCGCCACCATCACGGGATCTATCACGCTTGGCAAACCTGACGAGGCCAATTGCCTGGCAACACAACGAATGATGTCAGCCGTTCCCAGCATCCCGGTCTTAACGGCACCGACTTCGAGGTCATCGAACACCGAAGTCATCTGCTGCTCGACGAATGATGCCGGCAGCATTTCGACGCCTTGGACACCGACTGTGTTCTGGGCCGTAATCGCTGTCAGAACAGACGCGCCATAAACACCGAGCGCGCTGAAAGTTTTCAGATCGGCTTGAATGCCAGCCCCGCCGGAGCTATCTGAGCCCGCAATTGTCAGCGCAATCGGTCGTCCACTCATTCACGTGAGCCTTAGTGCTTGAGGCGCAGAGCTTACTGCCTCTGCCCCATGATGTCCTTTTGAAGCTCTTTAGACATGAAACTTCCTTCAAGCTCAATCAAGCCTGGGAACATCTCGATCATCCATTGACCAACCCACGTCATCGTACCCGTCAGGAACATCACGCCAGTTACAACCAGCATCAGCCCCATCACCTTTTCAACCATGGAGAGGTGCTTTTTGATGCGTTGCAGGAACGACAAAAACGGCCGGATGGCGATGGCTGCCGCGACAAACGGAATGCCAAGGCCGAGCGAATAAACAAACAACAGCTGCACCCCACGGGCGACACTGTCCTCACTGGCAGCAACGGCTAGCACCGTAGCAAGGACGGGCCCGATACACGGCGTCCAACCAAAGGCGAATGCAAGCCCGATCAGGTATGACCCCGCGAGACTGGCCCCCTGCGTATTGGCTTCATAGCGGGCTTCTTTGTAGAGTAGCGGAATTCGGAACACGCCTAAGAAATGCAACCCGAACAGGATAATCACGGCTCCGGCAATCTTCGAAAGCGGTTCCTGGTAGGACTGTATGAGTTGTCCGAAAGCGGATGCTCCAGCCCCAAGACCAACAAACACGGTCGTGAAGCCGAGCACGAAGAAAATTGAGCCAAGCACCACGCGCCGCCAGACAGCGTTATCAATGCCCTCATCGGCTGATACCTGCGAAATCGTCGTTCCGCCCAGATAACCAAGATACGGCGGCACCAGCGGCAACACACATGGGCTCAAAAAGCTAATAAGCCCAGCCATCGCGACGCCAAAATAGATATGAGCCTCAAGCATGCGCGCGACGTACCCCTCGGTGATTGTATCGAGCCCCTTGCCGAAACTTAGCGATCAAGCACCGGTAAAGCTACTCAACTTCGGTCACATGCGCGTGGCTGAGCCCATAACCAAGAATCCAAGTCTTAAAATCTAGCCTGTAGCCCGAGCGAGCGCTGCAACACCTGGCAAGTCCTTGCCTTCAAGCCACTCCAGGAACGCTCCACCGGCTGACGACACGTAAGTATAGTCTGCCGCGACCCCCGCCGCATTCAGCGCAGCAACCGTGTCGCCACCACCCGCGACTGAAACCAGCTTGCCGGCTTTCGTCAGTGCCGCCGCCTCATTAGCAAGCGCGAAGGTGCCTTTTCCGAACGGCTCAATCTCAAACGCGCCAAGCGGTCCATTCCAAAGCAATGTCTTGCACTCACTGAGCATCGCAGCAAGGTCGGCAACCGTCTTCGGGCCAACATCGAGGATCATGTCATCGTCTGCGACGCCGTCTAGAGCGACCACTGTCGCAAAAGCTCCCGCCTTGAATTCTTTCGCCACCACCACATCACTTGGTAGCAGAATTTCGCATCCGTGCTCAGCTGCAACTTTCTTGATCCGGCGCGCTTCATCCACCAGGTCTGGTTCCGCCAGAGACGCACCCACTGCCACGCCATCTGCCAACAGGAATGTATTGGCCATACCGCCGCCAATGATCAGCTTGTCGACTTTCGTGACCAAATTTGAAAGCACTGGAATCTTGGACGATACTTTGGCGCCACCGACCACGGCAGCGGTTGGCCGTTGCGGCTGCTCCAGAGCATTCTGCAACGCCAATATCTCTTCCATCATCAACGGCCCGGCAAACGCCGGCAGTTGGTATGCGAGACCTTCGGTTGAGGCATGTCCGCGATGGGCTGCCGAAAAAGCGTCATTCACGAAGATGTCGCCAAGCGTTGCCAGGTCCTTGGCAAACCCACCGTCGTTGGCTTCTTCTTCAGCATGGAAGCGCAAGTTCTCAAGAACGCAAACATCACCATCATTGAGCTTGTCGACCGCACTTCGCGCGGTTGGCCCAACACAATCGTCGCCAAACGACACGTCATGGCCAAGCAACTCAGCAAGCGCTGCAGCAATCGGGCGCAACGACATCTCATCGTGGCGTTGCCCCTTCGGTCGTCCAAAATGTGAAAGCAGCACGACTTTCGCGCCGCGCTCGCACCATGCCTTGATGCCGGGCACAATACGTTCAAGCCGTGTCGCATCGCTGACCGCACCATCTCGCACGGGTACGTTGAGGTCCGCTCTGACCAGCAGCGTCTTGCCAGAAACTTCGATCTCGTCAGTCGTCTTAAGGTTGCTCAACTGCATTTGTGCATATCCGTATCAACGACGAACCCAAGCCAACCAGTCGGTGGCGCGATCACAATTATTAGGCCAAACGACGCTTGGTGCGGACGATCATTTACCGGTTAAGTTAAGAGCACTTGCAACAACTGCTTCTGTCGTAATTCCAAAATGCTTGTAAGCAGCCGGCGCTGGCGCAGAAACGCCGAAACTAGACATTCCGATAAATGCATCACCAGGTTGCATCCACTCATCCCAGCCCGTCCGCACACCGGCCTCAATTATGATCCGAGGCTTGTCGCCGAGCACTTTGGCCTGATAGCCGGCATCCTGAGCGCGAAACAGTTCAACACATGGCATCGATACGACAGCTGCATTGATACCTTTGCCACCAAGCTCGGTCGCAGCCTCCAGCGCCAAGCCGACCTCGGACCCGGTAGCAATTATCGTCACATCGCGCCCATCAGCATCACCAGAGAGCACATAGCCACCCTGCGCACTGAGGTTCTCGTCACCTGCACCGCGGCCGTTAACAACACCCTGACGGGTCAGTGCCAGTACAGATGGTGCATCCTCAGATGTTACCGCGATTTCCCAGCACTCGGCCGTTTCAACACCGCAGGCTGGTCGGAAGACGTTCAGGTTCGGGATCGCCCGAAGGCTCGCGACATGTTCAACCGGCTGGTGAGTTGGGCCATCTTCGCCAAGACCAATCGAGTCATGCGTCATCACATAGACGGCGCGCAGCCCCATTAGAGCCGACAAACGGATCGACGGGCGGCAGTAGTCCGTAAACACCAGGAACGTGCCGCCGTAAGGTATAAAGCCACCATAGAGCGCTATGCCGTTCATGGCAGCCGCCATGCCGTGCTCACGGACCCCAAAGTGAATGTAGCTGCCGCCGAACTCACCCGGTTTAACAAGTGGCTGGCCTTTACCAAGCGTATTGTTTGAGCCAGTTAGATCGGCGGAGCCGCCTGCCAGTCCAGGCACCACTGGCAACAAAGCTTCAATCGCCAGCTGCGACCAGACGCGAGTGGCCTTGGTTTCACCAGCAGCAACGATTGCTTGCTTGTGATCACGAATGGCCTTGCCAACAGCTGCCTTGATCTCAGCGTTCATCGGATCTTCGAATGCCGCACGCTGTGCCGCATCAACGGTTGCCCAGCGCCCTTGCCAATCTTTATAAGTCGACGCGCCGCGTGCCCCTGCATCACGCCAAGCCGACAAAATTGCTTCCGGCACATCAAACGGCGCGTGCGCCCAACCAAGCTGTTCCCGCGTCGCAGCAATCTCATCTGGTCCAAGCGGCGATCCATGCGCACCTGACGTCCCCGCCTTCTTCGGCGAGCCATACCCGATAACGGTCTTAACCGCGATCATCGTTGGCCGGCCTGTTTCAGCTTGAGCCGCTGTCAGCGCTGCGCGAACTGATGCTGGATCATGTCCATCGGCTGCAAGTGTGTGCCAGCCGCATGCCTCAAACCGCTTGGCCTGATCATCCGACACGCTAAGCGAGGTCGACCCATCGATCGAAATGCCATTGTCATCAAACAACACGATCAAGCGGCCAAGCCCGAGGTGGCCGGCCATCGAGATTGCCTCGTGGCTGATACCTTCCATCAGACAACCGTCGCCCGCAATACAGTATGTGTAATTCTCCATCGCATCGCCAACGCGTGCGTTCCACATCCGCTCCGCCAACGCCATACCGACGGCATTGGCGACACCTTGGCCAAGCGGACCGGTCGTCGTCTCGATACCTGGCAGATGGCCGTATTCCGGATGACCAGCCGTATGCGAGCCGAGTTGCCGGAATTTACGCAGCTGGTCGATGTCGACCTTCGGATAACCTGTTAGATAGAGCAGTGAATAGAGCAGCATCGAGCCGTGCCCGGCAGACAGCACAAATCGGTCACGAGATGGCCATTCTGGATGCTTTGGGTCGAAGTTCAAAAACTCCGTAAACAGAACGGTCGCCGCGTCGGCCATGCCCATTGGCATGCCGGGATGGCCCGAATTAGCTTGCTGCACCGCATCCATTGACAGTGCACGGATGGCATTCGCCATATCAGCAAAACTGACCGCGCCAGAATTCGCACCATTATTGTCGGCCATGCACCACTCCTGTGCTCGCAGTCAGACATGTTCTATCAGGAACCGCTTGGCTCCCCTGAACCCATTGGTTCTCTGAAACCGTTTAGCTCTCATGCAAAGGCACGTAAACCGCCTAAGCCCCGGATATCCCGGCTTATGACATAACTGATTGAGAAACACCCAGCCGATTGGGCGCGGCATTTCACCAACACGAAGCAATCATCGAAGTCCAATTGTTGTATGTCGGCATTGACATTGGAAGCTGAAACTCAGAGCTCTTTGCCAAGAAACGTCTCTAATTCGTCCCGGCTCGGTAGTCCTGAGCGTGCGCCCAGTCGTCGGCACTTCATTGCGGCCACTGCATTGGCGACCTCCGCGCATTGGGCGATAGATCGCTTTTCACTCAGCATGAGCGAAAACGCACCATGGAAGGCATCTCCTGCCCCTGTCGTGTCGGCAATCGCCACTTCATTGCCAGCGCACGCGCCGCCACCAAATGTATCACGCCACATATAGCCTTCGGCACCCAGAGTCACACCGGCGTGATGCGGGCCCATAAGCATTATTCGATCAAGCTGCTGCTGACGATCCATACCGGGCAGGAACTCATCAAGCGCGCCATGGGAAAAGATCGCATAATCGGTCAACGTCAGAATTTCGGTTAGGCTTTCGCGCCCACCAAGGTCGGCGTCAAGCACTGTCGGCACACCCAATTCGCGCGCGCGCGCAAATATCACCCGCACGGCTTCAACCCATCTGAGATCAGCCAGGACCAATCCGGCGTTCTGGACACGTTCCATCGGCAGCCAACTGGTGCCGTTCGGCATATTGATGTCGCGTGCACCGACCACAAGCCGCTCACCATCCGCACCGACGATCACCACCGCGTTAGACGAACGTCCCTCTTCAAAAGTCTCGACATAGCGCGCATCGACGCCGGCATTCTTCAAACCAAGCTTGATCCGATGACCAGTATCATCATCGCCAACCCGGCTCCAAAGCTCTACTTGGCCGCCAAGCTTCGCAATCGCCGTCGCCGCATTCGCGGCCATACCGCCGCCGGTTTCAACATGCTCCAGCGCCCGTATCTTGCCCGGTCCCTTGGGTAGCGCGTCAACCCTATAGACGCGGTCCAGCGCCGCGTGTCCGACACAAATTATCGGTCCACTCATCGCATCCATCCTGCGCGGCATTTGAATTTGTCAAAAGCAGAAGGCAGAGGCCTGTTCCTTTACAGCGAATCAGCCATTTTAAAGATCCTTGATCATAATCGTGGAAATCATACGGCGGCCCCAATCAAACAGACATAACTGTTAGGCCGCTTTTGCGATTTTGTCGAATTCCTGCAGTTGACTGAGGAGCGCCTCGAGCTTGTCCAGAGGCATCATGTTCGGTCCATCTGACGGCGCGTTATCCGGATCCTGATGCGTTTCGATGAACAAGCCAGCGACACCAACGGCGACGGCGGCCCTCGCCAGCACCGGCACAAACCGCCGATCGCCACCTGATGACGTGCCCTGCCCACCTGGCTGCTGCACAGAATGGGTCGCATCGAAGATCACAGGGGCCCCCGTCTCGGCCATAATCGGCAGAGACCGCATATCCGACACGAGCGTATTATAGCCGAATGATGCGCCCCGCTCGGTCAGCAGCACATTTGGGTTGCCGCTTTCAGTCACCTTGGCGATGACATTTTTCATATCCCACGGCGCGAGGAATTGCCCCTTTTTGATCTTGATGACGCGTCCCGTTTTTGCGGCCGCGACAAGCAGATCGGTCTGTCGGCACAAGAACGCCGGGATTTGCAGCACATCGACGACTTCACCGACAACGGCGCACTGGCCAGCATCATGGATATCGGTGACAATCGGCAGCCCGAGCTGCCCCTTAATGTCTGCAAAAACCTGCAACCCCTTTTCGAGGCCAAGCCCGCGCTTTCCCGACAGGCTTGTTCGATTAGCCTTATCGAAGGACGATTTGTAGATGAGGCCAAGCCCAAGCCGGGAACACATCTCCTTTAGCGCAATCGCCATTTCGAACGCATGATCGCGGCTTTCCAACTGACAGGGTCCGGCAAAAACTGCGATCGGCAAATCGTTGCCAAACGTAACCGAGCCAACCGTCACATGTTTGTTGGGCGAAACAGATTGTTCCATGCCTTTGATCCTTATACCTGTGCGGCTTGCGAAAATGAGATCGCGACACCCATTGCGGCGCTCGCAGGCACAACGACGCGATCATCACGCTTATCAAACGGGATATCACTCGCAATCAGCTTCGCGACCACCGCCGCCGTATCTTCAACGTCATACTCAACAACTGTGAACTGAGGTGCATCGAGCGGCCCTGGCAGCGCATCAGCTCCAAATGCTTCGGCGCAAGCGGCACCTGGCAGCACGTCAACCGCGCTACGTGCCAACGCAAACCGCAGCCCACCCGTCGGCAACGCCGCGCTCGAGACACCCGTATAGGCCTCAAAGAATGCACGATGGCGTTCAGGTTCCTCAGCGGTGAAGACGATCCGCGCAATACCTTTGGCGCCATTCTCGTGTGCCTGGAACGCTGGGTTCCAGAACATCTCCGGGGCATGTTGCTGGCAAACAAAGAAACCAGCATCAGCTGTCGTGTCGTTCTTTGCAAATGCCAGTGAGAACGCAACTTCAACATCGGAGCCGTCAGGCCGCTTGGCACCGCGCGCAAAATAAAACTCTTCCGGAAAGCCAATACCGGCAGCATTGAAAGCCAAGTGGTCCTTGGCCGTATCGAACCCTTCCAGGACCATCATCGCCAGTCCTTCACGGCGCTCAAGATACTCAACGATGGTGTCTGCGAACTGCGCCACCGGCGTTCCTTTTGCCGGCCGTTGGAAACCATCCTCTGTCGTCAACAACTCAAGAAAGCAGCCGTCGAACTGAACGATGTTATTCAGCGTTCCCCAGTCGTGCCTGTTGCGCGCGCCGACCTGGAACCCGAGACGCTTATAAAATGCCGCCTGGCCATCTAAGTCCCGTGCGACAATAACAAGGTGATCCAATCCACCAGCCATTTTAGAGTCTCCTTGCTGTATTCAACATCTCCCCGATCTTAACACACAGCCCCACAACTCCACCATTCGGCGTTTTGGCACCCGTCCCTGTGAGACAGTCGCCGCCAGAAATGACTGCCGTCCATTAATCGACACCATTGTTCCTCATCGAAGGACCGGATAGTGATGTCACCTCAATCCACCAAGGAAACCTTTATGTCTGTATCGCGTATCAGTTGGTTATCTGCAGCCGTGATCATTGTCTCACTCGCAGCCGTGCCCGCAGCACTTGCCGCGCGGTGTGGCAACGGCCCTGGTGGATTCAACGCCTGGCTCACAGGTTTCAAGAGCGAGGCCCGCGCAAAGGGCATATCATCCGGCACGATCAGTCGTGCGCTAAGTGGTATCACCTACAATAAGCGGATCATCCGTCTGGATCGTGGGCAACGCTCCTTCAAACAAAGTTTTGAGAAGTTCTACGCACGCCGCGCCTCCCCTTGGCTGCTCAATAAGGCGCGCAAGAAGATGAAACGCCACGCCCGGCTTCTGTCACGCATAGAAAAACGTTACGGCGTGCCGCCGGCCATAATCGTGACGATCTGGGGCATGGAAAGCAATTTCGGCAACGGCAGCGCCAAACTGAACATCGTGCGCTCGTTGGCAACACTCGCTTACGATTGCCGCCGCTCCGCATTCTTCAAGAACGAACTACTCGCCGCACTCAAGATCATCAACCGTGGCGACATGACACCAAAACAAATGCGTGGCGGCTGGGCCGGCGAGATCGGTCAGACACAGTTCCTCGCATCGTCCTACGTCAAATATGCCGTCGACTTCGATGGCAATGGTCGCCGGGATCTTATCCGATCCACATCAGACGTTCTTGCGTCGACCGCCAATTTTCTCGCCCGCAAAGGTTGGCAGCGCGGTCAAGGCTGGCAACCTGGCTCGAAGAACTTCCGGGTTCTCAAAGAATGGAACCGCGCAACCGTGTATCAGCGCTCCATTGCCAAGGCTGCCGGTGTGCTCGCTCGACGATGATCTGGACGCATCGTATCGCGTAGCAAAAACACGCCGAACGCTGACGATATGATTGGCATGTCGATTGCCGCTGACGACCGGTTAAACACTGCGTCTAATGCAGGCACTCTGCCAGTCCATCCACACGACATCGGGTGGAACAAAACAGAGGAAACGTCATGTTGAAAAGATTTACAGCAGTTGCAGCCGGTGCAGCCCTGCTGCTCTCCGGCGCTGCATTCGCCAAAGACGATTGGTATCCCTCAAAACACGGCAAAGACGATCAAGCCGGCCAATCCAACTTGATGACACCGGACCGCGTTAAAGCCGCCATGGCCCTTATCAAACAGGGCAAAGTTATTTCGCTCGCACGCACATACTCAGACAAGATGCCACTATTCGGGCATCGCACGTTCGCAACACGTGGCACCAACGGCCTCTCTGGCGGCCCACTTGCCGACAACAAGGTCGTCTGGATGGACGACTTCCTCGCGACCGAGATCGCCCAGGTTGGGACCCAATTTGATGGTCTCGGACACATCGGTATCGGCGACAAATTCTACAATGGTATCACTGGCAAAGAGATTTTCTCGCCGACAGGCCTGAAGAAACTCGGCATTGAGCACATCAAACCATTCTTCACCAAAGGCGTCTTGGTCGACATGGTCGCCTACAAAGGCGCGCCCATGGATGGTGGTAAGGTGATCTCCGTTGCCGATGTTGTTGGAGCCCTCAAGAAGCAAGGCATGAGCGCAGACGATATCGGAAAAGGCGACGTCGTGATGTTCCACACCGGTTGGGTTCGCTATTGGATAAAGGACAACAAAAAATACAATGGTGCGGTCCCCGGCATCGGTCTGGAAGTTGGCAAGTGGTTGACCGCCAAAGGCATCGTCATCGTCGGTTCTGATACCTGGCCTGTCGAAGTTGTGCCAAACCCGAACCCGAAGCTGGCATTCCCAGTCCACCAGCATCTCCTTGCATGGAACGGTACGTTCATTCATGAACATGCCGCAACCGAACTGCTGGCCGCCGCAAAGGTCTACAAGTTTGCCTACATCTTCAATCCGTTGGCGATCAAAGGCTCAACCGGATCACCAGGCAACGCTCTTGCTGTCTACTAAGATCTAGCAGCCATAAACATCACCCCAACCGGCCCTTCCGGTTGGGGCATCGACCAAGCTCGGACCAGCCAAAATGACCAATCCAGTATCTTACGAAGCCGACAACGGCATCGCCACCATCACAATGGATGATGGCAAGGCAAATGCCTTATCACTCTCCATGTCTGAAGGTATCAACGCAGCCCTCGACCAAGCCGCCACCGAAGCCCAGGTCGTTGTTCTGCGCGGCCGTCCAGGCGTCTTATGTGGTGGCTTTGATCTAAAACTCATCCGCGGCGACGATCATGTAGCACGCGAGGCGATGCGCTCAGCCGGCATGGCACTGCTTAATCGTCTCTTTATGCTGCCACAACCCCTCGTAATCGCCTGCACAGGCCATTCAGTTGCAGCCGGCGGCTTGATCCTGCTGACCGGTGACAAACGGGTTGGCACCGCAGGCGACTTTAAAATCGGGCTCAATGAAGTTGCCATCGGTCGCTCAATGCCCGTCGCCGGTGTCGAGCTTGCACGCGCACGTTTGACCTCTGACGCGCTGACCGAAGCTCTGTTGCTCTCCGAGCTCTACACACCTGATGCAGCAGCATCCGTCGGCTATCTCGACAAAGTCGTCTCACCCGATAAATTCGTCAGCGAAGTCACGGCGATCGCAACCTCTCTATTGGCCCTCGACAATGCAGCCTTTGCGCAAACCAAACAGAACTTACGCTTGCCGATCATCGACCGCATGAGCGCGTAAGATATTCGATTAGCGTTGTATTGGGGCTCTCCGCTGTTTCAAGTGGGTAGATCAGCAGCAACGTAAAATTGTGATTGATGGGGTCTGCACGACTTGGTAGGCGCGTCGACGTGATCCCCGACACTTACCAGCATGCCACCGTGCTCGCAGCCGTCAAGAACAAGCCCTGCGGGACG
>CAJQQK010000338.1 GCA_905480435.1 uncultured Hyphomicrobiaceae bacterium | reverse complement strand
TACAATCCCCGTGGCGTGGCGGTGACGCTCTTCTGGAACGGCGATAAGCCCGAGCTTCTTCAGCCGCCCTTTCCACAAATAGAAGCTCTGCAAATCAAGCCCATGCGCTTCGGCATAGGCCTTCATCGAACCGCCACCCGCCACCCGCTGCACAAGCCTCGACATGTGTCAGCCAGATGCGTTGTGTGTCTGTGGGTTCCCGGTCATCCATCCCGCAAAAATGGCACGACATGAACCAGCTAGAAAGAAGCGGTTATTTGATCGCTTACAGAGCTTCACCGTCACGCACCCTCGCGAATGCGACCCGGCTCCTTCATTTTCCAGAACCCCACCAGGCAACTACCCCCACAAACGCAAAACACTCTTATCCCCATAATTATCGCCCCCCACCAACCACACATGCCGCAAATCGCATATGAGCTGTCGGGCGCATCATGCGCCAAGGGGAGAACGCGTCATGCTCAGTCGTCCATCATATGTCGTCTGGATCATTTCCACTGTCATCGCAGCTGTCATCATCCTGATGAAATACGCCGGCATTCAGATCCCTATGCTGTCGGACATCGTTTCCGGCAAGAGCTTTGAATTCCTACTACTCGCCTTCATCTTGCTGTGGCTCGGCACCATCATCCGCCGCATGTAGCAGAAGCTGCCATCCGGGCCAGCGACTGATCTACAGCATGTCGCGTTCTAGTGGATTCAAAATGTGCCATAAAACGCCCACTCTTCGGGCGATTTGTGGTTCCGATTAAACGCAACGTGCTCTGAACCCGTATCTGAGCGCAAAACAGCCCAATTGATCTGTCAAAGCCCTTGCTGGTTCCACCAACGAGCGGGCAGATCATGCACACCTATTTAGCCGGCGCGCGCTGTCTCGCCGGCCTCTTCGCTGTCGTTTTCATCAGTGGACACACGCCCGCTTCTGCCCAGCAAGCGGCCGCGACAACCGCCGCCAGACCGGCTTTCGCCGCCCGCTTGATTGCCGCAGCCGAGGCGCGCATCAACAAAACCATCACCTATGACCCGGCCTACGTTAGCCTGAAATACCCAGGCGGCGACGTCGCGCCCGACCGAGGTGTCTGCTCAGACGTCGTCATCCGCGCCTACCGCGCACTGGGCATCGATCTACAGCAACGCATCCACGAAGACATGCGCCGAAAATTCCGGGCCTACCCCGCGCGCTGGGGCCTCAAACGACCTGACCCAAACATCGATCATCGGCGCGTGCCCAACCTGCGCCGTTTCTTCACCCGCCAAGGCCAGTCCCTCCCGGTCAGCATCGACGCGAGCGCCTACCAACCCGGCGACCTCGTCACCTGGGACGTCGCCAAACCCCGGCTCCTACCCGGCACGCTGAAATTCTCACGACCCACCGCATCCGGCCGCCTGGCCTTCGCCCGCACACCCCACATCGGCATCGTCACCGACAAGCTCAGCCCCGACGGCAAACGCCCGCTAATCGTCCACAACATCGGTGGCGGCACCGTGTTGGAGGACATGCTCTTCGCCTACCAGATCACAGGCCGGTATCGGTTTGGGGAGTGATGCAAACTGCGCAGGCAGAAGACGAGCGGGGCCGGCCTGATGATTGGTCCGGGGCTCCGCTGCGATCCACAGCGTGTCGCGTTTTAAGGGAATCACGATGCGACTTAAAGCGCCCAACCTTCGGGCGATTTAAGGGGCCGATTAAACGCAACGTGCTTTAGCGCGTTCTATTTGTCTCTTCAGAAATTACATTGATTGCTCGCTTGGTCCAATCGACCTTGGAGGTCTTGGGCTCTTGCGAATTCCATATTGTCGTCTGCCATAATTTACTATGGAGCGTAGCGAAGAACGCCCCTCCTATCGCTGCAACGATCAAGGCGAGCCAGCCAACGACATAGGCGAACTGCACAGCTTGCTCGAACAGCCACTGCTTCGAAAACACAGGTGGATAATTGTTGGGCTCTGTCGATAACAATTTTTGACGTGATCTTGAGCCGGCCTCAGATTGAGGTCGTTGATTTGTTTTGTGGGCCTGTCGGTGGGATTGTCGCGATGCTTGAGGAGGCTGCGTCCTAGTCTTCGGCCGCGCGACCTTCTTGCTCCAAGGTGTGCTGCCTGAATTCCGTGGCAGTGTTTCCACTGTTCCGTGGTTCGGTTCATTGCGCCAGCACTTCTTGTAGCGACCGCGCGTCTTTTCAGCTGCATCGAAGGCGCTCTGGCGTCGTCGACTATGATCATAGATCCTGCGGTAAATCGATTTGGCCCGTTGTTTGATCTCATCACAGCGCAGGCCTTGCAGATTGTCCGAGAATGCGTTTTCCATTCTTTCTGCAGTCTCAAGCCAGATCTTGGCGTGGCGCTTTTCGTGGATTGTTACCGTTCGCAGTACGCATCTGAAATAGTTCTGCGTGCTCTGCGGTGCTTGATAACTTCGTTGCCAAGTTGGCAGTTTGATTTTCACATGAACACTGAAACGAGACTGGGATACAGAGCAGCACCCACTCGAACGCTTAAGCTTGTATTTGTAATTGATCCGGCCGTTCGTAGTGCCGAGGACTCGCCGCTTGCCGAGGGTTGGTCCCGTCCGCCGGATGGCCTTCCACACGTCGCGTTTGGTTTTTAAGTCGTAGCCAATGTCGAAATGGTTTGTCTTCTCAAGATATACAATTTTTGCCCAGGCTGGAAAACTCCAGGCAATAGAAAGTGCTTGAATGAGAAATACAAAAATAATTTGATTATAAGACATATGGCACACTGCGCATGAATTAGCTCTTTGTCCTCAGTTTGAAATGGGCAAAGCGATCATACGAAACAGCGTAAGGTGAAATGTTCGAGAAACGTTTAATTGCGAATGGCACATATTGAAACGCGGATTAACGTCCGTTGCACCGTCCATCCCAATCACATGTGGGTCTATCACTTTCTAATAGCGTCTCCAGTTCGTTGTTGCACGTGACAGCCGGCCCCAATCGTCAACTGCCCCACCTCATCTCCCCAACACCGCCTCCACCGCATCCGCGCCCCCCACATACACGCCATCAATCCACACCTGCGGTGTCGTCACCGGCGTCTTCTCGCCGATCTCGGCCTTGGCGCGCGGCACCATCTCGTAAACCGCCCGCGGGTTCTTGATCACGTCATGGTAGGTATAGGCAATGCCGGCCCGGTCCATCATCTCCTTGGCGCGCACGCAATGCCCGCAACGGTCCTTGCCAAATATATGCGTGCCGGTGATACCAGCCCGCGCCACGAATCCCTTCACCACAGCCTCAGCCAGAACACCACGATTGAGCGCCGCGCCCTGCGCAATGATCTTTCCATCGACCAGCACGATCGGAGCATGCCAGCCGCCTTTCAAAACCGGTTGCCACCAGTTCGACAACCAATCGCGCGTTTCGAATTTTACAGGAATACCGGCAAGCTCGTGCTCAATCGTGTCGCGAATGATATCACCTGTGAGCGTACACTCACCGCACGGGATGTTGACCTTGAACGGTCCCCATTTGCCAGCCCACCGGTACACCAGAATCTCAATCGGTTTCGCCGTGCTGACGGCAACCTTGTCCGGCGCAACAGGTGCGCTGGCTGCAGGAAACTTGGTGGTCTGCTCCATAACGTCGGTCGACATCGCTGTGCTCCCTAACTTGAGTGACTGCCGCCGGCAACTACCGGCCCATAAGGCAATCATCGCAAGCACGTCAGCCGCGCGCGATTAAACTCACGGAACAACCCCGTCAGGCGCTGTGATCGCACGATCACGAAATTCCGAGCCGACATCACGCAAACTGTGATCGCCTATTATCCCCGTCAGGTCAGACCCAGGCATAATCATCTTGTCCCATCCACACGGGATTGCGCTTCCGGGGCACTGGAACGTGAGGGTGGGGACATAACTCCGAGGCGTGCTGCGGCGGCGGTTCCTCGGCCCGGTGGAGCCCAACCATGTCGTGAGGCATGGAGGGAACTGAGCTTATGAAAGGCTGCACTGGAACGTCCTGGTAATGGTGCTTTATGGACGTGTTATGGCGCGGGGCGAGAATTTGGCCTCTATATTCTACAAAACACGGGCTGAATTCTCGCCCCGCGTTCCCGTATCTGAATTTGCCCTCGGCGGTCACACCGCGCGAGGCCGCGAAAGCGTGTCCGGCACACACTCGGCACACGGATGTTCTTATTTTGTTCTTGACGTGCGATTGGCTATACAATTAGCTTGGCCCCGTTGCTCATGCACGGGGTCCATATTATGTACGGTCGCATTGCCACGCTCGCGTTTGTCGGTATCGAAGCCCGTCCGGTTGAGGTCGAGGTCCGCATCAGCAGCGGTCAACACAATTTCGCAATCGTCGGCCTGCCCGACAAAGCCGTTGCTGAAAGCCGGGAGCGTGTCCGTAATGCGCTCCATGCGGTTGGTCTCGGTCTGCCGTGGGAACGGATCACGGTCAATCTCGCACCTGCTGATCTGCCAAAGGAAGGCAGTCACTTCGATCTCGCGGTGACGCTCGCTCTGATGGCAGCAATGGGCGCGATCAGCCCGGATGCGATTGAGGGTTTTGCCGCCATCGGTGAACTCGGCCTTGATGGCGCAATCCGTGATGTACCCGGCGCGCTGCCAGCAGCCGTCGGTGCCAACGCTGTCGGCAAGGGGCTCATCTGCCCGAAAGGCAACGGCCCCGAAGCCGCCTGGGCCGGCGAGCACGTCCCGGTCATCGCAGCCGATCATCTGTTGTCGCTGATCAACCATTTCAAAGGCACCCAGGTCCTCCGCCGGCCTGAGCCGCACGTCAACAAGAGCCGCGCGGACAACACTGATCTGCGCGACATCAAAGGCCAGGAGACCGCCAAGCGCGCGCTCGAGGTCGCAGCCGCCGGTGGCCATAACCTGCTAACGTTGTGGTCTATTAATCGAGAATTGCAATTGGATGTGTCATTGTTTTAGCAAACTTGACAACAACCTCAGAATGCATCCTAAGGCGTTGAAATACAACTACTTCTGAACGACACCTAAATATCGAAAGATTGGCCTGCGGCATCTCAAATGGCAGAGATTTCCACCAGAACTCAACAGCACAGGTAGGGTACTTCGATAGCTCGAAACTGCAGACGTACTCAGCGCAAGCGTCTCAAAGGATGCCTGGCTGAGCATCTACAGGTTAAGGGCTCGATGTAATCGATTCAGCGTGCACCAACATCCATACCAGCCGAATTTGGGCCAATCGCCATGCTCGGCCTAGCCATGTTGAGCGATCGAATTGTTTCTTCGATCTTCTTGAGCATTCTGAATTCGCTACCAAGGCATTCACGGAGCTGTTGCCTTACCTCCATATCTGTTGCCCCTAATTTTCTGAGTTCCAGAGCAAACAAATACTGCTTGTGATGCCGCCCTTCAGACAAGCTACCCAGCTCAGCCTTCATGTTCTGTGCACGTTCAGACATTACGAATTCACTAGGTGGCTTGGAAGACACATATATAGGCTCAGCGAACTTAGTTGCGTTTAACAACTGCGGATCGAGAGCAAAGAGCGCAATTTCCCTAGTTTTGGTCCAATGACACTCGAAGAACGCATGCTCAGGAAAGTCTCTGTTCGTTGCTGGTATGTAATAGGACTGAGAAGGTGATCGGCTGTTTCGATCTAATCCCGATGTGCCTGATGAGAATCCTGCTTTAGTCAGCCTACGTTCGATGTAATCAAAGCAAGCGTGATACTCAGCCACCGTCTTTGCGGGACTCTTGAAAAACATCATTACACGGAATCGATTTGGCTCTTTTGGTGATCTCGAAAAGCTGTTGCAGATGATGAAACTATGTCTTCCAATCGTAGAGTCCTGTGATCCAAACACTCGAACGAAATCATCTGCAC
>CAJQQK010000337.1 GCA_905480435.1 uncultured Hyphomicrobiaceae bacterium | reverse complement strand
CAGGGTACGTAGCTTCGCCCTCAATATCCTGCGTGCCAACGGCGAAAACAATATCTCGCAGGCCATGTGGCACAACGTCCTCGACATCACACGGCCGCTCAATTATCGCTTCATGTAGTTAGCGTTGAACAGCCCTGCCCTGCGCGCCAAGGAAAGTGGTGAGGAAGTTACCAACTATGCCTTCAAGACACTATCCGGCGACACTACTCTGTCGGGTTTGTTTGCCGGCCGCGATCGCTTGTTGATGATCCACAACATGGGCGAGGGCTGTCGCTATTGCACGCTGTGGGCCGACGGCATCAATGGCGTGCTGCCGCATCTCGAAGACTCGATGGCCGTGACACTTGTCTCGAAAGACCCACCCGAAACGCAGCGGCGCATGGCGCTTAGTCGCGGTTGGAACTTCCGCCTCGCATCCCATGGCGGCGGCGCTTACATGACGGAGCAATGCGCCATGGGTGAGCATGCCAATATGCCGGGCGCCACCGTTTACGAGCGTGATGGAACCAGGATCATTCGGCGCGGGCAAACCGCATTTGGGCCGGGCGATCTGTACTCGCCGCTGTGGCACTTCCTGTCGCTCGCAGGCGTTGGCGCCAACGACTGGACGGCACAGTTCAGCTATTGGAGCCGCCCCAAAGAACTCGATGATGGCGGTGAAAACGTCCGCGACTAAACGCTGATGTTTCGCTTCCACCGCCGGATCAATAAGCGAGTTCGAGAACTTCCATGACGTCGGCGGTGGTTTTGATGGGGCGCGGATTGAGCAGCACCGGCTGATAGTCCAACGCGCGCGTTCTCAGCTCTTCGAGATTGTTGCGGTTGATCCCGACATCGCGCAGCGTACACGGCATGTCGAGACCACGGATCAATTCCCGGACGCTCTGCCAGGCAGGCACATCCGGTTTGCCCATCGCGGCGGCCAGTGCCTGATAGCGCTCGCCCAGCGTTTCGGAATTCCACTGCATAACGGCTGGCAGCATCACGCAACTGGTATGGCCATGTGGCACGCCGAAGCCGGCCCCCAGCGCATAACCAATACCGTGACTGGCACCATGATAGATGCCTGACGTGCTCGGCCAGATCGCATGCCACATACCGAACTGCGCGGTCATGCGCGCATCCATGTCATCTGGGTTCGCCTTGATCCGCGACAGACCGTCCGCCAGTAGCCCGAGACCTTTGAGAGACAGCGACTCGGTCGCAGGATTCGCGATCGGGCACATGTAGGATTCAATCGCATGATCAACCGAGCGGATTCCAGTGCTGAACAGCAGCCATTCGGGCGTGTCCAATGTCGCTGCCGGATCGAGGACAACCGAACGCGGTGCCAGCATGCGATGGTTGAAAGCAAGCTTCGTGCGTGTCTGGGTTTTCGTAATCCCCGCCCGTGACGTGAAGTCAGCAGCCGACAATGTCGTCGGCACGGCGATCATGCGGATCGGATCAGCCGGCACCTCAAAAGACGATGCCTTGTTCCGCTCAAAGCCTGCTGCATGCGCCTCCATCGCGTCTGGCGTATCAACGCCCATCCACAGGCAGAGTTGTACGACCTTCGTGGCATCGACGACAGAACCACCGCCGACAGCCACAAGCAGATCCGCGTTTGCAGCACGTGCCGCGTTGGTGGCCGCAATGACATCCTCACGTGGGCTATGCGATGCGATTGCTGAGTACGTACCAACATAACGATCCCCCAGCGCCTGCTCGATCCGCTGCAAGGGGCCATCAGACAACGTCGCTAGCGACTTCGTTGATGTCACAAAAATCCGGGAACATCCGTAATGCTCAGCCTCTGCGACAATCGCCTCTGCTGCGGGCGAACCGAACACGATGCGCTCTTGTGCCTGAACCTTGAATATGCCGCTTTGCATCGGGTGTCCTGTCTATATGGTGCGTGATCTGACAACGTATCGAACCATGCTGATCTACGTCACGGGCGGCCCAGCGGCAAATCTTGCATGCGATGGCTAATTGCTAAGACTTGGCAGAGCATCAAGCGCAGTCGCATTCATTCCAGCATCACATAACGGAAGCTTCAACAAATACAGCCCTCCCCAGATGACGTCATCGGGCGAAGAAGGTACTTAGCAATCAACGCGACGCTCATCGCCAAGCCGCGTTGGCCGCAACATTGTCAGAATGACAACAGGACAGACCAATGACTGACGCTGATACATTACGGATGCTGACAGAGGCCGCCGCCGCTGCAGCCCCGTTTGATGCCAAACGCGTGCGCGGTTGGCGCGACAAGGCACCGGGGTTCGATCGCGCGCAGTGGACTGTTATGGCCGAGCAAGGCTGGCTCAGCATTCTCGTGCCCGAAGATTTAGGCGGCCTCGGATTGGAGCTTGATGCGGCAACCGCCATCGCTCAGGTGCTCGGCTATGCAGCCGCACCCGAACCGTTCGTTGCAGCCGGCATCGTTGCCCCACAACTGCTGGCTTCCTGCCCGGCCGGCGAAACACGCGATACAGTCCTTGCCGACGTGATCAGTGGAACCAAAGTCGCGTGCATTGCGCACTTGAATCCATCGGGCGAATTGGCCTTCGGATCAACGGCCGTGCGCGCTCGTAAAACCGCATCCGGCTACAGCCTCAATGGCGAATACCGGTTCGTGCCGGTGCCGGACGCAGACGCTTTTATCGCACCGGTCGTCCTCGATCGTGCAGAGCAAGGCGGCAAACCAGATCTATGCCAGGCCGAACTGCTCTGGATCGATGCTGGCTTAAATGGCATCGAGGTCGAACGAGAGACCACGGCAGATGGTAGTGCACACGGATGGATCAGACTGACGAACGTCGAGGTGCCAGCTGCTGCCCAGTTGGCCGCCGGCGACATCTGGCCAATATTCGACGCGGCTAGCGACTACGGCACAATCGGCAACTGCGCTGAGCTGCTCGGCAATATGGAACGTTGTCTGGAGCTCACACTGGAGTTTCTCAAGACGCGCTCCCAGTTCGGCCAGCAAATCGGTAAATTCCAAGTGCTGCAGCATCGCGCCGTCGATCTCTGGATGAACAAGGAGGTCGCGCGGCATGCGTTGACGGCATCGGTGGCGACCGTGATGGCACCGGATGTACCAGCGGCAGCACGCGCTCAGGCAACTTCAAGCGCCAAGGCTCGTATCGGACAGACCGCGCTACACCTTGGCAACGATGCGATCCAACTGCACGGCGCCATTGGCTTCACCGATGAATATGACCTTGCGCTTTATGTGAACCGCGCCATTGCGATCGCGCCCTATCTGGGCAATGCGGCGGAACATCTGAAACGATATGGCGAGCTGAAACAGCGCCGGATGGAGGTCTCAACATGACCGAGTTTACTTACGGCGTTCCCCAGGAACAGGATTGGAACGCGCTTGGTGACGATGAGTTTCGCAAAATCATCCGCACTGAGTTCGAAACCAACTATCCGCAAGAGCTGCGCTTCCTGCCGCACAGACCACCGTTCGCAATGGTCGCCGACTGGTGGAAACGCATGTCCGCCAGAGGTTGGATCGCACCGTTCTGGCCCGCTGAATATGGCGGCATGGGGCTCGCTGCTCGCAAAGCACTGATCTACCACGAAGAAGTCGAACGCTGGGGCATTACACGCTTTCAGGATCACGGCATCCAGATGGTCGGGCCAGTGCTCATCCAATGGGGCACAGAAGAACAGCGCCGCCGCTATCTGCCATCGATTCTGAATTGCGAAAACATCTGGTGCCAAGGTTATTCGGAACCCGGCTCCGGGTCCGATCTTGCGAGCCTGCAGACCAAAGCTGTACTCGACGGCGATGATTTTGTAATCAACGGCCAGAAAATCTGGACGACAATGGCGCATGACGCCAGCCATATTTTCATCCTTGTGCGCACTGACCCGAACGTGAAAAAGCAGGAAGGCATCAGCTTCGTCCTCGCTGATATGGACCAACCCGGCATCACTGTGCGTCCGATCCCCGATATGTCGGGCTATGCTGAGTTCTGCGAGGTGTTCTTTGATGATGCCCGCACGCCGCAAGACAACCTTGTCGGCGAACTCAACAAAGGCTGGACTGTCGCCAAATCGCTGCTTGGTTTTGAACGCATCTTCATCGGCAGCCCGAAATTGCCCGAGTATGCCCTCGAAGTGCTCGAAACAGTGGCCAGTGCACGCGGTGTACTTGATGATCCGGTGTTTCGTGACAAGTACGTTCGGCTGCAGCTCGACGTCGAACACCTTGGCGCAAGCTACAAGCATTTTGCAGATATCGTTGCGCGTGGCGAAACGCTCGGCGCAGATGTATCCATGCTGAAAGTCTGGGCTACAGAAGCGTTCCAAAAAGCTGCCGATCTCATCATTGAAACGGCTGGCCCGCTCGGCGCCATGAAAGGCTCAACCCGCATGGGCAATGTTGACGTCAACGTGCTTGCACCATTTTACAAGGCACGCCCGGCGACCATTTATGGCGGCTCCAATGAGATACAGCGCAACATTCTATCAAAGGCCGTTCTGGGCCTTTGAGTCCCCAATCCCGAGGCCATTACGACTTTGAGACACTTCCGTCGCATCGCTGAGATTAAAATTTAATCCTTTGCGTTGGCAACTCATCAACATTCAAATAAAGCCTCGAGGGAACCTGCCTACGTTTGTAGAAGCCTGCCATGCATCCTACTATTTCGCCATGCAATCCAGGCTTCTGCTCAGGTTGTCACTAATCGGCCCTGGTTGACGCTTAATGCTTTCAGCGCACAACAACCGACCAATGCCGGCATGCGAAACCTCGCAGCGCCGGAGCTTTTCTACCGGAGGATACGCATGAATAAACGCACAGTATTAACCTCGCTGATCGGCGGCCTAACGCTCGCTGGTATGGCGACAGTCGCAGTTGCAGCCGACGCCAAACTGCCAAAATCAATGGTATGGAGCGCATACGACCTTGGCTCCAGCGGTTACGCTGAAGCATCTGGCATCGCCAACGCGCTGCAGAAAAAATATCCAACTCGGATCCGCATCGTACCAGCTGGTACGTCGATCGGCCGCTTGCTGCCAATGGCAACAGGTAAAGTCAAATACGGCTACCTCGCCAACGAAGTATACTTTGCCGCTGAAGGCACTTTTGACTTCGCGACACAGGCCTGGGGCCCACAAGATCTGCGCATCGTGCTCGGCCGCCCAGCTGGCGTCGGCTTCGCTGTTGCGAAAGACACTGGCGTCAAGACAATCGCTGACCTTAAAGGCAAGCGCATCGGCTTCGTCAAAGGCAACCCATCTGTCAACGTCAAAAATCTGGGCTACCTCGCATTCGGCGGCCTGACGATGAAAGACATCAAGCCAGTATGGTTTGGCAGCTATTCAGCAATGAAAGATGCCGTCCTTGCCAACCAGCTCGACGCCTTCGGTTCTGTGCCAACGTCATCCAACATGCGCCAGATCGAAGCCTCACCACGTGGTCTGATCTGGCCGCCATTCGAGCCTGACAACAAGGCCGGCTGGGCTGCGATGCAGAAGATCATCAGCTTTGTTGCACCTTCGAAAGAAACCAAGGGCGCTGCACTGTCTGAGAAGAACCCAGTATGGTTGGTTGGCTATCGCTATCCAATGATCACAACGTACGCGACAACGACAACTGACGAAGTCTACAATCTCGTCAAGGCAATCGACGAGTCGTTCTCGCTGTACAACAAGACAACGGCAAGCTCCGGTAACTGGATCCTGGATCGTTCGGCTAAGACGCCAGCTGACGCGCCTTGGCATGACGGCACGATCAAGTACGCCAAGGAAAAAGGCATCTGGACTGCGAAAGACCAAGCCTGGCACGACAAGCGCCTTGCACGTCTCAACCAAGTCATTGCGCTTTGGGAAAAGACGAACACGGAATTCGACGCGATGCGTGTTGCTGAACGTAAAAAAGGCAACAAGATCAATGCGAAGAAAGCTTGGCCTGCAGTTTGGGAAAAAGCGCGCAAAGACAACCTGAAATAGGTTTTCTCTAAGCTCGACACCTAGACGATCTATTGCGGCGGCTTCTACTGACTGGTAGCGGGCCGCCGCAAAACCGCTGTCAACTCCTTCCACATGGCTTGGATCTAGCGACCGCAGATATCGATGCCGGGTGCCAACTGATCGGTTCGCACCTTCTCGTTTGGGTGTATCGACGTGCCCGTCGGCTCCCTTTCCCAAAAATCTGTTTACTTCAAGTGTGCCGACATGAGCGACGCAACGCAGTCAACCAACGCAATCCCCGAAATTTCTGCCGCAGAAGGCGGTGGTGGGAGTGGCCGCCTACATGGCGTCGCCCGTTGGCTTGCAATCGTCGCCGGCGTTATCGGCATCTTTTTGAACGTCAATCAGCTGTTCAACTTCCAGTTCTTTGTCGGCGCAGTGATGATTGACACCTCGTACTACTATCTGCTCGCTGGGTTATTCCTCGTAACAGTTTACCTGATCTACCCAGCAACCCCCAGCGCCAAGAACCGTATCCCCTGGTACGACTGGCTGATGGCACTGCTGACACTTGGCCTCACTGGTTATCTTGCCTGGAACGGCGAAAATATCATTCAAGAAGGTTGGGACATACGGGCACCAACCGACGCCAATATAATCGCCTCTTCGCTGCCGTTTCTCGGCGAGATCGTCGGTTCCGACGTAACAATTATTGCCGGTGCGTTCTGCTTTCTGGCGCTTGAAGGCGTTCGTCGCGTCGGCGGCGGCGTGCTCTTTTCGATTTGCTTCTTCTTCTTCCTCTATCCGCTGTTTTCCGAAAGCATGCCGGGCTTCATGTGGGGCCCATCAAGCCCCTTCCCACAGCTCGTACAACAACACGCGCTTGGTACTGAAAGCATCATTGGCGTACCGATGCGCGTTGTTGCCGGCCTGCTGATTGGCTTCCTGATCTTCGGTTCCGCACTTGTGATCACCGGCGGCGGCGAATTCTTCATGACATTCGCAACGGCATTGATGGGACGATCACGCGGTGGACCAGCCAAGGTCGCAATCCTATCGAGTGGCTTCTTCGGCTCACTCTCAGGCAGCGTGATCTCCAACGTTGTGACAACCGGTCAGCTCACGATCCCGACCATGAAACGCGTTGGCTATCCAGCAACTTATGCCGGCGCCGTTGAAGCATGTGCATCAACCGGTGGCGCGCTGATGCCGCCTGTGATGGGTGCTGTTGCGTTCATTATGGCTGAGTTTCTCAACGTGCCGTATTCGACAGTCATGGTAGCTGCCATCGTGCCAGCACTGCTGTTCTACATCGCGCTGATCCTGCAGGCGGATAACTACGCAGCCCGCAACGGCCTGAAAGGTCAGCCAGCCGAAGAAATACCTGACCTCTTGCCCGTCCTCAAAGCGGGTTGGCACTTCCTGTTCTCGCTCGTTGTTTTGATCTATCTGCTGGTTTGGGTCGGCATCGAGGCTCACGCGCCATACTACGCGACCATGATGCTGCTGTTCACCAGTGCATTCCAGCGCAAGAACCCGTTCCGCCTCAACAAGGTCATCCCGTTGATCGAGGACTCGGTCAAGAACATCGCAAACATCGTCGGCATCCTTGCAGGTATCGGCATGATCGTCGGATCGCTTTCTTACACCGGTGTCGGCGGTGCATTCAGCCGCGAACTGCTCCAGTTTGCCGGCGGCAATGTCTACCTGCTGCTGTTCTTTGGTGCGATCACCAGCTTTATCCTCGGCATGGGGATGACGGTTAGTGCCTGCTACATCTTCCTAGCAATCGTGATGGGCCCAGCTCTTATCGGTGCTGGCCTTGACCCGGTCGCAAGTCACCTCTTCATCCTCTACTGGGGTATGCTGAGTTACATCACGCCGCCGGTTGCACTGGCAGCTGTCGCAGCTTCCAGCATCGCCGGTTCGAATGCGCTTAGCACCGGCTTCCTCGCGATGCGCATGGGGCTAACCAACTTCATCCTGCCGTTCCTGTTCGTGCTGACGCCAACGCTTATTCTACGCGGCGATACCTCAGCGATCGTGCTGGACGTATCGAGTGCGATCATCGCGGTGTGGCTGATGGCATCAGCATTTGAGGGCTGGCTCTACTATGTCGGCCGTATCGAGTGGATCACGCGAGCCCCACTGCTGGTAGCGGCGATGTGCTTCCTACTCCCAAGCATCTACGCGGATATCGGCGGCGCGGTCATTCTGGTGGCAGTGTTTTTCTTCAACGGCGTCTTGAATAAGCCTAATCAGGCAGCCGCTTAGATCTTTTGCCCCGGCGTGGCGTTCTTCATCCCGGGTGGTTCCAAACGAGAGGCGCGAACATGACCGACACGACAATCATCGGCATGCGCACCACATTGCTGCGCGTGCCGTGGACGGCTGATCCGCCGGACAACGGCATCATGCCGGCAAGCGATCGCGAGTTTCTGCTGCTCGAAGTCATGACCAAGGGCGGCATAACCGGACTTGGCTATTTGCAGCCATTGTCTGGCGGCCTCGAAACACTTGATGCCTGCCTCAAGGAAATGATCGCCCCAAAAATTATCGGCCGCGATGCCACCGAAGTAGAAGGCATCTGGCAGACGCTCTGGAAATCAACCTACTGGCTCGGGCGCGGCGGCATTGCAACCTGGGCGCTCTCAGCCGTTGATATTGCGCTGTGGGATATTGTCGGCAAGCGCGCCGGTCTCCCGCTCCATCGGCTTTGGGGCAATTGCCGAGACAAAGTCGAAGCCTACGGCTCAGGCGTGTGGCGCGGTCTTGATCGCGATGCGATGCTGGAACGAGCCAAGCATTTCACTGATCAGGGCCTTGGCGCGATCAAGATGCAGGCCGGCCACATCCGGCCCTGGCGCGAAGACGTTGCCAACGTCAAAGCGATGCGCGAATTCGTTGGCGACAGCGTCGAGATCATGATCGATGTCAACATGGGCTGGACCGCAGACACCGCCATCCAAGCTGGACACCATTTCGATGAATATGATCTCTATTGGCTCGAAGAGCCTGTTGTCTGTGAAGATTTCGAAGGCTATCAGCGCATCGCCTCACAGCTCAAAACCCGCGTTGTTGGTGGCGAGAGCCATTTTACGCGCTATGATCTGCGGCCATTCTTCCAGACGCCGTCATCCCCCATCCTGCAGCCCGACCCGCAACGTGGTGGGCTGACCGAACTACGCAAGATCGCAGCCGTCGCCGATACCTATGGCATCGCAATCGCACCACATCTGTTTCACGAGTTAACCGTGCACCTGCTCGCCTCAATCCCAAACGCGAGTTATCTCGAATACATGGACTGGAACGACGACATATATGTCGATCCCCGCGTGCCAGTGAATGGCTTTGTGCATGCTCCCGAAGAGCCTGGCCACAGCGTCGCGTTCAAGACCGAGATTCTGACCGACTGCCGAATTGGCGGACGTGAAATCACATAAATCCGGGGAACAATGTCCCAGGTCAAGTAAATCAAGGCATGACCACCAGCGAACCATTCGACCAAAAGCAATGACCCCATGAATCTCCGAGGCCTGTTCCTTGCTATATCTGCATGCTTCTTCCTCGGATTGATTGGGATTCTACCTGTCATCTTCCTGCCAAACATGCAGCGACTAGTCGCCCCCCTTGCAATAGCCGGAGTCGCAGCATTGATTGTAGCGTACTTCATGCCCAAAGGCGGACGCGTAAGGAATGAAGAACTCCCATGGCAAACCAAGTTGATAGTAATCGTCTTTGTTGCAGCGTTAGTCGGAGCCGCGGTGTTATGGAGAACGTTGAGTTAGCCTTGGAGAACAATCTCCAATGCCGCCTTCAACTTTCTGGCACAGAGTCGGCAAAAACCTATTCTGACAGTCTTCACTGACAACACCGCCGCACCGTCATCAGATAAAATCAAACCCAAGCTGCTTAAGATCTGCACGTAGTGTTTTGCGCAAATCATTGTTGAATTTCTTATTGATCTCGGCTGACCAACTATCAGGTTCAGTTGCCATGCCACGGCTTTCGTAGTGCCCGGCAAGGTCCTTGTCGTATTGCGTCAGCAAACCACCCTGGTCACCAGCGGGTCCGGCACCCCAGCGTTCATGGTGGACGGTTGCCAAGCGATCCATCCGCGGCTTTTGCGGCGGCACGCGGTCCGGCCATCCAAGGCACATACCAAACACGCAAAATACCCGTTTCGGAAGCTCGAGTATTTCAGCGGTCTTAAGGATGTCGTTGCGCACAGCACCAATCATCAACCCTTTGAGCCCGATTGACTCTGCTGCGAGATAGGCGGCCATGCCAACCAGCGATGCATCGATGCTCGAAACGAGACCCATCTCCAGGTTGTTGTCATCAATGTCGCTGCCGGCGCGCTGCTTCGCAAGCTCAATGCGCGTGAGATCTGCGCAAAATGCCAGGAACACCGGCGTTTTGGCAACGTGCTTCTGACCGCCAGTGACAACGGCAAGTTTGTCTTTGGTCGCCTGGTCACGTACCACAACAACGCTATATGACTGAATGTTCGATGACGTCGGCGCCCGAAACGCTGCTGCCAGCACGGCGTCGATGGTCGCATCATCAACCGGCTTATCAGCATAACTGCGCACACTTACGCGCTGATGCAGCGTCTCAATCGTTTCACTGGTCAGCGCTGTTTCCGAACCGTTCGATGTAACTTGTTCGCTCATAACTATCCTCTTGGCCGTCAACTACGTTTCGTTGCCCCGATAGATCGCATTTTACGCTTTCGATCAAGTTTGCCTTAATGCTTTCCGCTCTACTCACAAAACTATCTAAAATTTTACAGAAAAGCTTCGCAAGTTGGTGACGTATTGCAGCGCAATATTAACATCCGAGCAAGCCAGCCCGGCATCAATCAAAAAGCGACCTCTCGCATGACCATAGATGGCCACATGACATCCCCAGTCCGCGTTCTGGTCTCGGACAACGATGACATCGTAAAAGCCATTGCAAATGCACAGCACAACGGCGAGCGATGCGAAACTGTTACTGTCAATGACGGTGTCCAAGCAATGCATACACTACTTGGCAGCTCGTTCGATCTAGTGATTGTCGATCTGGCAATGCCGCGCCTGGATGGCTTGCGATTGATTGCTCTGATCCGGGCCACACCAGCATTGCGTCATATTCCGATCCTCGCCGTTGCTTCCCCACAAGAACCCGGCTCGACACTGGAAAGTGTGCGTGCCGGCGCCGACGACTATCTGGCGCGGCCGATCGAATGGCCACAGCTTGCGATGCGCATCCGTCAACTCACGCGCAGTTCGCACAAGTAAGCGGCGGTAAAAAACCACGCCGCCAGATTGTGGTGCTGGGCAAACTGCCTACCTGTGCTGCACAAGCCATTCTTACTTATGCTGCGCAAAGCATTCTTACCTATGCTGCGCAAGCCAGGGCATCATGATGCCATTGAAAACATCCGGATGCTCAACGTTCGGGAAATGGCGTGCATCAGCAATTTCCTCGTAGCGACCATTCTGTACGTTTTCAGCAATAAGCTTGTTGCCAGCCGGTGGCGTGCCTTCGTCTTGATCGCCGCAGATAACCAAGGTCGGCACAGCAATCGTCTTATGCTGCCCGCGGAAATCAAAATTGAGGATGGCCGCACCACAGCCGAGATAACCGGCAGGTGTCGTGCCGGCAATGGTCTCCCGGATCTGCTGCCACCGACCAGGATTGCGTGGCTTGAAGGCATCCGTGAACCACCGCTCCATCGTACCATCAGCAAGCGGCGCTACAGAGTTTGCATCACGTACACCTTGCAGACGTGGCCCCCATGCAGCATCAGCCCCATCAGGCGTTGCCGGCATCGTATCGCACAACATCGCTGAGATCAGTCGGTTCGGATACTTGATCGCGAATGCCTGACCAATCATGCCCCCAATTGAAAGGCCGACGAACTGCACCTTGTCGAGCCCAAGCGCATCAAGTGACACCGCAACGTCGTCTGCCAGATCTTCCATCGTGTAATCGCCAGCAACCGGATCACTGCCACCGTGTCCACGCATATCCAGACGCAGAACCCGATAACCGGCATTGATCAGCCCCGGCATCTGCTCAGCCCACATCCCACCATCCGACGAAAGCGAATGCGTGAAGCAAACCACTGGCCCATCGTCTGGACCGTTAAGATCATAGTAGATTTTGCGGCCATCGAGATTGATAAGCATGCGACGTCTCCGGGGGTTCTATGCTGTGAAAGGCAGCGCGCGTAAATTCAGAACGCAGCATAGCCCGTCAGAGACAGGCTGCCCAGCAGATCACGGATACTCAATCGACAACTACGATGCAGGCTTAGTGTGATGGATCATTGTGCGCTGGTCCTGCAGGTAGAGCTGATACAGAACCGGTTCGAAAATGGTGTTGACCGGCGGCGGTGCACCTGACGGTCGCGCAACATCTTTGGCAAAGACCTGCGAGGCTTTGAAACTCGCGTCCGTCAAATAGTGCGTCGGCACAGTTATAGGTCCGGCGATCACGCCTTTCTTCATCGTCGCAACATTAAATCCCCAGACGCCAAAAGCCGGAATCGAAAGATGAAAGCTCAGCGTTGATGGAAACACGGACGCCATCGTTCGTTCGATTGACCAATATGTGCGACGTGAGAAAAACGGTGATGAACTCTGTGAGATCAGCACACCATCCACGCTCATTCGGCGCTTCAACATCGTGTAGAATTCTTGCGAATAAAGCTTGGCGATCGCTTCGTTATGTGGGTCCGGAAAGTCGAGAATGACCCGGTCGTACAGCGGACCCGGCTTGTTGATGAAAACAAACGCGTCGGTGTTGTACACCTTGAGCCGCGGATCCTTCATCGCCCCGCCGTTCAGCACAACCAGTGGAGCAAAATTTCGGCCAAGGTCCGTCATCGCCGGATCAATATCGACAAGATCGATTTGCTTGACCGCTTTATGCTTGATCACTTCACGCATCGCCAAACCATCGCCACCGCCGAGCACCAGAATGCGTTCAACTTTTCCCGGATAGCTCATGATCGGGTGGACGAGAGCTTCATGATAGCGGTGCTCATCCGACTGCGAGAACTGAATATGCCCGTCAATGAACAGGCGCAAATCGCCACGCTGCCAATTATTGGTCACAACCAAAGACTGATATGGCGTCTGCTTCTTCCAGATAACTTGATCAAAGTACAAATTGTGCTGCGCCATGCTGGTCAGACGCGTGCCAAGGAACAGCAGAACAATCAGGAAGATAAGCACCGCAACGACCCAGGCAAACAATCGCTTGGCGTTCGGCAGATAGCGCCGCAGGTAGACAACATTGAGAAGCGCAACGAAGATATTGATCAAGCCAATCGCGAACGACGAGCGCACAAGGCCGAGGTTGGGCAGCAGCAGCAGTGGGAAAGCAACCGACCCAATTAACGCGCCGACATAGTCGAGCGACATAACGTTGGCGATCGAACGGCGCGTACCGCTGCCCTGCGCCAGTATCCGCGTCAGGATCGGAATTTCAAGGCCAACCAACGCACCGATCGCGAAGATGAAAAAGAACATCACGATCTGGTAGAGGAACGGCGCAAAAGGAAACGCAAAAAACAGAGCCAGCGAGCAAATGCCGCCAATTAGCGCCAGCACTGTCTCGACGTAGATAAACCACGCAACGAGATTACCACCGATGAATTTGCTGAGATACGACCCAATCCCCATCGCGAACATGAAGAAGCCGATGGTGATCGAAAATTGGTAGACGCTGTTGCCAAGCAGATAACTCGACACCGTGCCGATGATCAGCTCGTAAACAATACCGCACAACGCCACGATCGCGATCGAAGCGAGCAGCACCATCGCATCACGAGGCGCCATATCGGCATAGATGTGCGGATCACCGTCATGGCGCTCAGCGGGCGACATATCTTCTGTCGAATCTGTGCTCATAGCCAGCTTTCCGAATTAGTTGTCCCACGAACCTATCCTCAGAACGAAAGATTCGGTGGTTTTCGCGCTTTAATCTGACGATCTTATCCACATACGAAAACGGCCGGGCGGTTAGGGCCCGGCGCGCTTAGCGTCTGTGATATTTTAGATCGGACAACGCAGTGCAGCTTACTTGCCGCCGCGCAGACCACCAGACCGTGCTCGGCTACGAGCTTGATTATAGGCAGCCGGTGAGGCCACTTTACGGTTCGAGAAACTACCTGGCGCTATACCAGCTGAACGCTGACGTCCAAGCATCGAACCAATCATGGCCCCTGCAATGAAGCCCATGCCCGAGAAGCCGCGCTGTGTCCCCGTGCCGTTCGTGTCCGTTGCGATCAACCGCTTGTTCGCCGCATCAAGCTCAACCGTAAAGAGTGGCGTCTCATCTGCATCAGCGACTTTGTTGGCGTTCGCATCATCCACACCGGTGAACTTCGCGTCTTTACCAAAGCGCGTTGCAATCAAGCCAGAATGCAGAACCGGAGCCTTATTCAGCTCTTCCTGGAAAATCTCATTGAGCGTATTGAGATGCTCATCCGTGGCTTTCTCGATCTTGTTCTGCTTGAGAAAGCGATCATATTTGTCCATCGCGACTACCGAACGATCAAGAACCTGGGTGAGATCGACGTTTGGTTTTTTACCGCCGTCGGAGACTAAAAAACCAATGACCGCAAGTCCGATCACGCCATAAATAATATATTTCATGTTACCCATGTGAGCCATCCTTTTGCTCTCAGTCTCGCGCTCAATCGCACGCAACCAAGACCGCATTGTGTCTTTGGAAACACCGTCAATAACCATGGGATGGCCGGGCTGTCTATACTCCAGACACAAATGCCCGTGCATGGCATAAGGTCGCGAGAACAGCGATACGTACTCTGTCAACTGCTCGTCGGCAGCGAAAAACATAGAACTAAGCGTTACGACCAGAAGATTATTTGCCGCCTCGGATGCCACCAGAACGGGCTCCGCTACGAGCTCTGGAACCGCCAGTCCTACCCCCTCGGGATGCAACCTTACGGGCAGCAATCGGTGCATTTGCCACACGACGACTATCAAAGTGACCGCGCTTGATGCCGGCGCTGCCTTGACGGTTCAGCAAGCTGCCGATCATCACGCCCGCAAAGAAACCGCCGCTGCAGCCCATCGTACGGCCCGTCGCTTGACCACCCGAAGCAGAAGTAACGATCACTCGATCATTGTCAGGATCCATCTCGATCTTAAACAGTTTTGGCTCGTCCAAATCGACTTTGCCGTTCTTGTTGAGGTCGCCAAAACCTATGATCGACGCATCTTTAGCCATCTGCGTGACGATCATGGTCTTGTGGAAGGTAGGTTTTGCGTTGAGGTCGTGTTGAATGGTCGTGTTAAACTGCTCAAACATGGCCTTATCGACCTTTTCATAGATCGCGTCCCAGGGCGTGGTGTAACAGTGCTCGATTTCGGCGGCTTCGGCTGAAGTGAGCCCACAGGGCGAACGCAAGGCGAAGCCGCTTATCCACAGCCCGTCAGGGCGGTCATGGTCCGACTCAATGTTTGTTTGG
>CAJQQK010000336.1 GCA_905480435.1 uncultured Hyphomicrobiaceae bacterium | reverse complement strand
TCCGAGAAGGCGGAGCTACGAGATGACGATTTCTCCGAAGCACTCAACGAGATGCGTCGCTTTCTCGACGGCTCCGATGGCAAAATTATCGGATTCACGCAGAAGAGCTGAACTGACACCGAAGCTTTTCTAAGCAGCCTTTGCTTGGCCGGTTGTCCAGTCGGTGCCTTCATACCAATGCGCCAGCAAACGCTCACTGTAATCGACTAGATTATCATGGCTCTTGATGACATCAAGCATCGCCCCGGTGAACAACGGGCACAACGCGGCGGTGACAAATGAATGAATGGTGGCGTCTGCGCCGGTTATCGTATCACCCATAAAGTACGGCTTCTGTCCGAGAAAATCGGATAACGCCTGGACGTCTCGTTTGACAAATTCAAGGATCTCCTCGTCCGTATGACGGCCAATGCCCTGGCCATGCAACGACTTTTTGATGTCCCGGCGGACCATGGCCGTGATGATGGGGCGCATGACGGCAGGAACGCCATCGAAAAAGGCCTTGGGGCCTTTGTTAAAATTTGCGTCCTTTGCCCACCGCTCATGAACTGCGCAGAAATAAAGGTGCTCCTCGCACATTTTCTCGAACGCCCAGGCGGTTGCCTTCTCGACATCGGAGAGCCCGGGATAGAAATCGACGCTGTACGTTTGTTCAATGTGAATTTGGAACAGCGTCGAGTCGCCAATCTGCGAACCTTTGTCCGTGATGTAGGGGATTTTCTGCTTGGGCGCCTTGCGCGGGTCTCCAGGCTCAAAGCGATGCTCCAGACCTGACATTTTCAGTAGTGCCATACCCTTCATGCAAAATGGACTTGGGTCAGGTGAACCGAAAGCTGGGCCGAAAGTGGTTAGTGTGATCATGTCGTCCTCGACGGTAAAAAAGATTTGCCAATCGCATATCCAGCAACCAGCGCAAATCTAAGGCGACTTACTTCCAGGCGCTGGAATCGGTCGTTGCAACATGCTCGTCATCTTCCTGGTGGCGTCGCTCAAAATCTAGAAAGTCGTAGTAGCCGCAGCGCTTTTCAGCCGGAAACTCACGGCAGATTGCCGGGCGGGCTTCATAGACGGTGCAGCGCCGTGCGTCCGTATCGAAAAACTGGCATATCTTCCCAAAATGCTTATCCTTCTGGCGCTTCATGATCCTCTTGTAACCGTGATCGGAGCGCGTAAACTTCGCCTGGGCCTTCGCCACAGATAACCCAAAGTGGGCTGCCAGCCGCTCGACATCCTTTTTCTTCAACGCAATCACGGGATAGGAGCAGCAATATCCAGGGCATTTAAGACAATCATATGCGGCCATAAAAAACTCATCGTCGTGAGAGTGACAGTCAAAACCGCAAAGTCTGCGATCACGGGACCACAGCAGAGCCGGTTGACGACTTGGTGCGCTGACTTGATACCCGCTTTGTTAGCATGTCAGTTCACCAGTGCAACGGTGACGAAGCACCAAAGCTAATGCGCTCATCAGACAACACACGATCGCGCGTCATAATCGCAAATCACAATCAGACAACAGGGGATACAATCATGACAGCATTTGACCTAACCGGGCACGTCGCCTTGGTGACAGGTGGCAACGGCGGCATCGGCCTTGGTATGGCCAAGGGGATGGCAGACGCTGGCGCTTCAATTGCGATCGCCGCACGCAATATGGAAAAATCGGAATCCGCAGCTGAGACACTTCGCAAATCAGGCGCCGAGGTCATCACGTTAGCGGTCGATGTTGCGTCGGAACAATCAGTGAAAGACATGGTGTCGGCCACGCTCGATAAGTTTGGTCGTGTCGATAGCTTGATTGCCAACGCCGGCGTCAATGATCGCAAACCACCGCAGGACTACACTGCCGAAACCTGGAACTGGATCATCGAGACCAACCTGTCCGGTCCATTCTACTGTGCCCAATCGGTTTATCCTGCGATGAAAGCCCAGGGCGGCGGCAAAATCATTACGATTGGTTCGATGGCATCAATTTTCGGCTTGCCGTTTGCTGCACCCTATGCAGCGACCAAGGGCGGTGTCGTCCAGCTCAGCCGTGTACTCGCCACGGCCTGGGCCGCCGACAACATTCAAGTCAACGCCATATTGCCAGGTTGGATCGACACGGAATTGACCCGCAATGCGCGCGGTCAGGTGGAAGGTCTGCATGATCGAGTAGAAGTGCGCACGCCTGCCGCGCGTTGGGGCAATCCCCAAGATTTTGAAGGCATTGCCGTGTTTCTGGCCAGCTCCGCGTCGAATTTCGTCACCGGAACGGCGATCCCCGTGGATGGCGGCTACTCAATAATGGGCGGCTAACTGAAAGCCAAAATGGCTGGCCGGGCGCACGCTCTGTCAGTCATTCCACTACAACCTCAAGTTATTGCATTCAAAGAAGGTACGCCCTTAAGCACTTTATTAACCGCCCAACATCGATACTACCCGGATATCCCCATGTCCTCCTGCCGGGACCCGCCACGCAAGGGTCGCCCGCAGTAGAAGCGAGTAGCCTTGATGTCCGGAATGACCCAGCTCAAAGTTCGTCCAGAACACCTGAAAGGTCCAACGCATCAAAGCGACATGCGTCGCTATCAGCGTTACAACTTGCCTTTGCTTGGCCGCTACATGCGTGTCCTGACCAAAGACGAATCTACCTGCCGCCTGATGGATGTTTCAATCGGCGGCGCCAGCGTGCTCGCCGACATCTCACCTGAAATCGGTGAGCTTGTAATCCTGAGTTTCGACGAAATTGGCGGCCTCGAAAGTGAAGTCGTCCGTACTGTGGCGGGTGGCTTTGCGGCCAACTTTACGGCGACCCACCGCCGTCGCCAAAAACTGGCAGCTCAAATCACCTGGCTGCTCAACCGACACGAGCTGGCCGCCGCCGATCAACGCCGCAGCGGCGACGAGCGCATCGCTTTGCCACCAAAACCTGTCCGCATCGAACTGGACGGCGGCGCCGTTGTTGAACGCAACATCATCGATGTGTCGATCTCAGGCGCATCAATCGATATTTCAGAGCGTCCGCCAATTGGCAGCAAACTGGTGCTCGGGAAGTTAGCCGCCAAAGTTGTGCGCCATCACGATCGAGGTGTCGGAGTTGAATTCTCTTATATCCAACAATTTGGAGACATTCGCGAAGATTTTGGTTGAGCGTGAACTGCATACCATCAAGTCAACCAATATCGTGCGTTCCCAAAATAACGAACAGGAAAAAGCCGTCAAAACGAACTTCCACCCCAGAAAATCCGCATTTGCATCAAACAAAGGTGCAGCGTCAGTTAGCGGCGTCTCGCGGTGATCTGGTCCCAGTTTCATTGCGTCGCCCGGAGTATTCGAATGTCGTTTTTGCGTTTTACTACATTGCTTGCCTGCGTCTTAGTCTTCGGTGGTGGCATCACCCCATCGCAAGCCGCATCGGCCCAGCAGAGCAGCTTCATGCGTGTGCATGGTCAGGCCTTACCACCCTTTGGCTTCGTGCATTTCTGTCAACGCTACAAAACAGATTGTAACCGGGTTGATGACGTCAGCTTTGCCCGGTTCGACGCCAATGTGAACCACCTCCATGAACTCGACCTGGTCAATCGCAGCATCAACACCAAGATCAAGCCCGTTACTGACATGGAGCTTTATGGCCGCGAAGAGTTCTGGACATACCCAACCACCCAGGGCGACTGCGAAGACTACGTCGTCTTGAAACGTCGGATTTTGATGTCACGTGGTTGGCCGTCGAGCGCATTGCTCATTACGGTTGTACGGGATGAAAACGGTGATGGTCATGCCGTCCTCACAGTGCGCACCAAACAAGGTGACTACGTGCTCGACAACAAAGTCGACGACGTCCGTTTGTGGAGCCAGACACCTTATAAATATCTGATGCGACAGTCGTATCTCAATCCAAAATTGTGGATGGCGCTGGACCCGCGCATCAAGCACGGCAATGGCAGCGTCGCGACAACGGATTAAGCGCCGAGGCCGTCAGCAACAAATAGCGACGCATACGAGAAGTTTGCGTCGTTCAAAATTCCATCAGCTACTCCGGCTGAGTTACCATTCCCGCTTTGAAACGACGCCAGTTGCGTTGATAAACCGTGACGCTGTGCTGAATGCGGGTAATATCTTCATCCGTAATCGGCCGGACGACCTTGCCCGGTGTCCCCATTACCAGAGACCGTGGCGGAATGACCTTACCTTCGGGAATGAGCGCACCGGCGCCGATGAGGCATTCTTCACCAATCACTGCACCGTTCAGAACAATCGCTCCAATGCCAACCAGGCTACCTGTCTTAACAGTACAGCCATGCAGCATGACCATATGGCCGATCGTGCAATTCGGCTCGATGTGCATTGGGTAACCGGGATCGGTGTGTAAAACGCAGCCTTCCTGGATGTTGGAGCCAGCACCAAGGCGGATGGTTTCATTGTCGCCACGCAACACTGAATTGAACCAGATGCTGCTGTCTTCTTCCATCACCACGTTGCCAACGACGGTCGCGTTTGGGGCGACCCAGTAGTTGCCGCTCTCAGGCGTGGTGACCGATACGCCATCCAGTGTTGCCAGTGTCATCGTCTATCCATTCTGCATGAGGGAAGGCGCATCTCAGGCGCATGATGCCAAACAAGTCCGGACCTAGGATTCCTCGAGATCGATGTCGAGAATTGCCATCTGGAATTGATAGCTGACCTCGCCTTCTTCTTCTTCGTGATAGACCGGTCCGATGAATTCGTCGCCGATCATGATCTCTGCCATATCGGTCTTTTTCGGGTGAAGGACGACCTTCAGGTTGTCGTTGCCAAACAGCTTGCGCAGGTAGTTTTGCAGCCGTGGTGCGTCGTCTTTCATGCTCAATGAACATCTCCCGGATTAGGACGGATTAATTGGAATCGGGTGATAACCCAGAACAGCCCCGAAGGCCAAATCCGCATTGCGTCGCGTCACTGTTCTAAAGCACGCCGCGTTTGACAAGATCCTCAAATCGCGACCTGCTGTTGGCAGGGTTCGTGTTGACGCTGGGCTGGTCGATATTGTGCTCGGGTTGGCAATCCTGACGTTGATCCCCAGGTCTGATCCATAGAGGCAAACTCTAGAAACGATGTTCCATGCTCCGAGCAGGCTCCGGGCACCCGGCATCGCCAATGACGACGGCTGGAATGCCAGCAACGGTTTTGCACGACGGTACATCTTTCAGCACAACACTACCGGCTGCAATGCGGGAGCACGTACCAATCACAATATTACCGAGCACTTTAGCGCCAGCACCGATCAGAACGTTGTCGCCAATGGTTGGGTGGCGGTCGCCACCGACTTTGCCTGTTCCGCCGAGTGTCACGCCATGTAGGATTGAAACATTGTCGCCAATTCGGCATGTCTCACCGAAAACCAGGCTGTGCGCATGATCAAGCATAATGCCGATGCCAACTTGAGCGGCAGGGTGAATGTCGACCGAATAGATGCGCGACGCTTGGCTTTGCAGGTAGAGTGCAAAATCACGTCGTCCGGCGTGCCATAGTACGTGTGCGAAACGGTGCGTCACCAACGCGTGGAAGCCTTTAAAATACAGTAATGGCTCGATGTAGCGGCTGCATGCAGGATCGCGATCAAATACGGCTGCCATATCAGCCCGAAACGCGCGACCTATCGACGGATGGTCCGCTAACAATTCACGGAAGACCTGTTGGATTGCCCCAGCTTCGACATCGCGGTGATCCAACCGTTGTGCGACTCGCTGAATAATTGCCGCATCCAACGTGTCGGATGATAAAATTGTTCCAAAAACAAATCCACCGAGCACTGGCTCTTGCTCAGCTGCAGCCGTCGCTTCGATGCGAACTGCGTCCCAGATTGGATCTAGCGCCGCGACGCTCGTATCAAGTTGTTGGTCGTTTGAACTTGCTGCTGCCATCGCTGATCTCCAAAGCCTACTTAAGCGGGACCTTCACAACGCCGTATCTAGATTAGAAACTGGTGGGTCCGAACAAAACTATCAAGGTCCGAACGTTATCACGCAGGTTGCGGGCTGCAAACAGTCGGGGCAACGCCCATTCATATTGCTTCCAGCGCCAACAACAGAGGGCTGATCACCAAAACGTTATCAGGCGTCGAGGTCATGTAAGAGATGTTAACCAGCACCACAGTGTGTATTCCCGGTCACGTCAAAGAAGTATTGGCATGACAATAAGTAACGCGGCGAGCATGTCCCAAAGGACACATCGTAAGATCGCAAATCATTAGTACCCCGGCTGTGCATAAGTCTTGGATCAGCGCTCCGATATTGCACTGCCGCATACAATTGCATTGCCGACCGCCAAACAATCCGATTAGGATTTTAGTCAATTGACGCATCCCCCCAAACTGGATCTGATCAGTCAATGCACCATGTATGCGGTCCGTGAGAGACTGCTAGGAGGTTATTATGCAACTAGAAACACGACTAAGTATGGCTACCCGACGTTTCAAGTGGGTAGCCTGAGGTCGAGTTTGCCAGCTATGAGGTAGGTGACGGCCTTCAAGGTCTTGCTGTTTCGGTAGCCGCGTGCCTTGGCTTTTGCGGCCTGGACGAGAGAATTGATGCCCTCGA
>CAJQQK010000335.1 GCA_905480435.1 uncultured Hyphomicrobiaceae bacterium | reverse complement strand
ACTTTCACTTTACGCCGACCAAGGCGTCCTGGCTCAATCAGATCGAAATATGGTTTTCGATCTTGTCTGCCAAGGCGCTGACCGGCACCTCGTTCAACTCGCGTAAGGAATTGATGGCCCACATCGACGCCTTCATCAAAGCCTACAATGTTGACGCCAAGCCGTTCGCGTGGACCAAATCCGAGGTTCACCAAAAACGAATGAAACCCGGTTTCGCGGATCAGTGATTCTGGGTAGTAGCGCAACTGCTCCCCAGACGCAAACAAATACTGAGTATTGGTCTGACGTTGTTGGGGATGATTTTAGGAGACAAAGCCATCGTAAAGCGACGTTACGAAGGCTGGCAGGGTGCTATTTGATCAATATGAGCAAAAGTGATGCGCCGCATTCTTTAAGTAATCATCTCGATCGCAAACGCCGTTCCCCTGCGGCCAAAGTATGTGCTGCGCCGCTGTGACGGTTTCTGCTAAGCTTTTCTGCGCGAATACAAAAAGATGCGGCGCGGAGCCGGAGTGCGACCGGAGACAGATCGAAGCGTCGCAAGATCAATGAGTTCATGGCCTAGTGCAGTTTATGTTTGATGCCACGCTGATAGTGCTGTTCGCGATCGCCTATATCGGCGTCTTGTTCGCGATTGCGTGGGCGGGCGACATTTGGATGAAGCGGCGCCAACCAGCGCAAAGCGGGCGTCCGCTGATTTATGCGCTGTCCATCGGTGTTTACTGCTCAACTTGGACGTTTTTCGGCAGTGTTGGTCGCGCATCAGAGACCGGTTGGGATTTTCTCGCGGTCTACATCGGGCCGGCTCTAATGTTCCTGTTTGGTTGGCCGTTGCTGGTCCGCATTGTGCGCTTGGCCAAAGCTCAAAATATCACGTCAATTGCTGACTTTCTGGCCGCTCGATACGGCAAGAGCCCAATGGTTGCCGGCATTGTAACTGTGGTGGCCTTGATTGGTTTGCTGCCGTATCTGGCGTTGCAATTGAAGGCCGTGGTGCTCGCAACCGAGGCCTTATTTGGCGGCAATCCGTTATTTCTGGTCGAGCTGCCAAGCGTTGGTATTGTTGAAACGGCATTCGTGGCAACGGTTGTCATGGCTGTATTCGCGGTGCTGTTTGGCACCCGCCATATTGATGCAACGGAGCACCAGGATGGTTTGATGGTCGCGATCGCAGCCGAGTCGCTCGTCAAGCTCGTTGCTTTCTTGAGCGTCGGTGTGTTCGTGGTGTTCTATGCCTTCGGCGATGCAGCGTCGTTCTACAAGGCAGTCGTCGCTCAAGAAAATGTGCTCGCGCGCTTCACGCAGCCAAAGTTCAGCAGCACATGGCTGGTCGTCACGCTGTTGAGCGCTGTGTGCATCATCGTGCTGCCGCGCCAGTTCCACGTCACAGTGGTTGAAAACCGCTCCGAGGACGAAATCAAACGCGCGCGTTGGCTGCTGCCGCTCTATCTGCTGCTCATCAACTTATTCGTTGTGCCGATTGCTGCGGCCGGCCTTCTCCTGATCCGGCCCGAGATCGCCGACCCGGATGTTTTCGTGCTGTCCGTGCCGATGTTCCTCGACGCGCTAGTCATAACGATGTTGGCCTACATCGGTGGTTTATCAGCTGCGACAGCAATGATTGTTGTTGAATCGATCGCACTTGCCATCATGGTGTGTAACGGCGTCGTGGTGCCAATGTTGCTGCGCTACCGGGTCCGCCAAATCGATGATTTCGATAACCTGTCTGGTCTTCTTCTCACGATCCGGCGCGTCGCCATCTGCGTGCTGCTGGCGCTGTGCTATGTCGTCTATCTGTTGCTTGGCGACGCTCAGGGGCTGGCTGCAATCGGGCTCATTTCATTTGCAGCTGTCGCGCAGTTGTCGCCGGCCTTCTTTGGCGGACTGTATTGGCAGAAGGGCAACGCGCATGGGGCCATCGCCGGCATCCTCGCGGGTATCACCGTCTGGGCTTACACGCTGTTGATGCCGTGGGTGATCAAGGCTGGCCTGCTGCCCGAGTCGATCCTGATCGATGGGCCGTTAGGTTTTGCGATACTGAAGCCGCAAGCACTATTGTACTTCGAGACGGATCCCCTGACACATGGTGTCGTTTGGAGCCTGGCCGCGAACATTTGCGCCTATGTCGTTTTCTCGTTGAGGCGTGTGCCGTCGCCGATTGAGAGGATACAGGCCAACATATTCGTCAACGGTGAGCCCACGGTCACATCGCAGCAGCCTTCGTTCCGCTTCTGGCGCACTTCGGTGACGGTCGGTGATCTGCAGTCTACGGTTGCGCGTTATCTGGGCCCTGGTCGTGCGGAGCGGTCGTTTGGTGAGTTTTACGCGCGGCATAAGCTGGAGCGTCAACCTAACGGTGAGGCGGATGTCCAGACGTTGCGCTTTACCGAGCATCTACTAACCAGCGCAATGTCACCAACCAATCAGCTTTGAAACTGCTCGATGATGCGTCGGAAGCACTGCAGTATAATCGAGACATTCTGCAGTCGGCGCTGGATCAGGTGCGCCACGGTCTGTGCGTGTTCAACCAAGACAACCAACTCCTGTGCTGGAACCGGCAGTTCAGCGAGCTGCTTGAGCTCCCTTTGAGTTTGCGCCGGGTCGGCGTGCCGCTCGAAGAGCTCCTACTGTTTCTGGCGGAGCGTGGCGACATGGGGGATGGCGTGCCGTATGAACTTGTCACTCTGCGGATGGCGCAACTCGGGCGTGTCGGCGAAACATTTCAGGAGCGCTTGGTAAACGGCCAGCAGATCCTCGAGGTGCGCACCGCGCCAATGCCGCAGGGTGGTTTCGTGACAACCTATTCAGACATCACCGATCGTGTCGCCGCCGCCGAAGCGCTGGCCCAGGCCAATCAGACGCTCGAACAGCGTGTCAAGGCGCGCACGGCTGAACTGCAGAAAGTGAATACGGCACTCGCGCAGTCAAAAGTTGCTGCTGATGACGCTAATCGAGACAAGACGCGTTTTCTGGCAGCTGCCAGTCATGATATTTTGCAGCCATTGAACGCTGCCAGGCTTTACGCCAACGCCTTGGTTGAGCAGGATCTTTCTGAGGCCAATCTGAGCATTGCGCAGCGCATCGACACATCGCTGACCTCTGTTGAGGAGATACTAAAGACGCTGGTTGATATCTCGCGCATGGACTCAGGCCGGCTTGAGCCGGAGATCACCGCGGTCGCCGTGCAGAATTTGTTTGATGCCCTCAAAATCGAATTCGATCCGATGGCACGTGAAGCAGGGCTGGACTTGCGGTTTGTGCCAACATCCCTCTGGGTGCGCTCTGACCGAAGTCTGCTGCGCCGCATTCTGCAGAACCTGATTGCCAATGCGATCAAGTATACGCCGAATGGGCGCGTGCTCGTTGGTATCCGGCGGCGCAATGGGCAGGCGTTGATTGAAGTGATCGATACAGGCGTGGGTATTCCAGAAGAGAAGCACGAGCTGATTTTCCAGGAGTTCCTGCGGCTTGACCCGCGCGCGACGTCCGCCCGTGGTTTGGGGTTGGGACTGTCGATTGTTGAGCGTATCAGTCGAATTCTTGAGCACCCGATCAGTGTGTACTCGACTGTCAGGGCTGGCTCGCGATTTACGGTGGGCGCGCGCTTTGCGGCTCCAGCAAAGGTCGTACCGTTGGCCGCGGAAGTGACCGCTTCGGGTCAGCAATTGGATGCTGCGCTGGTGGTATGCATCGACAATGAGCCTGAGGTGCTCGCCGGCATGCGCACGATGTTGCACGGCTGGGGGTGCCGCGTCATAGCCGCCCGGGATACGGCACAGGCGATTACCGAATTGGACGCAGAACGTGTAAGCACGAGTGCCGCCCGGCTCGGTTCCGCGCCAACTATCGTCGTCGCAGACTACCATTTAGATTTTGACACTGGTGTCGAGGCGATCCAGGCCATTCGTGCGCATGTCAACGCCGACGTACCAAGCGTAATTATCACCGCTGATCATTCGCCTGAGGTGCAACGGCAATTGCGCGAATTAGAATTTACGCTGTTGCGCAAACCGTTGAAAGCGGCGGCGCTTCGAGCGGTTTTGATGCAATCCATGCGCAGAATGGCTGCTGAATAAAGGCATATGCTGACCAACAGGTGCAGCATCGGCGATAAATTAACTTCACAAAAACTCTATTCTGAACAATGTTAAATTCAAAGGGATGTGATAAGTGCCTATTGGGGGCTCCCCGACGTTTCAAGTGGGTAGCCTGAGATCGAGTTTGCCAGCTATAAGGTAGGTGACGGCCTTCAAGGTCTTGCTGTTTCGGTAGCCGCGCGCCTTGGCTTTTGCGGCCTGGACGAGAGAATTGATGCCCTCGA
>CAJQQK010000334.1 GCA_905480435.1 uncultured Hyphomicrobiaceae bacterium | reverse complement strand
AAAGGGCGCACGCTAGGCGTGTCTTCAGATCATCCAGCGGCCTCAAACCCACTTCTCCACAGACCGGTCGCAATCACCGGAACCGGTGGTCGCGATCAATCGGAATCAGTGGTCGCAATGGCCCGGATTGGGCACGCTGGCTAGCAAAATCGCCGATATGGCAACAAATGTAACGCGAAATTTAGTAGGAAAGTAAACAAAATAGCAGAAATAATCCAACAAAAATCATGCATTATGACAAATGAGCTATGCGGATAGTCCGGTATCTGCTTATCATGAAGCTAAAAAAGTACGCCATTTCAGCAAGTGATAGACAATTCAGTGCGTGCTGGAGGTAAATGATAATTTTTAATGCAATTTCTGAGAGTAACTCATAATAGCATGCCAACGAGGCATTTCATGAGCTCCCAGTGGCTTCAAAAACACGCCATCATGACGGGTTGATGCCATTTCCGCCATGATGGCGTGGATTCAATCAAGGAGAGGCGCATCGCATAACGCGCGCGACTGTCCGTCATGGCGGCTCGATCGTTCCGCGCACACGTTGCTGCAGTCTCTGCTATACAGCCACTATGAGCCGTCAGCCGCTTCCCATCGATGCCGCGATCCCCGACCTGCGCCTCGCGCTTGGTCGCTCAAGTCGTGCTGTTCTGGTTGCCCCGCCGGGCGCCGGCAAAACCACGCGCGTCCCGCTTGAGCTGCTCGATGAGCCATGGCTTGGGCGTCGCCGTATCATCATGCTGGAGCCACGACGGCTGGCAGCTCGCGCCGCAGCTGAGCGCTTGGCGCACACGCTTTCCGAAAAGCTCGGTCGGACGATCGGTCTGCGCGCCCGCCTGATGACGCAAACGTCAGCCGCCACCCGGATAGAGGTCATCACCGAAGGCGTTTTCACGCGTATGATTCTCGACGATCCTGAATTGACGGATGTCGGCCTTGTGATCTTTGATGAGTTCCACGAACGCTCGTTGGACGCGGACTTCGGCCTCGCACTTGCGCTCGACGCACAGCAAGGCCTGCGCGATGATCTGCGCATCCTTGTCATGTCGGCAACGCTTGACGGTGCCCGCGTCGCTGATGCGCTTGGCACGTCGGACGCACCTTGCCCGGTGGTGTCCAGTGAAGGGCGCTCCTTTCCGGTCGAAACGCATCATCTGGGCCGCGATCCAGCCAGCCGGCTCGAAGATCAGGTCGCCCGTGCCGTCACCCGGGCATTGCGTGAGACAGCCGGTTCGATCCTTGTGTTCCTGCCCGGGCAAGGTGAAATCCGCCGCGCTGAGCGCAAGTTGAGCGACGCACTGCCGCCCGGTCAGGCGACCATCGCGCCACTTTACGGCGGCATGGATCGCGATGCGCAGGACGCGGCCATTGCTCCCCCGGCACCGGGTCAACGCAAGATCATTCTCGCCACCGCCATAGCCGAGACATCACTGACGCTTGATGGCATCGAAGCCGTCGTCGATGCAGGACTCGCTCGCGAACCGCGCTATGACGTTGGCGCCCGGCTGACGCGCCTTGCCACCGTCCGCGTGTCCCGTGCTGGCGCTGATCAACGCCGTGGCCGTGCCGGGCGTTTGGGTCCAGGCCACTGCTATCGTCTCTGGGCCGAACCTGAAACACAAAGCCTTACTGCCTACGCCACGCCCGAAATCCTGTCATCGGATCTCACCGGCTTGCTGCTCGATTGTGCCGCTTGGGGTGTTACGGATGCAGCGATGCTCACCTGGCTTGATCCACCACCCGCTGCCGGCATTGCAGCCGCGAGATCTGATCTTGAGGTGCTCGGTGCACTTGATGCGCAAGGCCGCATCACATCGTTTGGCAACGCCATTCGCGCCCTGCCGTTGCCGCCAACACTTGCTGCAATGATCTGCCATGCCGCGCATCACGGACATGCTCTGGCTGCTGCTCAGGTCGCCGCTCTGCTTGTCGAGCGTGGCCTCGGCGGCAACAGTGTTGATCTTGATGATCGCCTTGAACGTTTCAGCCGCGATCGCGGTCAACGCGCCCGCGCTATGCGCACAATGGCGGCGCGCTGGGCGCAAGCTGCTGAAATGAGCAGGACAGCCGAAGCGGACAAGTCGAGCGAAACTGACGCGGCCCCCGCGACAGCGAACGCACCGCTCTCAACGGCAGCCTTGCTGAGCCTCGCCTTTCCCGACCGTATCGCAAAGTCCCGAGGCGCCACGACCGACGGCCACGGTGGCACGCGCTATCTGATGGCAAGCGGCAGCGGTGGCTTCCTGGCCGAAGATGAACCGCTCGCAGGTGTGTCATATCTTGTAGTCGCCGATCTCCAAGGTGCCGCCCGCGCCGGCCGCATTACGTCCGCTGCAAAAATCGACGAGGCCGAGCTCGCCAATCTTGCCGCTGGTCGCGTCGAAGAGCGCATCGATCTCGCGTTTGATCGCGTGAGCCTGTCCGTGCGCGCAAAACGTCAGCGTCGTCTCGGTGCACTCGTCTTGGAAAGTGGCGCTGTCCCGCTGCCCGACGATGAAAGCGTTGCAAACGCGCTCGCGCATGGCATTGCAGCTGAAGGCATTGCGATCCTGCCCTGGTCGAAGGCGCAGCATCAGCTTCGCGCCCGCGTTGGCTTCCTGGCAAAAACCGATCCGACCACTTGGCCGGACCTCTCCGACGATACACTCGGTGCAACCATCGAAACCTGGCTGGCACCATTTCTATCTGGCAAATCAGCCGTCCGGGAAATCGCAACCGATGATCTCGGCAATGGCCTTGGCCTGCTGCTCGACTGGTCGCAACGTCAGGTGCTTGATCAACAAGCCCCGACGCATTTCACCGCGCCCAACGGAAACAATCACGCCATCGCCTACAGCGGCGAACATGCACCTTGTATCAGCTTGCGCGCGCAGGAACTGTACGGCCTCAAGGTGCATCCCGCCATTGACGCCGGTCGTCTGTTATTGACGCTATTTCTGCTGTCTCCCGCTGCCCGCCCCATTCAAGTCACGCGCGATCTGCCTGGTTTCTGGTCTGGCTCCTGGGCCGGCGTCCGCGCTGAGTTGCGTGGCCGTTACCCAAAGCACCCCTGGCCCGAAGACCCCGCCAACGCGGAACCAACCGCCCGCGTCAAACGACGCAGCTGAGAACGTGACGTTGCCCGTGCTTCGATGCTTCGAGCATAATTGGCGCATCGCAATAAAGACTTGTTGATCTGCCGTTATCACTTCATGCCTCGACATTGGCTCAGCTGACCGGCACAAGGGGCGCTGCTCCAGCTACAGGGCTGCGCCAGCCGCGAAAGTTCTCTCAATGATTGACGACAACGCTCCGCTGCTCGTTTTTGGCGGCCCCTATTCCAACCTGCAGGCAACTATCGCGATGCGCGTCGAGGCTGAGCGCCTCGGCATCCCTGCTTGCAATGTCGTCTGCACAGGCGATGTCGTTGCCTATGCCGCAGCGCCAGAACAGACAGTGCAGTTGATCCGCGATTGGGGCATTGCTGTTGTGGCTGGCAACTGCGAGTAGCAACTTGCCGAAGGCGCCGATGATTGCGGCTGCGGTTTTGTCGAGGGCTCGGTTTGTGATCGCCTGTCGCGTGGCTGGTATCCGTATGCCTTGCAGCATACCAGTGCCGACAGCCGTACCTGGATGGCAGCACTTCCTCCGCGCATAAATATCTCCTACGCCGGTTCAGCAATTTGCTTTCTGCACGGCGGCGCAACCCAGAACAATAAATTTTTGTTCGCCTCTGAGAACGACAAACTCGAAGCGGAATTTGCCGCCGCTCATGCGGCGTCACCTATCGACGTTGTCATTGCCGGGCACGCTGGCATTCCGTTCATCGCGCCATTGCGCCACGGCATCTGGATCAACGCCGGCGTCATTGGCATGCCGGCCAACGATGGCACGCAGGATGGTTGGTATGCTCTCGTCAGCCATAACGATGGTCAAATCAGCGCGAGCCTCCATCGCCTTACCTATGACCACATCGCAGCCGCAGCTGAAATGCGCCGCGCCGGCCATGCCAATGGTTATGCTCGAACCATGATCACGGGTATCTGGCCCAGCCATGACATTCTACCCGGTTCAGAACTGTCTGCGACCGGCACACCTTTGCCGGAAACGGCTCAAAGCCTGCGGTTGTCTGAGCTACTGCATGTCGCGTTTTAACGGATTCACAATGTGCCTTAAAACGCCCAATCTTCGGGCGATATAAGGATCCTATTAAACGCGACGTGCTCTGGTTTGAATGGTCGCCAGCCACGTAAAAGTGAATACATCATTAATTTTGAAGCATATTTGTTATGTTTTTGAGCAAAATAACTGTTGGCTCCCCGACGTTTCAAGTGGGTAGCCTGAGATCGAGTTTGCCAGCTATAAGGTAGGTGACGGCCTTCAAGGTCTTGCTGTTTCGGTAGCCGCGCGCCTTGGCTTTTGCGGCCTGGACGAGAGAATTGATGCCCTC
>CAJQQK010000333.1 GCA_905480435.1 uncultured Hyphomicrobiaceae bacterium | reverse complement strand
CGAGGGCATCAATTCTCTCGTCCAGGCCGCAAAAGCCAAGGCGCGCGGCTACCGAAACAGCAAGACCTTGAAGGCCGTCACCTACCTTATAGCTGGCAAACTCGATCTCAGGCTACCCACTTGAAACGTCGGGGAGCCGTATTTTGCTATGGTGTTCTATGAGCAGGCTGAGCCTCCCTTGGGCATCTGTCGTCGTTTCAATTGTCCAATGCAAATGTATTCAGATTCGACTAGCTCGTCTGAGCTGTGATCGTAATCGGTTCTTTGAAGTGAAACTCCTCCAGGTTCTGGCGATCACCGATCCAATCAACGACCGTGAACAATGCCGCCTTCTCGATCGGCATTAAGACCCCATGCCAGATGCCACGGCGGTAGTTGACGCCTTGATTTCGTTCACCATGAAACGCTTTCAGGCGCACCGGCACGCCGGCCTCATCTTCCGCAACAACAATGAGGTAGTCGCCTCCCGATATCGGAACAAAAGCCTGGCTGCCGAGTGGATGCCTTTCGACCAACCGTAGTTGAAACGGAAGTGCGATTGGTTGTGACTGAAAGATGTTTATGCCAGCCCGGCCGCTCTCATGAAAATCCAAGTTCGCAAGATCGTGATAGCGCCCGCAACGCCCGCCATTGATTACAGATGTTGGTGAGCCGCGCGCCTCGATAACATCACCGAACGGTGCGAACGCGTCGGCCGTTAATTCAACAGAGACAAGTATATTAGACATCAGTTGGAACTCTCAATTGATGACCCGATATCAAACGCCAGCCTGGGAAATCGACTAACGTCCTTAGTAACCGGACCGGGTCACACTTGAATTCACGCAATCCCGGCAAGCGCCAAAGACTGATTCCAAACCGCCTGCTCCAGATCCACGGGATCTTGTTCCTGTTTGCCCTGCCCCGGCATACGTGCACCTTCATCACGTGCAACACCTGCTGCCACCTGCTGCAGACGCTCATAGAACGCAGTCGACGTACCCGGATCCATCAACAGATAGTACTGACCAAGATCATGCGGCGGACCATCCGGCGCCTTGAGCGGTTTGACGTCCTGACTGGCGACACCTCCCGTCATGCCAGCGACCAGCAATTCCGCCATCAGACCGAACCCCCAACCTTTGGGTCCCCCCACACTCACAAGTGATCCCACAAGCGCCGTCTCGGGGTCTGTCGTTGGTCGGCCTTCAGCATCCACCGCCCAGCCTTCCGGGATGCGTTCGCCTGCAGCCTTAGCCATAGTAATTTTGCCAAGGGCCACAGTGGTCGTGGATTGGTCGAACTGCATTGCCACGCCGCCTGCGCCATCAGGCACGGAAAACGCAATTGGATTAGTGCCGATCACACGGGTCTTGCCGCCAGGCGGCGCCACAATCGGTGAGGCATTGGTCATACCAAGTGCAATCAATCCCTCGCGAGCAATCTGTTCCGTAAAATACCCGACCGACGTGCAGGTATGCGCATGCCCCACTGCCAAGCTCGCAACACCGCATTCACGTGCTGCTGCAATTGCTTCGGGGAGCGCCCGGGTGAACGCCGGTTGCGCAAAGCCAAATTTGGCATCGACGGTCACAGCACCCGGCCGCGCGCGCGACACGACCGGTTCAACGTCGCCCTTCACTCGACCGCTTTTCAATTGCAGGCAATAGCTTTCCAGATAGTAGAGGCCGCAGATCCGATTGCCGACTGCCTCAGCCTTACGCACGGCCTTAGCCACTTCGGCCGCAATCCAGGGCACTGCACCGTGCCGCTCCAGCGCAGCTCTTGTTGTCGCTTCGATCTTGTCCAGTGGCACTAGCGGCATGACTTGCTCCCTCATTCAGCTCGAAAAATGTCTCCGGCCGAACCCGTCGATCATAATAATCTGTGCCGCCCTCACTACGCCAGACGATATCCTTGCGCCAGCGCAAAACGAGCGCCGCGTTGCACGCTTTCCAATGATCGTCCTCTCGACAAGTCAAAAACTCTGGTCGAAAAATCTTGGTACGGAGGTGTCGTTGAATAGCACGACAGCGCCAGACTCCGCGTCATCACCGTCTGGATAGTGTTGCAACTCATCATCAATAAAAACATTTCTTTCACTGAATCCTTGACAGTGGCGACACCCTCCAACGAGACTGAGTCCATAAGAAAACGAAAACAGTAAAAATAAATCATATCGTTCCAGTGGAGGATACCCATGCGAGAGTTTCGCGTATTTCAGAGGGTGACCGCAATTGCCACTATGGCGCTTGCCCTATTTGCCTTCGCCATTAATGCGACGGCTCAAGACAAGAAAATCAAAATTGGCGTGATCTACGACTACACCGGACCGCTTGCAGGTGGTGGCTCAGATCTGCAGGCCCTTGGCGCCAAAATCATGATCGATCACATCAACAGCCAAGGTGGCGTTGAGGGTTACAAGATCAAGGCGATCTACGCCGACGCGCAATCAAAACCCGAAGTCGCAATCAACGAAGCGGTTCGCCTGATCGAGCAGGAAAAAGTCGACATGCTGCTCGGCTTCTATTCCAGTGCGCAGTGCGTACCGGTTGCGGCCAAGGTTGATGCACTCAAGAAATTCATGTGGATTACGACCTGTATTTCTCCAGCGGTTCTCAAAGGCCGAAAGCTAAAATACGTGTTCCGCCCGCAGGTACACGGTGGTCAGTTTGGTTGGCTGTCAGTTGAATTCCTTCACGCCAACGCCAAGTCAAAAATGGGCGTTGAACCAGGCAAGCTACGGCTCGCAATCATCCATGAAGACGGGCCTTATGGCTCAGGCGTCGCCGGCGGCAATGCATCCAAAGCCAAAGAGCTCGGCATGAATGTCGTTCTCAAAGAGGGCTATTCGGCAACCGCACCGGATTTGTCATCACTTGTCACCAAGCTTAAACGCAAGCGTCCAGATGTTATCCTGCACACTGGCTATAACCCGGACATCTCGCTCTTTCTGCGCCAAGCTAAAGAACAAGGTCTAAAATTCAAAGCCCTGATCGGACATGGTGCCGGCTATGGCGTTGCCGACAAGCTCTATGATGCACTCGGCAATGACGTTGACCATTTCTTCAACGTTGACCCGGTCTCGATTTGGTTGCTTGATCCGAAATCGCTGAAGCCCGGTCTGGCAGCGATCACAGAAAAAGTCGGCAAGGAATACGTCAAAGCCAAGCCGAGCACGAAAACGAAATCCGCACACGTTGGCATGGCTGCATCGAACGCGCATGTGTTCTTCACAGATGTCCTGCCTCGCGCGATTAAAAAGTACGGCGGCATTGACGCAGAATCACTGCGCAAAGCAGCGCTGGAAACCAACATTCCCGTCGGTGGCACACTGCTCGGCTTCGGCGTCAAATTCCCGAAAACCGGCGAAAATGACATGATGGGCCAGAACACGATGGCCTCACCTGTTGTGATGCAATACATCAAGCGCAAGGTCTATGTCGCCTGGCCAAAAGCGTTGCAGACGATCGATCCGGTTCTGCCACTGCCAAAGTCATCACCTTACACCAAGTAAGATGATGAAGCCGCCGGCATCTTCTGATGCCGGTCGCGTCTACTGCTCGCGCCAACGACCTCGGATCGAAAGGACTGGCATTGTGCTAGCCGTTCAAGGCCTCACAAAAAAATTCGGCGGCTTTACTGCTGTCGACAACGTCGACTTCTCTGTGGAGAAGGGAGAAATCGTTGGACTTATCGGTCCCAACGGTTCCGGCAAAAGTACAATATTCAATATGCTCTCTGGCAATCTGCCGCCGAACGCGGGGTCGATCAAACTGCAGGGCCGTGAGATCGCAGGTCTTGCCCCAAACGTCATTTGCGGCATCGGCGTTGGACGCACATTTCAAATTCCACGCCCGTTCAAGCGCTTGTCGATCCTTGAGAATGCGGCACTTGCCGGCTTCTACGGACACGGCGGCAGCGGCATATCTAAATCACAGGCATGGCGCAACGCGGAGGAAGCCCTTTCATTGGTCGGGCTTCCAACCGATGCCAAGGCATCAGTCGACACATTAGGGGCGGCCGGTCTCAAGAAGCTGGAACTCGCCAAGGCACTTGCCACCAAACCTAATCTCCTTCTCGCCGATGAGAGCCTCGGTGGCCTCGATCACTCTGAGATGGATCAGGCAGCGGAGATGCTCGGCTCGATCCGTAACGAGCTTGGCATCACAATCATCTGGGTTGAGCACATTATGGGTGTTCTAATGAAGGTGGTTGATCGCGTCATGGTTCTCGACCACGGCGAGAAGATCTCCGAGGGCAAACCGCACGAAGTGGCAGCCGACAAAAAGGTGATCGAAGTCTATCTCGGGACCGATGCAGAAGAGACAGCTGCGGCGGCGGTCAGAGCATGAGGGAATCGAACGTGCAATCGGGTTGGGGGCGCAGCACATGCTGACACTACGCGACGTAAATGCCGGCTATGGCAGCTTCCAGGCACTCTTCGGTGTTTCACTTGATGTAAATGCAGGCGAAGCAGTTGCCGTCATCGGCCCGAACGGTGCCGGCAAGACAACCTTGATGCGTGTCATCTCGGGCCTCATTCCCGCCACCCAGGGCGAGATCACGATGGAGGGTACGGACGTCCTGGCGACCAAACCCCATGAGATTGTCAGCCTCGGTGTCGCGCATGTACCTGAGCACCGCCGATTATTTCCACGCATGACCGTTGAAGATAATCTGCGGATGGGCTGTTTCGCGCCGCAGTTCCGGGCGCGTTTCCAGGAACGCCGTGATTTTGTTTACGAATTATTTCCCCGCATGAAGGAACGCCGCGATCAGATGGCAGGTACCATGTCAGGCGGTGAGCAACAGATGTGTTCGATTGGCCGAGCACTTATGTCGGATCCAAAGATTTTGTTGATGGATGAACCGTCAGCGGGCCTCGCCCCAGTGATTGTCCAACAAGTATTCGAACTTGTTAAACGCATTCGCGGCGAGGGCCTGACGGTGCTGATTGTCGAGCAAAACGTCAAGCAAGTGTTGCATGTGGTTGATAGAGCCTACGTGCTGGAGGCCGGCACGTTGAGGATGAACGGCACATCTGAGGAATTGCTTGCGAGCGAAGATATCCAAAAAGCTTTTATGGGCATGTAAGGGGCATTGATGGCCGAGTTTTCGGAAGCGCTGTTCAGCATCTTCTTTATTGAGACGCTGATCAATGGTTTGTTGCTAGGCGGGGTGCTTGCCCTGTTGTCATTGGGGCTGAATCTTATATTTGGCGTCGTTGATGTCGTTTGGATTTGTTACGCCGAGATCATCATGCTCGGCATGTATACGATCTTCTTCCTCTACAAAGCCGGCGTGCCCTTGCCCTTGGCCATCCTCGGCGGCATCGCCGTCACGACGATACTCGGGTATCTCACCCACAAGCTTGTCATATCGCGTGTGCTTGATGCAGCCCCCATCAATCAGTTGCTTGCAACCGGCGGCTTACTGTTCTTCTTCCAAGGCCTCGCGATGGTTGTGTTCGGCATTGAGTTCCGTAACCTGGGCGTCAGCCTGGGCAGTCTTGCAGTGTCATCGGACATCTATTTGTCATCGACCCGTCTTCTCTCGTTTGCGGTATCCGGCGTTGTCGTGATTTGCCTTTATTTCTTCCTGTCGCGCAGTTATCTCGGCGCCGCCATTCGAGCGATTAGCCAGGACCGGGAAATCATGACGCTCATGGGCGTTGATACCAAAAGGCTCTATCTTCTCACCTCCGCAATTGGTGGAGCGCTCGCAGGCCTGGCGGCAGCGTTGCTGGCATTGCAATACGACATACATCCGTTTATCGGTCTCAGCTTTGGCCCCATCACCTTCGTCATCTGCGTGATGGGTGGCCTCGGCAACATGGTCGGTGGCTTTCTGGCGGCTTTCGTTTTCGCTGAATTGATCACGCTTGGCGGCTACTTCGCCGACCTCGAATGGGGCTATGTCATGGCCTTCGTGTTCTTCGTCGTCACCATGTTTATTCGGCCTGAGGGGCTGTTCGCGAGGAAATCATGAACAGCAATATTGTCATCGGAATTATCGCGGTAATTTTATGCGCGCTCCCCTTCATCGGCGTCGAGACCTACTCCCTGCACCTGATCATCGTGATCTTAATCTGGGCGTTCGCCTATACAGGCTGGTCGATTATGGGCCGCTTCGGCCTGGTCTCGCTCGGCCACGGCGCGTTCATGTCGATCGGCGGTTACGTTACAGCGCTGCTCTGGAACAACATCGGGCTGTCACCGTGGATTGGCATTCCGGTTTCGCTGCTAGTCTCAGGCCTACTCGCGATCGTGATTGGTTATCCATGCTTTCGCTACAAGATAGTCGGCCACTATTTTGCGCTGGTGACCTTGGCGCTTTCCGAGGTCGTCCGTCAGGTAATCATCGCGACCCGCGACACGACAGGCGGCTCGCTCGGCTACACTCCGGAACGTCACGGCGAAGGTATTTCGATCGTCGCACTGCAATTCTCCAATGATCGCATCTATTTCTACTACGTTGCACTATTCGTCTGGATGGCTGGCATTATGATCTGGCGCTATGTCGACCAGTCCATGTCGCGTTACGCACTTGAAGCCATTTCCGAGGACGAAGACGCCTCGGCAGCCGTCGGCGTTCAGGTCACGCGCGAAAAACTCAAGGTCACCGTACTGAGCGCCGTCATGACCACATTCGCCGGCGCCATGTATTGCCAGTACCAGATGTTCATTTCGCCTGATACAATTGGTGGCGTCGGCGTTTCGCTGCAGATCGTATTCGCGGTCGTTGTTGGTGGAATCTACAACGCACTTGGTCCAACCGTTGGTGCAGTTATAACCATCATGCTCGCCGAAGTGCTTCGGATTAGCATCGGCACAGCATCCGTTTGTGTGTCAAAGGATGTCTGTTTCAACGCAGCCGGCGTGCCATTGTTGATCTACGGCATCCTACTTATTGTGTTTATTATCTTTCTGCCGAAAGGTATCGTCGGCGGTGTTGCTGACTGGTGGAAGTCGCGCAGTGCAGACCCACCAGATGCAGCCGGATCAACACAATTGGAACCAGCCAAAGCAAAGACGGGCTAGGAGTAGCCCCTCCCCCCTGGGCTCGCTCGAATTCTCAAGGAAGCCTTTTATGGCGATCAGCGCGCTCGGCTATCTTGGCATCCGATCTGACAGGCTTGATGACTGGTCCGATTTTGCCGGCAGCCTGCTTGGGATGCAGCAGATTGACCGTGCCGGCCAATCGCTCGTCTTCCGCATGGATGACCGCAAGCAACGCCTCGTCGTTTCCAACGAACCGGGCGACACACTTGCCTTCATGGGTTGGGAGGTCGACACGCAAGATGATTTGCAGACCTATGCCGCCCGTCTCGATGAGGCTGATATAGTCGTTGCACCTGGCAGCCGGGAGCTCGCAGACCGGCGCTTTGTTTCAGAATTGATTGTTTTCGAAGATCCCGCCGGCAACCGGATCGAATTGTTCTGGCAGCCAATGATCGCATCTGACCCGTTCAAACCAGGGCGTCCCATCCAGGGCTTCAAAACTGGACCGTTCGGAATGGGCCACGCCGTCCTGCACGTAACCGACGTTGAAACTCTGATGCCGTTCTACAAGTACGTGCTCGGTTTCCAGGTCAGTGACTACGGCCTGACGCCCTATCCGCTCTATTTCTTTCACGTCAACGGCCGCCATCACAGCTTTGCACTGATTGGTAGCGGGCAGGCCGGGTTCCATCATTTCATGGTCGAATACCAAAACCTCGATGACGTCGGTCAAGGCTATGATCTTGCGCAGCTGCAAGACGATCGCATCGCCTACACACTTGGTCGCCACACCAACGATTTCATGACCTCATTTTATGCCCACACCCCATCCGGCTTCTTTGTTGAAAACGGTTGGGGTGGTCGCGTGATCGATCCCCAGACCTGGGAGCCCCACGAAACATTTGATGGGCCAAGCTTTTGGGGGCACGAGCGCCTTTATCTGCCTGATGAACAGCGCCTGCGTATGCGTGATATGCGGCTTGATGCGGCCCGTCGCGGCCTCCGCGCGCCGCCAGCAGCCGACTGCCCGTGGCTATTCGGCGAACTCGCTCGCCAACCAAATCGTTAGAGACGGATTGTGCAAGCTAAAGGCTCTCCAGCAAACCCATATAATGTCGCCATTGTCGGCTACGGACCAGTCGGCGCCGCGCTCGCCAATCTGCTCGGCCTCTACGGTATCAACGTGCTGGTCCTCGACCGAGAGGGCCCCGCTTACCACCTGCCGCGTGCCGTACATTTCGATGACGAAGTGATGCGCGTAATCCAGACCATCGGCATCGCAGACGAAATGGCAGAATGCGTTCACGTCAATCCGGGCATGAAGTTCATCGACTCAGATGGCAACCTGTTGCTGGAGTGGCCGCGCCCGCCCGAGATCAGCGCGCAGGGTTGGCACCCAAGTTATCGTTTCCATCAGCCGGATCTCGAGCGTCTGCTCCGTAACGCCCTGAATCGATTTGCTTCGGTCGACGTCCGCACCCGCTGTGACGTCGTTGCCATCAAGGACCGCGGAGACAATGTCGAATTGACGGTCAATGATTTGACCAGTGGAGAAACCACAACCCTTGTCGCAAAGTACGTTGTCGGCTGCGACGGCGCGCGTTCATTCGTCCGAGATGTCATCGGCTCCGGCCTCGAAGACTACGGCTTTCATGAGCGCTGGTTGGTGGTCGATGTCTTACTCAGAAAGCCCAAACAGGAACTCGGCGATTTCTCCATCCAGCACTGCGACGCAAATCGCCCTGCTACCTATGTTCGTGGCACCGGCAATCGGCGACGCTGGGAAATCACAGTACACCCAGATGAAACCGACGCTGATCTGACATCAGCCGCTGGCACCTGGCAGCTGCTATCCCCCTGGCTCTCATCTGAAGAAGCCGACATAGAGCGCTCTGCCGTCTACACGTTTCATTCTTGCATTGCCAAAAAGTGGCGTGACGGTCGTCTACTCATTGCCGGTGATGCCGCGCATCAAACACCGCCATTCATGGGGCAAGGCCTCTGCGCCGGCATCCGCGATGCCGCTAATCTCGCGTGGAAACTCACAGCGGTCGTACGCAACAAGGTTTCAGACGACTTGCTCGACACCTATCAGAGCGAGCGTCATCCCCATATCCGCGCCTACGTTGAAATGTCAGTCAAACTCGGCCAACTCATCAACATGGCTGATCCGACACAAGCGATTGAAGCAGCCTTCCCGCGCCCTGACGGTTCAGCCAAGATGACTTCGTTGGCACCAACACTTGGGCCAGGAGTAGGTCTACCGGGTTTGGCCAATATCCGCGAGCTTGCTCCCCAGCTGCAATTGTCGTCGGGACAACGCATCGATGATATCAGCGGATATCAGTTCGTTCTGATCTGTGAGGAAGCGCTACTCAATGAAACCAATGTCAATCTCTCTGAATTGACCGCATTCGGCCTCCATGTGGTCTCAGCTGATAAAGAACCAGCTGCTGCCACCCATTTGTCTTCGCTCAAGGTCCGAGCAGTCGTCATTCGACCGGATCGCTACACGTTGGGTCGAGCGAACTCGCCCCATGAATTGGCTGCGCTTTGTTGCTTCACTCGCTCATTGATCATGCCGCTAACGTCGCTCTAAGGAGCCACGCCGGCCTTTGCTCTCGGTCCAAGTCCGATTTTCAAGCGCTCTTCGGCAAGGGCGATGTATTCGCAAAGAATAGGTCGGGTCTCACGCGGGTCGATAATCTCCTCAACGGCCAGCGCTTCAGCGGTCCGAAACGGCGAGGTGTATTCCCTAAGCTCCGCCTCCAATTCCTGCTCGCGTGCCTTGGGATCATCGGCGGCTTCGATCTCACGACGGAACGCGGCAGCCACGCCACCTTCGACAGGCAATGAGCCCCATTCGCCGCTCGGCCAAGCAAGTTTCAAATCAATATCGTTCTTGTTGCACGTCGCCATCCCAGCCATGCCATAACACTTGCGGATCACGAGCGTCACGGTTGGTATCTTGAGCTGAGCGGCCACATAAACCGCACGCATTCCCTCACGCAGCGTGCCTTCCTCTTCCGCTTTAAGTCCAACCATAAAGCCAGGAACGTCGACCAAGAACACTAGTGGTAGATGGAATGTATCACAGAGCTCCATGAAGTGGATCTGCTTGCGTGCCGCATCGGCATCCATCGCGCCGCCATAAATCTTTGAGTTGTTGGCAACGATGCCAACGGCCCGGCCACCAAGCCGCGCCAGCATCGTGATGACGGCACGACCATATGTCGGCCTAATCTCAAAGGACGACTCTTTGTCGACGACCATCGCCACAAGCTTCTTCATATCGTAGGCCTGCCTGCGGTTTTCAGGCACGATGCTGAGCAGGGCTTCCTCGCATCGATCAATCGGATCGTCTGTCGGCAACATCGGTGGCAACTGCCACACGTTCTGCGGCATGAAGCTCAGGAAGCGTTTGATCTGGTCAAGCGCCTCATCTTCTGTTTCCGCAACATTATGGATCGATCCGGCTTTGTTGACCGCAACAGCCGGACCACCAAGATCCTCTTTCGAGATCACTTGGCCAAGCGAGCGCTTTACAACAGGTGGGCCGGCAGCAAACACTTGGCTACTACCTTCAACCATAACCGAGAAGTGCGAAAGAATCGCGCGCCCAGCCGGTCCACCCGCAGCTGTTCCAAGCACAGCTGACGCAACCGGCACTTCGCCCAATAGTTCGACAGATCGCTCGAAACCATCAACACCTGGAAACGTTACAAACCCTCGGCGCTTGGCCGAGGTAACAGAACCTCCAGCGCCATCAATCAAATTGACGAGCGGTATCTTATAGTGATGCGCAAGGTCTTCGATATAGCCGCCTTGGCCACCTTTGCGTCGCAGTGCACCAAAGCTGGTGCCACCACGCACCGTGAAATCCTCACCACCAATCGCAACCGGACGCCCATTGAGGCGCGCTGTCCCAGCCACATAAGTCGCAGGCGTTACCTTCTTTAGCTTTCGGTCTTCGTCATATTCCGCGGTGCCGGCAAGCGTTCCAATTTCACGAAAACTACCCGTATCCGAAATGCGGTCGATGCGTTCGCGCACCGTCAGTCGACCGGCCCCATGTTGCCGTGCAACGTTCTCAGGGCCACCCATATCTTTGGCGAACTCTCGACGACGGCCAAGCTCGTCGATCTGCTTCGCCCAGAAACCTTCACCTTCTGTTTTATCAGACACAATATTTATCCATCCCCTCGCGAAACCTCAAACACCAGCATCCTTGGCAGGAAGGTCAGGTCCCGCAACAACACCTGCCTTGGCCAGGGCCACGACATCAGCTGCCGATAGTCCTAGCTCCTCGCTAAGGACACGGCTCGTATCAGCTCCGGTATCCCGTCCAGCCCACCGGATGCTTCCTGGCGACTCTGAGAGTTTCGGGACGACACCTGCCATCGTAACCGGTCCAAGCACCTCATCCTCAACATCGACCAGCATGTCCCGCGCTTTGTAGTGCGGATCAGCAAAGATGTCGGCAACCGTATATATGCGTGCAGCCGGCACTTTTGCTTCATCCATTGCCTGTTCAACTGCGATCATATCCCGCTCGATTGTCCACGCATTAACTGCGTCATCACATGCCTCCATGTTCTGGCCCCGCGCAATGCTCGTTGCGAACCGAGGGTCTTCGATCATGTCAGCACGGCCCATTGCCTGAGCAAGTCGATTAAACACAGCGTCGGCCGCGGCTGCGATAAGCACGTAGCCTCCGTCGCGCGTCGGATAAATCGAATTCGGCGCATTGCCTGGAAGATGCGACCCTGCCCGTTCGGCAACAATACCCAGCTGCTGAAAGGCTGGAATATGCGGCTCCATGAAACTGAATGAACCCTCGTAGAGCGCCGAATCCACGACTTGGCCTCGGCCAGTGCGATGACGCTCCAATATCGCCATGACGGTGCCGAACGCGCCATATACGCCGGCAATGTAATCTGTCAGCGGTGTTGCCGCACGCGGCGGCGGACGATCAGGCTCACCATTAATCTCCCTAAGCCCGCTAATCGCTTCGCAGACGATGCCATATCCACCACGATGACTATAAGGGCCAACCTGGCCAAAGCCACTGACGCGCACCATCACAAGACCTGGGTTGGCTGCACTCAATGTGTCATAGCCAAGCCCCCAGTTCTCCAGAGTACCAGGTCGAAAATTCTCGACAACAATATCTGCACTCTCACAGAGCTGACGTACTAGGCTCCGTCCTTCTTCCGTCCGCAAGTTAATCGAGACGATCTGCTTGCCACGCTGGATTGATGCATTGTAGAGCGAGCGGCCTTTGTGGCGATGCCCCAGACTGCGAACGGCATCGCCTTCGGCCTGTTCCACCTTGATGACATCACATCCAAAGTCCGCCAACAGGCGCGCGCAAAATGGCCCTGCCACCGTCGATCCGAGTTCAATTGCCCGCAGCCCGGTCAACGGGCCTGGTTTGGGCGTTTCAGTTTGCGCTTGGGACATACGTATCTTTCGTTTCAACGATCATCTTCACAATCTCGAGCAACAACTGTTGAACATCCATCGCGGCACTGTCCAGATACTGTCATCGCGCCTGCACACTTCGATCCCATAGGAGATTGCTCATCGGCGATCCAACCGCGCCGCAGTCAAGCGAGCTGCTCATCATCTTGCAAGACGTGACATCGCTCGATAGGTTTCGAATCCAGCAGACTTTGAGCATGCGCATTCGTTTTCGAGTTGGAGAAGAAATGGTAAGGCTGACAGATTTCGACGACATCAGTCAGGACTATTATACATCTATGGAGATGCCGCATTTCGCGAGCACGCCCTGGGTGACGCCTAAACCCATCGCTGAGGCGCGCGTCGCGATCATCTCGACCGCTGGATTGCAACGGCGCGGCGATCGTCCCTTCTCAGTCAACTCCGCAGATTACCGGCTCCTGCCAAGCGACACGCCAGCAGCCGACCTTGAGATCAGCCACATCTCGACGAATTTCGATCGCAGTGGATTTCAACAGGACCACAATGTCGCCTTGCCAATCGATCGGCTCAATGAATTTGCTGCCGAAGGCATAATCGGATCCGTCGCTTCAATCCACTATTCCTTCATGGGCGCAACCCATCCTGATAAACTTGAACGCGCCGCCTCTCAACTTGCAGGACTTCTCAAACAAGATCAGGTCGACGCCGTTCTGCTTGTGCCGATATGACCAGCCTGCACGCGCGCCGTGGGCGGGCTTGGCCACTATTTAGAGCGTGACGGTCTCGCAACTGCCAGCATTAGCTTGATCCGCTTGCACACGGAAAAAATTCGTCCACCACGAGCACTATGGGTGCCGTTTGAGCTTGGTCGTCCATTGGGTGTTCCTCATGACGCCGCCTTCCAGTCACGCGTGCTGCAGGCAACGCTTGATCTGTTTGCCGAACCGGAAGGTCCCGTTCTCGTCGATTACCCGGAAGATGCACCGGGCAGCAATGCCGGCGACATGGAGGGACTTGCGTGCCCAATCAGATTCGATACGCCGGCGGCAACGGATGAAACACTGAAAATGGCCCTTCTCCGGGAAATCCAGGAACTACGGCCATGGTATGATCTGACGCACGAACGCCGCGGACGTACAACTGTTGGTGTCACAGGTCTCGATATCGAAGAGGTTGCCCGCACGTTAACAAGCTGGCTGACACTCTCTCCACCAAGTGACGTCGTCAATGGTCAGGTACCAGCAGCGATGTTGAAACTTGCCGTCGAAGACTTGAAGGCATTTTACTTCGAGGCTGCAGCTGGGCAGCCGCAAGGAGATGAGATTGGCAGCAAGCAACTCGCCGACTGGTTCTGGGAAGAGACTTCTGCAGCAAAATTATTCTTAGCACTTCGAGAACGCTTAATTCCGAATGACGACCCAGCGCTCCGTCTATTCGGCCACAACAGTGTGGTCCCCCGTGTGGAATGGGCACGCTTTGGGATTGATGACAGATGGTGGCACAAGCCATCGATCTGATGGCCTAACAGTTAGAAGTTATTGTCGAGCGGCCGACCGCGCTTGAGGAAAGAGGCAAGCAACGTGAATGCAAGTGATCCCATAGCTGCAAGTTGGCAGCGCGCCACGCCGAACGATTGCGGCTTGGATGCATCAGCCTTACAGCAAGCCGTCGATTTCGCGATCGCGCACGAATCCAAAATGAACCGAGACATCCGCCAAGCGTTGGAGGATGGCCATTTTGCCGAACCACCACCGATCAACAAGATCGTCGGGCCCGTGATCGATCGCGGAGATCCCAACGGCGTCATTATTCGGGGCGGAAAGATCGTCGCGGAATGGGGTGACGTCGACCGCGTTGATATGACGTTTAGCGCAACCAAGAGTTATCTTTCCTTATGTGCAGGCCTCGCCGTCGATGATGGATTAATACCAGACATTCATGCACCGGTCCGCGAACTGGTCGGCGATGGGGGATTTGACAGCCCGCAAAACCGTTCGATAACTTGGGCACATCTTTTGCAATTGACCAGCGAGTGGGAAGGTGAGCTGTGGGACAAACCTGATTGGATCGACCACAACCGTGACCTGGCCTCCCAACCCGGCCAGTTGACTGAAAAAGGCAACAAGCGCGCACTGCATCAACCGGGCACGCATTGGGAATACAACGATGTCCGTGTGAACCGTCTCGCCCTCGCCTTACTGCGTGTTTTCAAACGACCACTTCCAGACGTCTTAAAAGAACGCGTTATGGACCCAATCAGTGCCTCAGATACATGGCAATGGCACGGCTATGAAAACTCATTCGTAGAGATTGATGGTCAGTCGATGCAATCCGTTTCAGGCGGCGCACATTGGGGCGGTGGATTGTGGATCAGCACGCTCGACCACGCACGCATCGGCCAATTGATGCTCAATCAAGGCGCTTGGAATGGGAAGCAGATCCTATCCAAATCATGGGTCAAAGCATCGACCACACCTTGCCCCCTAAATCAGAACTACGGTCTGATGTGGTGGCTAAACGCGAGTGGCGAACAAGCTCCAGCTGCGCCAAGAACCAGCTTCTTTGCAAAAGGCGTCGGCGCCAACATCATTTGGGTTGACCCAACTCACGACATTGTGTGCGTTGTCCGATGGATAAAGAAAGAGCGCTTTCCAGAATTCGTAGCCAGGGTAATTGCCGCAATAGAATAATCATAATCGTCCGACCGAAGTCACTGTGTTGTGTATGATACGTATCATTCGAAATGATGCAAACCACGTCGCTTTTGTTACAAGGAAAACGAATGGATACGATTGTCGTCATGAAAGCTTCTGACAACGTCGCCACCTGTCTCAAGGATTTGGCCGCAAACCAGCTCGCGGAAGTAAAACTCGATGGCCACCGTCAATCAGTGACACTCCAGAACGATATTCCATTCGGTCATAAAATTGCGCTCGTCGACATTGCCCAGGGTGACGAGGTGTTGAAATACGCCGAAGTCATCGGCGTTGCATCACAACCTATCACCGCGGGCGAACATGTCCACGTTCACAACGTCGAAAGCATCCGCGCCAGAGGTGATAAGATATGACCACATTCATGGGATATCGGCGGCCAGATGGACGCGTTGGCGTGCGTAATATTGTGGCCATCGTCTCTGCAATGGACAACACCAACGCCTGTGCCAACCGGATTGCAGATATCGTCGCCCACGCTGTACCAATCACCACGCCATTCGGACGCACTCAGATCGGTCACGACTTTGAAATGACTTTGCGCACGCTCGCCGGCATCGGTGCCCATCCCAACGTTGCAGCAGTTCTTGTTCTTGGTCTCAGTTTAACGTCGGCTAATACATTGGCCGATCGCATCCGACCATCCGGCAAACCCGTTGAAGTACTTGGCCTTCAGGAAGCCGGCAGCACCATGGGGCTGACCATGGCAGGCGTTCGGGTCGCGGCCGATTTGACGGTAGCAGCGTCAGAACAAACAAGAGAGCCGTGTGAGTTCGCAGACCTCACAGTCGCCGTAGAATGTGGCGGGTCCGATACGACATCAGGCATCGCATCCAATCCAACTGTCGGCTTGTTTGCCGATCGCTTCATCGATGCCGGCGGCACCATTGTCCTTTCAGAGCCCGCAGAATTCATGGGAGCTGAGCACATTCTGGCAGAGCGTGCTGTTGATCCCGAAGATGGCCAACGTATTCGCGACATGGTCAAATGGTTCGAGGACGAAGCTAAACGCAACGGCGTCGATATGCGCGGCACCAATCCAACGCCCGACAACATCGAAGGTGGCCTCACAACACTTGAGGAAAAGTCGCTCGGCGCCATCGCCAAAGGCGGCTCGCGACCGATTGTCGAAGTGATTGACTATTCAGAGCCAGCCACCAAACGAGGGCTTGTTGTCATGAACACTCCCTCCGCCGCCTGCGAATCCATGACAGGTCTATTGGGTGGTGGATCGCAAATGATCATCTTCTCAACAGGGCGCGGCAATGCGATCGGCGCTCCGATTTCACCAACGATCAAGATCACCGGAAACCCACATACCGCCGCAGTCATGAAAGAAAACATCGATGTCGATGTAAGCGCCATTATCTCAGACAGTGAACCGCTCGAAACAGCCGCCAACCGATTGTGGGATCAAATGTTAAAGATCGCTCAGGGTAAACTCACACGTTGTGAAGTCCTGCAGGAAGACCAACTCTCTGTCAGCCGCTTCGGACCATCAGTATAACATGGATGACCTTCACCTGAGTCTCGAAGAGCTGTCCGACTGGACCCGGCGCATTTTGATTGCGCACAACACAGGCCCAGAAATTGCAGCGCAAGTCGCCACTGCGTTATCACTGGCTGAAGCAGATGGGCAAAAAGGTCATGGCGCGTCCCGCATCCCGTCATATGCCGCACAGGCAAAGAGCGGCAAAGTCGATGGACATGCAGTACCAATCGTCGAACGGGTCGCGAGCTCATCTATCCGCATCGATGCCAAGAGTGGCTTTGCATATCCAGCACTCAATCTCGCAATTGAGCATCTATGCGAAATCACAACCGGTTGCGGGGTGGCCGCTGCGGCAATTGCCAATTCGCACCATTCAGGTGTTGCCGGCCATCACGTTGAAGCGCTCGCCAAACAAGGTCTCGTTGCATTGTGTTTTGGCAATGGCCCTGTCGCAATTGCGCCTTGGGGTGGAGACAAAGGCGTTTTCGGCACAAACCCTCTGGCCTTCGCGGCGCCGCGCCGCAACGGCGAACCGCTCGTGATCGACATGAGCATGTCGAAAGTCGCACGCGGAAAAATAAACGTTGCCGCGCAAAAAGGAGAGCCAATCCCGGAAGGTTGGGCGCTCGACCGGCATGGCAATGCCACGACTGATCCACAGGCCGCGCTGGATGGCGTCATGCTGCCAATGGGCGATGCCAAAGGTGCCCAGCTCGTTCTGATGATCGAGATACTTGCCGCAGCACTGACAGCATCTCAGTTTGGTTACGAGGCCAATTCCTTTTTTGAAGGTAGCGGCGACCCACCTCACATCGGTCAATTCATGATCGCGATCGACCCATCATCATTCTCCGCAAACCGTTTCGGTGAACGCCTGGAAGATTTACTGGATACGATAAAAGCCCAACCTGGAGCACGGCTTCCGGGCGAACGCCGGTTCGACTTAAGAAGAGCCGCAGAGCAGGACGGCATCACAATCGCCGGCCCACTCGCCGCACAATTGCAAAACCTTCTGGCTCGGTCCGAGTAGCCTAACAACATACATAAAAGCGTCATCAACTGGCGACCTGAAAGCGCTCCATCTTGAGACGCTCAACGGCTTCGGTTGCCGGCACTGGTTTGCTGTAGAGAAAGCCCTGTCCCTGAGCAACCCCCTCCGCCTGGAGGAAGGCTTCTTGCTCGATTGTTTCAATGCCCTCCACAACAACCTTCAAGTCAAGAGCGCTTGCCATCTGCAAAATGGCACGAAAAATACCGACAGATGCCTCAACCTCGGGAAGCTCGCGAACCAAAGATCGATCAATTTTCAACGTATCAACCGGTATCTCTCTAAGCGTGGCGAACGATGAATAGCCAGTACCAAAATCGTCCAAAGCAATGCAGATGCCAGTCTGCTCTATCTCGCGAAGTAGATTCACGATCTGCTCGGAACCATGACACAGCACATCCTCTGTGACTTCGATCTCGAGCGCTCCAGGCGTCAGAGCAAATCTATTGAGGCACTGCAAAATTACCGACTTGAGCTCCTGATGTTTCAATTGAGCCTCACCGAGATTGATCGAAATCGGGATAAGGCGACCACTCGCCTTTTGAAACTGCTGGGCGGCCTGACATGCAGCCGTCAGAACCCGATCACCAAGCTCAATGCCAAGCCCCATCTCGTCAACGAGCGATAGGAACTTGTCTGGCGTCAAGTGTCAAGCGACACCCGGTTTTGACCCTTTTGCGCCACGAAGAACTGACCCACCTTTCGTCGTAGGCTAGGCTTTCGTCGGTTTGGATTTGGTTGCCGATGCTGGCTTGTTGAGCAGGCCGCTGCGACGTTTTTCCTTGAGG
>CAJQQK010000332.1 GCA_905480435.1 uncultured Hyphomicrobiaceae bacterium | reverse complement strand
GCGATTCGATGCATTTGCCTTCGGTTTGGGCTCGCTTGGCCTCACCTTCTAATAGTCGGTTAACGTGGGTGTCGAAGTCATCCGCTGCCGCCTCAATTTGCGCCCGCAGCAACTTCTCAACATCGGTTTCCTGCTTCCGGTAGCACAGCCCCGCGTGTTTGCCGTGTTCGATCAGGGCGCCTTTCTTATCGAGCAGCTTCAATTCGGCCCGCTTGCTGGTTCTTGTTTCCTCAACCGTTACTTTGGCGAGCCCGGCCCATTGGTGGCGCGCAGCGCGATCCAGTGCCAACTGCGGCGCGCCGTTACCGTCGAGTTGAAAGAAATCTCGAAGGTTTGCGAAGCCGACGGACGCGAGTTCTTGAAGGATACGATCAGCCGTGATGTCAAAGACGTGCTCGGCGCGGTCTTTCACGCGCTCACTTAGTTCATCGATCCTTGCCGCAACCTTGGGGTTTTGCAGGACCTCGATCGCTCGTTGAAAACCCGTCGCTTGCCGCCGCTATTGATAACCATTTCTGCTCTTCTGATTCGTAAAAACTATCAGAAAGGCCCTCCACTTTTGCGGGGGAAGTCCAAGGAGCCGTTGTACGGGTCACCCTCGCTGTAGCTCGTCAGGGTCGATCTCCGCGTAGGCGGAGGAGCCATCTATTACGGCATTCGCCGCAATTACTTGATATTGGCGATAGATCCCTATGGACGTTTCGGCGTGGATGCAGCAAAACTGGACCTGGCTGGCCGGGGCGATAGCCACCTCTGGGGCTGGCTATAAATATCTGAAATCACAAGGAACTGAAAGCACAAAAGCCGGCGCAGCCGAGGCCGCACGTGTTGATGCGGCCAGCGCTATGGTGTTGATCCACAGGCTTGGCTAACCGACGTGCTTGGCCGCGTCGCCGATCATAAGATCAATCGGATCGACGAGTTGCTGCCATGGCGCTATGCTCAGACTAGCTGAGCGAGTTCGGCGTCTCGGACGCTCACTCTCTAGATGCGAATTGCGTAGCAATTTAGCATTCGGCTACATTCAGAATTTCCAACTCAGCCGAGCGGTCAACATACTTATGCTATCGGGATCAACCCGAATAGTTTCAGTTGCACCCAGTGGGTTGGTGTCGATAATCCCATGGCTCTTACTTTCAAGATCGATATAATTGTACTCAACGCCAAAGATGATCGACTTGGTAAACGCATACTCGAAGCCGGTGCCGATAACCCAGCCTGCGTGTCTCTCTTTAGAGGCGCCAGAGTGAGCAAAGACTGGCGCCTCTGTCACATTAGTCTCAACTCGCGCCGATGCAAAGCCGCCTTTGATATATGCTAGCCAACGATTCTCTGCGTATCCAAGACGTGCGGTTGCCAAGAACAAATTGGACAAGTCGGTGTCGAAGGTACTGGTAACGAAGGCTCCGACTGCCCTAACACCGTCGTCTATATTGCCACTAGAATATGAGACCTCTGCCCCAATGACGATATTTCCGGTTTGATAGTTGGCGCCAAGGTGTCCACCACCGATCGTACCCGATGGATCTAAGCTAACAGTCTGACCAGCGGTGAAGTAGTGTGGTGCGCCTCCGACACTAGTTTGATCAACGTCTGACCAAATTCCGCCGGCATGCCCGCCCAAATATATTCCCGTCCAATCGAACCTATTGGGCGCAGTTGGTTCACTTGAGTACGCCGAGGAAATTGTAACGACAGTAGCGGCAATCACTACAAAGACAGACTTTGCCCAGCGGTTCATTGGGAGCTCCTATACTAACGCAACATATACTATCGACCCTGATATGGCTGCACAACATCACTTACGTTTCTGCTGTGCCCTGTGCGCAACATGTTGCCTTTTTTCTTTTGGCGCCTTCATTAGGATTTTGACACCGCGAGCCTTGAAGACGGTGTTCATGACCTACTGATGGAGCTTATCTTACACAATCACGCCTGCTCCGGATCAACACCTAACTCTTTCTTCCTTTGCGTTAAGCGATCGGTGCAAAACTGGTTAGACTACATGTCCTTTTGGAGTCAGCGGCTACGTATCTGCGGACATCATGTACAGCTTCACGCCGTCGCGTCAGGCTGTCTGCGGCGGACGCTTACCTGCCATAAGTCAAATGACCAAAGAGATGCACCCGACTTTTCAGGATTCGTTGAAAAGACTGTTGACCAGGGGAAAGTAAGACAACCTCACCCGGCGTTCAGAATTTCCGGATCGGGAAGTCTGGCGTGCACCTTAGCGAGCCTGCCTTAGTAGTTTTGTGACTAGCTTGGCGGCCTCGCGGTATTCGCGGCCTGCTGGGTAGACATTGGGCAGGGCACCGACAACCCACTTAATCGCGGTTGGCTCGCGACCTTTGCGAATTGGACCGTTGAAGCAGTAGGTCTCGACGATGCGCGCGAACAGTTCGATGCGCAGACTGTAGTAGGCGGGGCCACGCCGGAACTTGTCGAGAGCCTTGGCGCTTGCGTGGTAGCTCGGCACGTGTTCATCAAGGAACGCTCTGAAGTCGATCGCGTCCCAGGGCGTGGTGTAACAGTGCTCGATTTCGGCGGCTTCGGCTGAAGTGAGCCCACAGGGCGAACGCAAGGCGAAGCCGCTTATCCACAGCCCGTCAGGGCGGTCATGGTCCGACTCAATGTTTGTTT
>CAJQQK010000331.1 GCA_905480435.1 uncultured Hyphomicrobiaceae bacterium | reverse complement strand
CGAGGGCATCAATTCTCTCGTCCAGGCCGCAAAAGCCAAGGCACGCGGCTACCGAAACAGCAAGACCTTGAAGGCCGTCACCTACCTCATAGCTGGCAAACTCGACCTCAGGCTACCCACTTGAAACGTCGGGTAGCCAGTTTGGCGACCTTGTCTTGATCAGCTGGCTCCCGCGGCCGCTTGATATGATCAAGAATGATGCGGCTGACATCGAATATCTGCAACTCTTCCCCAGGCTCCGGCTGGCTCCGAACATTGCGGCGAATACCTGCCTGTCTTGCCGCCTGTATCCGTTCAGAGAGACAACTGGACGCACCGCGATGCCTGAGACGAGGCTCATTGCCATCGAAAATACAATCATCCAGGCGCTTCTTCAGAACCTCGTCGTCGGACAAATCTCTCAATACGGCCAGCAACACGGTCAATGTCGTCAATCTTTGCAAGCCATCGAAAATGGCAAACCCTTCGGCCTCCTCGTTGCCCAGAATTACTGTGCCGACAAAGAAATGCGAAAGGTTTTGGCGTATTGCCTCATCGGCGAAGTGAAAGTTCTCTGGCGGTAATATTTCTTCGTCAACAGGCTCATCTTTTTGGACGTCGGGTGTCTCGTCATCCTCTTCATCTACGCTTGCTGCCTCCGCCTCAGTTGCAGATTCGGAAAAACACACGTTCTGAATATCTGCCATCAACACATCGGCATTCTTTGCCGTCCATTGAAACTGCCGTTGAACGGTTGCCGGATGGAAGCGGCCAAGTTTGAAAAATGCCTCCAAAGTCAAAGTCGTTGAAGATACAGGGACTGGCTGATCCATTATTTGAACTCTTCGCGCTCGAAATTTTGGCGTTATGGAACTCGTCCGCCGACCACAATAGGGTTTTGGCAGCTCTCGTTTGCGGTTCCATTCGACGTCAAAACAATAATCAGCACTTCCCCGTGGGGCAAGCATCGGCACAGTCATTACGAAAACACCGATCCGCAATCCTCACCACGCAACGATACGTGATCAGCTGCTCTGTTGACCCGCCCGCTCGACATCCCCACATCCCCCTTTGGCGCCAGCACCGAACCATGCCAAACTGCGCTCAATTCAACACCTACCAGAGCCAGCCTCAAGGGAACCCGAAAATGTCCGACACGACCACCCGTCCCCGGATCGAAAAGACTGACGCTGAATGGCGCGAGCAGCTGACGCCAGAGCAGTACAGCGTTGCCCGCAAACACGGCACCGAACGCGCCGGCAGCAGCCCGCTCAACCAAGAGAAACGCGACGGCACATTCCATTGCGTGTGCTGTGACGCGCCGCTGTTCAAATCCGATACAAAGTTCGAATCTGGCACCGGCTGGCCGAGCTTTTATCAGGCTCAGGACGCGGATGCCGTTGACGAGCACGACGATAGCTCGTTCTTCATGCGCCGCACCGAAGTGCGCTGCGCGGCCTGCGACGCCCACCTCGGGCACGTCTTCCCGGATGGTCCGCAACCAACCGGGCAACGCTACTGCATGAATGGCGCCGCCATGACGTTCACGCCAGAAGACGAATAGCGGGGTTCGAGCAGCAGGCTCGCCGCTGAGGTCGTACCGTTGGTCTGCCCCTCTCCCCGTTCGTGTAAAGAACGCGAGCAGGGAGAGGGAGTCCTGCTCCAGTTTGTGGCACGGCCACCACCCCGAATAAAAGCGCTGTCCCCTCTCCCCATCCTTCACGGGGAGAGAGTTAGGGTGAGGGGCCGCGAGAACCAAACATCTCGCGGCCAGCCACCTCAATACGACCTCCCCCACCTGGATTACTGCGCCAAACATGCTTACGGTCCGCACCCAATATAGTCCTGTCATCACACATCCCGCCTAAGGACACCCGCCATGACAACGTCGCCTCATTCAGCTCCACCGCGCGCGCGCAAACAGCCAACCAGCTTTACGCGCCACGGCGTCACGATCCATGATGAGTACGCCTGGCTGCGCGCAGAAAACTGGCAACAAGTGATGCGCGAACCAGAAACACTTGACGCTGATATCCGCGACTACCTCGATGCCGAAAACACCTTCCTCAAGGAAACGCTTGCCGACACCAACGATCTGCAAGCAACGCTGTTCGAGGAAATGAAGGCGCGCATCAAAGAAGACGACAGCTCGGTTCCTTCACCAGACGGGCCATGGTCGTACTACTCAAGCTTCATCACGGGCGGGCAATACCCACGCTTTTGCCGCTGCCCACGCGATGGCCAAAGCGGCGGCGCCGACGAAATGATTTTGCTCGATGGCAACAAAGAATCCGATGGCCATGACTATTGGCAACTCGGCGGCCTGAGCCATAGCCCCGACCACAACCTTATGGCCTACGCCGTCGACACCGCCGGCTCCGAATATTACACGTTGCGCATTCGCGACCTCGCCACCGGCAAAGATCTACCGGACGTCATTGAAAGCACCGGCGGCATGGTCTGGGCGAAGGACAGCCAGACCATCTACTACATCCGCCTCGACGATAACCACCGCCCGCTCTACGTCCACCGCCACCGGCTCGGCACACCAGCTGCTGACGACGAACTCATCTACCAGGAGCAGGACACCGCCTTCTACGTCCACCTCGACGAAACCCAATCCGGCGACTACCTGCTGATTGACATCTCGGACCACGAGACCAGCGAAGTCCACCTGATCGACGCCACGGATCCGAAAGCCAAGCCGCGCCTGATCGAGCCACGCACGACCGGGCTTGAATACAGCGTCGATCACAACGGTGACACACTCTACATCCTGACCAACGCCGATGACGACGCTGGGGACTCCCCGGGCCCGGCTGTTGATTTCCGGATCTGCGTTGCACCTGTCGCGGCGCCGCAACGCGCCAACTGGATCGGCCTGATCCCGCACAAGCCGGGCACGTTAATTCTGCATCATACGCTGCTCAAGGATTACATGATCCGGCTCGAGCGTACGAACTCGCTGCCGCAGATTATCGTGCGCCAGCTTAGCGACGGTGCCGAACATTCGATTGCCTTCGACGAAGAGGCCTACAGCCTTGGCATGGGGGCCGGTTACGAGTTCGACACCACCACTGTGCGCTTCAGCTATTCGTCGATGACGACGCCATCGCAGACCTATGACTACGACCTCAGTTCCCGCGATCGGACATTGCGCAAAACGCAAGAGATCCCGAGCGGCCACGATCCTGCGGACTACATCACACGTCGCCTCTATGCGACCGCTAGCGATGGCGCCCAGGTGCCGATCAGCCTCATCCATCATCGCGACACCGCGCTTGATGGCACCGCTCCGCTGCTGCTGTACGGCTACGGCAGCTACGGCATCGCCATGCCAGCCGGCTTCTCGACAACCCGGCTAAGCCTCGTCAATCGCGGGTTCGTCTATGCCATTGCCCACATTCGCGGCGGCAAAGACAAAGGCTACGCCTGGTACACCGACGGCAAGCGCCACGCAAAACGCAACACATTCACTGACTTCATCGCAGCCGGCGAACATCTTGCGAATGAGAAGTTCACCACTCGCGGCCAAATCATCGGCCACGGCGGTTCGGCTGGCGGCATGCTAATGGGTGCCGTTGCCAACATGGCGCCCGATCTCTTCAACGGCATCATCGCCAACGTGCCGTTCGTCGATGTGCTCAACACCATCCTCGACGACACGCTGCCGCTCACCCCACCTGAATGGGCCGAATGGGGCAATCCTATTACCAGCCCGGAAGATTTCGAGCTGATCCGCAGCTACTCCCCTTATGACAATGTCACGGCGCAAGATTACCCGCACCTGCTCGCGCTCGGTGGTCTCACCGATCCGCGCGTCACCTATTGGGAACCGGCCAAATGGGTTGCGCGGCTACGCGAACACAACACCTCCGACAACCTGTTGCTCTTAAAAACCAACATGAGCGCTGGCCACGGCGGCGCCTCGGGCCGCTTCGACAGCCTCAAAGAAGTCGCCCTCGAATACGCTTTTGCGCTCCGGATCGCGGGAAAAACTTAAATCGTCCAGCCGCGCCCCTGCCACCGATGCAGGTGTCATCCGACCACTTGTTGAGCTGCTGTCCGGTTCCCGCATTGACGCGTAGCGAAATGAGCTTCGGAAGCGAGCTTTTATGCGTGGCGTCGCTTTCAAGACTAACGGTCCACACTCGGCGAACAGACCAATACATCCGTCGCCCCCACGAATGTAGGGACCCAAGCAGGCAACCGCACGTGCCTAGTTTGCGGAGATTTTCTTAGGTTCCCGCCTACGCGGGAATGACGAAGCGATTGAGGCACCGGCACGCCCAAATGACGATCTTGATCTAAACCGGATAGCAGTGCACTTTTTACCGGGATGACATCTCAAGACGTGTCAACATCCAGCGCTCGCCACCCTTCAATAGTCTGCATCCTAGGCATCACACGAATTCACAAGGCCCCTCTCATGAAACGCATTGAAGCAAACGGCATCTCGTTCATGACAACCATGGTCGGGAGCGGCCCTCGACTGCTCTACATTTCGGGAACCGGTGGTGATCTTCGCCAGCCAAACGCTGGTATCAATCTGCCGTTAGCCGAAACGTATGAAATGCTCGCTTACGATCAGCGCGGCCTCGGGCAGACCGACAAGCCGCCCGGGCCATACACGATGGCCGGCTATGCAGCTGACGCCGCAGCCGTGATGGATGCTTACGGATGGGACCGCGCCCATATCGTTGGTTATTCGTTCGGCGGCATGGTTGCGCAGGAAATCGCCATCCGCTCGCCAGAGCGTGTCAACAAGCTCGTGCTCGGTGCAACAGCTGCCGGCGGGCCCGGCGGCTCATCCTTCGGGCTGCACACGATCCAGTCGCTACCACCGCGCGAACGCGCCCTGCGCGCAATGGAAGTTTCTGACCTGTCGTTCACGCCTGAATGGCAAGCGGCCAACCCCAAGCAAGCCGAGGAGCGCATCACCGCCCGCGTCGCACAGGTGACCCGGTTCGCCGATGAGCCTGGCCATCGTGACGGGGAAATTGCCCAACTAGAAGGCCGCTCGCATCACGACACTTACGACCGGCTTGACCAGATCACGGCGCCAACCCTCGTGCTTTCCGGCAGCCGCGACGGCCAAGCCCCGAAGACCGCTGGCGAGGCGATGTCCAAGCGCATCCCTGATTGCCGTTTCGAAGTCCACGAAGGCAGCCATGCCATGATCCAGGAAAATCCGAACGTGTGCCGTTCCATCGCGGCGTTTTTCAGCGGCACGTGAGGCCAAGACTGAGATTGTGCCGCGCCGTTTCACGTTTCGGTAACCATAACCGGCCAAGATGCCGTGCTGGCGCATCGCCCAGCAAGTGAGCATTGTCCGGAGTCGACAGATGATCCGTCACGTCCTCGCAGTCGCCGCCACAATAACAGCTGTCATCAACTTGGCACCGGCGCCCGCGTCCGCACAAATTACATGGCTGGAGCGCAGTCCGTTTTCAGGCAATGATGGCACCCGGCGTTGGTGGCGCCAAGGCGCGCTTAACGAGACGCCCCAATCACACGGCGGCTATCAACCAAACCAGGATCGTTGGCACAACCCGCGCAACGAGCATAACAACTGGCGCCTGGCGCGTTTTTTGGATGGCTGGCGTGATGAATACAGACGTGGGCGCTACGCGCGCCATGCCTATGGCGGCCCGAGATATGCCATTCGTCCTATGGCCCCGCCGTTCGAGGCATTACGCCAAGTCCAACGTCCAGGCACTGTCTACGTCGACCTTAAACGGCATCGCCTCTATTATGTACTGTCGCCGTGGCGGGCCCATTCCTATCCGATCTCAATTGGCCGATCCGCATTGGACTGGACCGGCACGCTGCGGATTACTGCCGTGGAAAACTGGCCAGACCTGATATTGTACCCGAACAAGCGCAAAGGACTGAAAGATCGGGCGTGGATGCCGGAGAGATTGCTTGGCGGCACTGATAACCCACTCGGGGCCAAAGCGCTCTATCTTGGCGACACCGGGTGCACCATTTCCGGGACGAATGCCCCCAATACGATGGGCAAGAGAACGCGCGGCGGTTGCTTTCGTATGCGCAACGAACAGGTCGTGCATCTTGCCGAGCTGGTGAATATTGGCACCACCGTTCACATCGTCCGGCACTTCAGCGCCGCCCGTGGACAAGACACTAGGCCCTTGCCGCGCCGTCGCTGAACGCAACGTTTCCTTCTCAGCGTCAATCCACAAAGTCGTAGAGACACGCGGGATTGTCCGCGAGGATGGCATTGCGAATGGCCTCGTCAGGCACCCACTCAAGCAATGGATCGAGACAGTCGGCCTCTTCCGGCTTGTTATCTGGCGCGAAGTTGGGATGCGGCCAGTTTGCAGCCCACACCAGCCGATCCGGGCGCACTTTGACGAGTTCACGCACCTTGTCGCCGACATCTGCATAGCTCGGCGGGCCATCTGTTGATTGCAGGTACGGCGCCGATATCTTGATCCACAACTTGCCTGTTTCGAAGAAGCGCAGCATCGCCTGGAAGTCGGGATCATTGATACCGTTTGCAGCCGGCGTCCGGCCGACATGATCGATCACGCTATCAACGGGAAGTTTTTCAAGCACCGGAATAATGTCTTTGATCCAGGCGCCGTCATCTTGCACCTGCACATGCCAGCCGAACGGCGCGATCTTGGCTGCCATCGGCGCCAGATCCGCCCGATCGAAATCATCCACGATGAAGTAAAACCGATTGCCGCGAATGCCGGCATCATGCAACCGCTGCAACTCCTTGTCGGAGACATCCTTGGTGGTCACCGCGACGCCCCGCGCACGATCCAGCCCCATCGCCGCGATCGATTCAAGCCTGATGGTATTGTCCGTCGAATAGAGCGATGGCTGCACAATCACGCCACGCTCGATGCCAAGCCTTGCGAGCAACGCCTCGTATTGTTCAAGCGACGCCTCGATGTGCGGCCGACGGCCCGCGACATGTGGATAGCGATCTGGCGGACCAAATACATGCGAGTGCGTCTCAACCGACTTCGGTGGCACCTTCAAACGCGGCTTGCGTCCTTGATCGATAATCTCAGTGATCGTCATATCTGCCGTCCTGGTCTGGCCTCTTGCTTCGGCGTCTTGATCGGACCCCAAACGAAAATCGGCGCGCCCTTTTCCAGGAGCGCGCCGACACAGTCAAACGTCTATGACGAAACTACTTGTCCAGCCAGATTTGGTCGAGGTGCTGGTTCAGGTAGTGGCTCGGAGATGTCTTCCAACCCTTGACGTAAGAGCGGTAAACCGAGATCCGGCGCCACCACAGTGTTGTCATCATGTGGGCCTGCTTGGAGATAACGTGCGTTTCGATATCACGCATCAGCTGACGCTGTTTCGCAGCATCAGTTTGGGCCGCCATGTCCTTGTAGAGGGCTTCCAACGCATCATCGCCGCCTTTGTAGTTGGCGTAGTTCGAGCCAGCAGAACCAAGCCATTTCGTGACGTCAGCGACTGGGCTCACAACACTCTGGCAGTTGGCGTCTGTTGAGACGTCATACTTCTTCGACTTACGAAGACGGTCATACCAAACAGAAGTCGTCACAACGTCCTGTTTGACTTTGACGCCAATTTTGCGCCACTGGTCAATCGCCCAGGTACCAACAAGCTTATAAGGCTGGTCAACACTACGGTTGGTCAGGGTGAACTCAAGGTTCTCATGACCGGCTTCTTTCAGAAGTTTCCGAGCAAGTGCGCGGGACTTCTTGATGTCAGGCCAGTAGCCTTCCAGCTTTTCGAGCTCAGCTTTATTTGCTGCCAGCGGGTGACCTGGATAGACGATACCACCAACTGTTTTCACGATCGCGATGCGGGTCAGGTACTTGGAACCGCCCCAACGATCGAGGCCGAGGTTGAGTGCGCGACGCACACGAACATCACTGATCGCTTTTGCTTTGTGGTTTGGTGTCAAGAAGAGACCACAGTTCCAGTCACCTTCTTGAACCGCAATCTTGTCACCAAGAACCTTCTTGAGGTCATCACGTGATTTCGGTGGGAAGCCACGGAACTCGATGGAGGCGCGGTCACTTTCAATCGCGAGAACGCGGGTCGCAAGCTTCGGTGCGGCGATCGCCCGGAAGCCATCAAGGTAAGGCTTGCCTTTGTGATGGTACTTGTCGAAGCGCTTGCCGGAGACGAATGCGCCGGGCTGGTGCTCAACGAACGAGAACGCGCCCGTGCCGTTGATGTTCTTCTGGTGCCAAGCTGGACCGTGCGTATCGATGTCCTTCTTGGAATAGATAAAGCTAAACGGCATCGCCATTGACGGGATGAATGTCGAGTCAGGGCGTTTCAGCTTGAAGACGACGGTTGTGTCGTCTGGTGCTGTGATGCTGGCAACGGATAGGAAGTAAGCCTTACGGATACTCCGTACGCCAGCTGGTGGGAATATGATCTTTTGGAAGGTCGCAACGACGTCATGCGCGGTAAGCTTTGTGCCATCGTGGAACTCAACGCCCGTGCGGATCTTGAAGGTGTAAGTTTTGCCACCGTCCGTTGCCGTTGGGGGTTTCCCTTCGCAGATGTCACAAACCAAATCGGTTGGATCACCGGGATTTTCTGGATTGACCCGCATCATCAGGCTGTAGAACGGCCGGATTGGGTGGATCATGCCGAATGTACTTTCAGCGTGACCGTCATATGACGGAATTTTCGAGCCGACGACGAAGTTGAGCGTGCCACCCTTCTTCTGTGCCAGCGCGGGCTCCGATAAAGCGCCAATGGCAACAGCCAGGGCACCGCCGGCAGCGATGCCAGCTCTCAAATGCTTCATTCTTTCCTCCACTTCATGGTCCTCAATTGGCTTGAGGTGGAGAGACTGTAGGAACATTCTGCCGTGTGCGCAAATGCCTCTTGCACCAATCATCATATTTTGGATTGAGCAGTGACCTTGCCAACACTCGATTGACACCTGGTTCACGATGTCATGAGTTGTCGGCATCGCTGGCATTGAAGATTGATGCTGCAGTGCGGGATGGAATTGATTAACGATGACAGCTGCGCATTTTCCCCATCTGTTCGAGCCGATTGCGCTCGGTCCCCGCCAGGCTAAGAACCGCATTATGCGGGTTGCCACCACGGCCAATCTTGCTGATGGCAACAAAGTCGGCCCCCGCGTTCTGGCCTTCTATAAAACCTTAGCAAAAGGCGGCGTCGGCACGATTGTGACCGAAGCGCTCCGCGTGCAGGCAGAAGACCCATTTGGACCCGGCGCCCTCGTTATCTTCGACCGCGCGGGGATCGCCGGCCTGCGCCAAATCGCAGATGCCTGCCACGCCGAGGGCGCACTTCTGATCGGCCAGCTCAACATGGGCGGTCGGCAACATCTCGCATCCCGCGTGCCACCATTTACCATTGCGCCGTCCGCCATTGCCTGCCCACGGTCCGGCGGCGTGCCGCACGAATTAACCACCCGAGAAGTTCGTGAAACCATCGAAATCTACATTATGTGCGCGGTACATTGCATGGAGGCCGGCATGGACGGCGTCGAGATCCATGGTGCCCAAGGCCACTTAATCCAGCAATTCGTTTCGCCGTTTTCGAACCAGCGCGACGATGCCTATGGCGGTTCTCTGGAAAACCGACTGCGCTTTCCACGCGAGATCCTACAAGGCGTGCGCCAACGCCTCGGCAAACGCGCCGTAATTGGCTATCGCATGGGCGTCGAAGAGTTCACCGACGGTGGCCTAACAATAGACGACACCGTCGAAATCGGTCGGCAGTTCGTCGACGACGGCCTGGTTGACTATCTGTCACTCAGCCAAGGCAATTTCAATTCAATAGAGACGCACCTGCCTGACCGGCATTGGCCGCTGCTCGCCTATCAAGACTTGCACAAGCAGTTCATGGCTGTTGCCAAAGGCGTGCCGGTCATTGCCTCAACCCGCATCCAGGGCCCGGAACAAGCCGAAGAGGCAATTGCAGCTGGCGAAGCCGACATGGTCGGTATGTGCCGCGCGCTGCTGGTTGATCCGGATTGGCCCAAGAAAGCCGCTCGTGGCGATGCCGATCGTATCCGGCGTTGCATCGCCTGCAATCAATGCTGGGCCTGGATCTCGGTCGGCGAGCCGATTGCGTGCGCGACCAATCCTGTTGCCGGGCGCGAACACATCTGGGGCCCGCTTGAACGCGACCGGGCTGAAGTTGCGCATCGCGTGATGGTCGTTGGCGGCGGCCCAGCCGGGCTCGAAGCCGCGCGCGTTGCAGCTTCCCGCGGCCACGCCGTCACATTGTATGAGCGCCACGACAGTCTTGGTGGCCGCCTTCGCGATGTCCATGACATCCAGTTCCACGGCGAGATGGCAAACCTTCTGAACTTCCTCATTCCAGAAGCTCAGCGCGCCAATGTTGACGTGAAATTCGGCCAGACCGTCGACGCCGAACAGGTGATCGCATCCGCTCCAGACCATGTCGTGATCGCGACCGGTGCCGATGGCTTCGCGCCCGAGGTTGACGGTGACGGCTCCGTGCCGGTGATCAGCAGCGACGGTCCACTACTGTTGGACAATGCGCGCGGCCGCCGCGTCCTCGTCGTTGACGCCGACGGCTATTACTGGACTGAGGCGATGGTCGAAAGCGTCATCGAGCAAGGCGCGCAGCCGGTCGTCATCGCCCGCGTCTTCGAGGTTGGCCGCGAACTGCCCGCTGTGTCACGCATTGCCTTTCTTCGTGAGATCGACAAAGCCGGCGGCGAGGTTCGCGCCAACACCTACCTGTCACACATCGAGAATGGCGGCGTCGTCCTGAAAAATTACCTGACCGGTCGACCGGAGACAATCGATGACGTTGCAGCCGTCGTCTGGGTCGGGGCCGCGAAATCAAACGATGGCTTAGCCCGCGACTTACACGACACCGGTTTTCCACGCGAACGCATGCACGTCGTTGGCGACGCGTTCTCACCGCGACGGCTTGCCAACGCACTCACCGAAGCACATCGGATTGGGCGCGAAATCGGCTCACCGAAACGAAATTAGCACCTACCTAGACAGAGAGATGAACTCACATGGCGACATTCACCACGGCATCCATCGATGCAGAAACCGCACAAATCGCAATCGCAGCGGCAGCCGCTAAGTCAAAACAACTTGGCCATGCCATGAGTATCGCGATCTGCGATCAAGCCGGCGCCAGCAAAGCCACGCTACGCATGGACGGTGCCCCAAGCGCTACGCTCGAGATCGCCATCGACAAAGCCTACACCTGCACATCGCTCGGCATGGCAACGCACGCGCTTTGGGATTTCATCAAGAACGACCCGCCGCTGTTACACGGCCTACCGACGTTACCTCGCGCAATCGTATTCGGCGGCGGCTATCCGATCATCGAAGACGGCAAAATCGTCGGTGCCATCGGCGTCTCGGGCGGCCACTACAGCGATGATATGGAAGTCGCCCGCGCCGGCCTCGCCGCCATCGGCGCACCTGTTGGGTAACTGTACTTTTGCACGCAAATTCATCATCAAGCACAGGTGTCATCCCGGTGCCTGTCACACTGCTGTCCGATTCAAACCTCGTCGAATTGCAAAATGAGCTTCAGCAACATGTTTCCATCGCGATGCGTCGTTCGCGAATTATCCGAAAGTACTTTGTCGATCTACCAATACATTCGTCATCCCCACGAAGGTGGGGACCCAAGCGCGCGACCGCATGCGCCCAGTTTGCGGAAATGCACTTAGGTTTCCGCCTTCGCGGGAATGACGAGGTGATCGAGGAGCAGGCGTACCGATGCGGCGATGAAACAGGAAATTGATTCAACCTGGACAGCAGTGCAACAAGCAGTGTGATGATACCTTTGAGTGTGTCAAAGCCCTCCTCACAAACCCGCCTCTAGCAACGGACATGCCTTGGCCATAAGTGAGCGCTTCATCCAAAGGAGAGCCGCATTGAGCAATCATGGCAAGATCTGGTGGACAGAACTCAACACCTGGGATGCGGAGGTGGCAAAATCATATTACGGCGTTGTCATGGGCTGGACGTTCCAAGAGGGACCAACCGCTGGCACCAACAATCCTCGCCCCTATTACATCGCGCTGCAGGATGGCCAACCGGTTGCTGGCATTTTCACAATGGTCAAACCCGATTTTGAGGGCTTGCCCAACCATTGGTTCACCTACATTGCCGTCAACGATCTCGCCCAAGCCATCTCCGATAGCAACTCAGCCGGCGGCAGCGTCCGTCGCGATCCTTTCGACATTCCAGGCATCGGCACGATTGCGATCATTGCTGATACGAACGGCGCCGTGATGGGCTTCATTCAGCTCTCGGAGGACGCACCCGGTTCTTCATAGAGACCGGCCACATGCTTGCCGGTATAGTGTTCTCTATTGCCGTGTTGGCCAATTTTTTATCGCCGCCTGTTGCCTAATCACTGGAGCACACGATGCAGTACGTCTGTGATGCACTTAATCTGACCTGGTTCCGCCTCGAAACAACAACCGAGGCGGAACACGAGTCACAACTCATGGACCACGCCGTCGATAAGTATTTCAAGCAGGCCTACGATGCAGCCGTATGCAGCTATACGCCACCCGAAGGTGTTCCTGCGATGGAACAAAACATTGGCCTCAAGGGGCACATCGCGCGCTCAATGCCGCGCTTCTTTACGTTGCGAGACAATGAAGGCACGGCCCTCGCAACCGCCATGCTGCTCCCCGAGGGCATGGATTTGCGCGCCGTCCGCCCGGTCATCGTCGCCAAAGGTAACGCCGACCCTTACATTGACCATCACGCCGCCATCGACGCACTCGCGCTCCACGTCAGCCTCGAACTCGACCGCGACATCTGCTTCCCATACAGGCGCTGATCGTCACGCATCTCTCAAAGAAACCGCTTGACCAAATCACGGCAAACGATCATACCGCGCTCCATGATCAACAACCGGACATCTCTGCGCCTTCGTCTGCGCCGTCGCACCATCGACGCCGCCGCGCCGCGCTATGTCCGAAAGAGATGCTGATCATCCACTAAACATCAGCTGATTTTATCAAGGCCATTCGCAACGCGAGTGGCCTTTTTTGTTGTGCCCGGATGTCTGGACATAGCTGGCTGACACAAGGAAGGAGCCTCACATGCAAACCTCAATGCTTAACACAACCGCTCTTATGGAAATCACCGCCCGCCCACCGGTCGTGTTCGCACGCGGCGACGGCTCTTACCTGTGGGACAGTAACGGCAAACGCTATCTGGATTTTGTACAAGGCTGGGCCGTCAATTGCCTCGGTCACGCGCCACCTGCAATCGCAGCAGCCCTTGCCGAGCAAGCAGCCACGCTGATTACGCCAAGCCCCGCCTACTTCAACGCACCAAGCCTCAAACTTGCCGACGCCTTGGTCAGCCACACTTGTTTTGATCGCGTGTTCTTCACCAACACTGGTGCCGAAGCGGTCGAGGGTCCGATCAAACTGGCCCGACGCTTTGGCGAGTTCCACAAAGACGGCGCCTTCGAAATCATCACCTTCGACGGTGGATTTCATGGTCGGACACTGGCGACTATGTCAGCTTCCGGCAAGGCTGCTTTCGAGCCCTTGTTCGAACCGAAAGTGCCTGGCTTCCCGAAAGCACAACTCAACGATATTTCGTCTGTTGAGCGCCTCATCGGACCGAAAACCATCGCCGTGATGCTTGAGCCGATCCAGGGCGAGGCCGGCGTTTATCCTGCAACTCTCGCATTCCTCAAGGAGCTACGAGCGCTCACATCCAGCCACAGTCTCTTGTTGATTGTCGATGAGATCCAAACCGGCATCGGGCGTACCGGCAAACTGTTCGACTATGAGAACGCCGCGATCGAACCCGACATCATGGCAATCGGCAAAGGCATTGGCGGTGGCGTACCACTCGGTGCTTTGCTCGCCACCGAGGTTGTCAGTTGTTTCCGGCATGGCGACCAGGGCGGCACGTATAACGGCAACCCTCTGATGTGTGCTGCTGGCAATGCGGTCATCGATGCTGTTGCCAATCCGGCATTCTTGGCCAACGTCATGGCACTCAGCCAGTTCCTCACGGTTCAGCTTTCCAAGCTCGCGGTCAAACATGGTCTCGGCGCCTTACGCGGTCGTGGGCTGTTGCTTGCACTGGATCTTGGCCAAGACATCGCGCCTCAAATCGTCGAGGCGGCGCTGCAGAAAGGGCTATTGATCAACGCGCCACGTACAGACTCGCTACGCTTCATGCCCGCGCTCAACATCACTGAACAGGAAATCATCGAAGGCATCCAAATCCTCGACGACGTTCTAGCTGGTCTATCGGATCTCTGAATCAGTAAATGCTCTCTGAGAATCCAATTCTCTCTTGCTTTCCCGGAATCGCATTCTTCATGCGATATCCGGGGCCTTCACACCTAACCATAGCGTTTTTCTTTTATCATCCACGTGGGAAACTCCCGGATCTATGCTTCGCTCCGTCCGGGAACGCTCATCGCGAAGCGGGTGGTTTCCTCATAGCTCAAAGTCGCCACCAAAATCATCGCCGCCACCCCAACCAGCATCGTCGCCCCAGCCATCATCGGAGGCATCCTGGACTCCGCTTTGATCTTCAGCGCCGGTCTGTTCTGTAGCCGTCTGCGCGTCTGTGCCCGAGTTCGTCTCCGTGGCAGCTGCTGTATCCGTCGTCGTTGTCGGCGGCGTCGCTGCCGAACCCGTGCTGCTGCCACCGAACAAACTGCCGATACTGTTCGCGAGCAACATGCCGCCAGCCACACCTGCTGCGGTCGTCATTGCCTGCGCCATAAAGCCACCACCGCCGCCCCGCTGCTGCTGCTGGTTCGACTGGTTCCCGTTTGGCACATCAGTCGGTCTGTCGTTGCCACGCGGTCTCCCGGATGGCGGCACGCTTGATACAGCTCCTCGCCCAGCTGATGGCACCGCTGACGGCGACGGCGAAGCTGCCGCAGCACCACTGGGCGGCGCTCCCCATACACCAGCCGATGCCGATGACGCCTTTCCGTTTGCCGGCACATTCGAAACCGCTTCCCAAGGTGCAGCTTGGGGCGCTGCCTGTCCCGCCCCCACGGCACCAAATCCCGAACTTTGTTGCCTGCCCGACGCACTGGACCCAGCCACCTGCGCCTCCAACTCTTCGATCCGCCGCCCAGCCTCCTGCAACGCCACTTCCTGCGCCAGAACTGATTGCACCAACAGATAGGGTGAATCACCATTCTCCCGCATCGACTGGTGAATGAACGCCTCCGCATCACCATCTTTGTCGAGGTTCTGCACGCTTTTCATGCGCTCAAACAGATCCGCAATCATCTGGCGCTCGTCGTTAATCATTGGAGGTCCCTTTGGAAAGAAATCGGCTGTGGCTGCCATGGCAAAGATGTAGGTTAAGCTCTTGCGTGTTCAAGACCCCGAGCCGCATTGCATGCACTCAGATCCTGACTTACGGCATGTCGCGTTTTAAAGATTTCATCATGCAACTTAAAACGCCCAACCTTCAGGCGATTTAAGGCTCCTATGAAACGCGACGTGCTCTAAATCTGATAACATGAAATTTTTCTTGACCCTGTGACTGAGCTCACAATCTGCTCGGCGGATACCTGCCATAGTCCCTCTTGTCGGACACACAGACACCTCCTCCCCAGGCATTTCCTCCCCTCCCCGTCCGGCAAACCTATCGCCGCTCACGCCCCGTCGTGAGCGGCTTTTTTGTAGGTTGCGCTTCAGTTTGGTACGCCATATCACCACTCTCTCCACTGCGTTTATTGAAAACGTGGTGAGGGCAGCCTCAATTCACCCGATATTTCGCGATCATGTCACCGTCGAGCTCAAGCCCGAAGCCCGGACCAGTGGTGACCGCAACAACACCATTCTTGGGCTTTGGCCGATTGGTCCACATCGTCTGCCACACCGGATCGCGTTCCGGGTGCGCGAAGCACTCAATATATGTGCCGTGCGGCACCGCTGAAATCAGGTGCTGCGCAATCTGGCTTTCCTCATGGTGCGCCATCTCCACACCAGCCGCACAGCAAAGCGCCGCCGACCGCCGCCAATCCGTCACACCACCCGCCTCAGACACGTCGACGTTGACATAATCCACTGCACCCGCATCAACCAACCGACGCACGCCGTGGCTGGTGATCTCGCATTGCCCTGCATTCGTCGGAAACTTGATCGCCTGCCGCACGCGCGCCATCTGCGCCACGTCATCATACCAATGGCATGGCTCTTCGAACCACGCGATATCGAGATCTTCGATCAGCCGCGCAAACTTAATGGCTTGTTGTGCCGTCCAACCGCGATTGGCATCAACGCACAGCATGAAATTATCACCACGCGCACTATCTGCCGCCCGCACCCGCTCGGCATCGGCTTCCGGTGACAACCCACCCACCTTGAACTTGCAGCCGGCCATTTCTGCTTGCGCGTACATCCGGATTTCATCGCCGATGTCGTCAAGCGTCTTGCCGTCCATATAGTAGCCACCGATCGAAATAATCGGCACCTCTTTACGGTAACCACCCAACAACTCATTAACCGTGCGCCCAACCGCCTTGCCCATCACGTCCCAAATCGCGCAATCAACACAGGCAATCGCTTCAAGCCATGTCTTGCGGTCACCGTAGGCAATGGTGAAGGCGTTCATCTTCTCCCAGATCGCCTCTGTCGCAAAGATGTCCATGCCCTTCACGGCCGGTGCCAGCACCTCATGGATCAGCTTGCAGATCTCAAGCCCATGCGCACGATTGTCACCGTTGTAGATCTCACTGACGAGACCACTCTCGGTGCGCAACCGCGTCACGATCGTCGAGCGTTTCAGAACGTTATACGTCGCCCCACCAAAATTCTGGGTGAGCGGAATATCAATGGCAATCGCCTCGATGGATTCAATACGCATGTGTGCCTCGTCATTAGGGTTTCCAAAGGTCTAGACCTTTGGCGGGTTCTCAGGGCAGAGCCCTGAGGAAGAGGGATTCCATCCCTCAAACTCCCTGAGCAGGGACTAGTCCCTGCACCCATAATGATACGAGCTTAAGCCGCATTCCATCCCATGACCGATTTCACTTCGAGGTATTCCTCGATGCCGGCTGCGCCCCACTCGCGACCATTGCCGGACTGCTTGGTGCCACCGAACGGTGCCTTGCTGTCGGCAACCGCCATATTGATCGTCACCATGCCCGCGTTGAGTTTTCGCGCGACGCCCTGTGCACGAGCATGATCGGCACTCGACACATAAGCCGCCAAACCAAATGGCGTATCATTCGCAATACGGATCGCATCGGCTTCATCCTCGTAACCGATGATCGCCAACACAGGTCCGAAAATCTCTTCCTGCGAGATCGTCATATCCGGCTTCACATCAGCAAATACAGTTGGCTTGACGTAGTATCCCGTCGCCAATCCGTCCGGCCGATCCGGTCCGCCCGTGACCAACGTCGCACCTTCCTTGATGCCGCTATGGATGTAACCCTGGATCTTATCCCACTGCCGCTTCGAGACCACCGGCCCCATCTGCGTTTCCGTGTCAGCCGGACTGCCAACCTGCAACGATTCCGCGATCTCTTTCGCGCGCGCCGCAACGGCTGCCATCTTGTCCTTCGGAACCAACATGCGAGTCGGTGAATTACATGACTGGCCCGAATTGCGCAGGCACAGCGTCACGCCCTTTTTGACCTCAGCATCAAAGTCGCAATCGGCCAGCAAAATGTTCGCCGACTTGCCGCCAAGCTCCTGCCCGACACGCTTAACCGTCGGTGCCGCCTTGATTGCCACATCGATGCCAGCACCCGTCGACCCCGTGAACGAGATCGCATCAACGTCTGGATGAGACGCCATCGCCGTACCAACGCCCGGGCCATCACCGTTGACCAGATTGAACACGCCCTTCGGCACACCGGCTTCGTCCAAGATTTCCGCGATCAGCATTGCCGACAACGGCGCGACTTCGGATGGCTTCAACACCATCGTGCAACCGGCTGCCAATGCACCCGCCACCTTGCAGCTGATCTGATTAGCCGGCCAGTTCCACGGCGTGATCATACCAATCACGCCGATCGGCTCACGCACAATCGCCGTCGGGCCCATGTCCTCGTGAAATTGAAACGTCTCAAGCAAGCTGTGCGCGGTTTTGAAATGCCCCATGCCGGCGCCAGCCTGAAAGCGCGTTGCAAAAGAGATCGGCGCGCCCATCTCCATCGAGATCGTCGCGCCCATTTCACCGAAGCGTTTCTTATAAACATTAACGATTTCGCCAAGCAGCTCACGGCGTTCCGCAACGCTGGTCTCCGCATAACTCGGAAACGCCGCCCGCGCCGCCAGCACCGCCCGATCGAGATCACCGGCAGTACCGATCGCCACCTGACAGATCGTCTTCTCGGTTTCCGGGCTGACGACATCAAGCGTCTTCGTCGCGTTAGCCGCAACCCACTCGCCACCAATAAAAAACTGACCTGCCCGATCGGTGATACTATCAGCTCGCGTCATGTCGTGCTCCTGACGATTCAATCCAACTATGGTGTTTCCAGCCAATTACCACGCGCGCACCTCCATTGCCTACCGCCCCGCGAACTGGTCGCATCAGTTATGAAATGAAGTGTCAATGCTACTCAGTATGCCCCACACTATTGCGGACAATTTGGGCCGGTCGGCATCCCGGCTTCCAAGCGATCAATAACCACACGATTGCGCACGATAAGCCGGCACCAGTCCGGACGTACAAGAGTGTCTCTCAGGGGCAAGGCCAGCCCCTCTTCTATCAATATCGAAGGAATGGCGCGTCCCTCATTGCGCAGACGCACGATCATGCGTGATCGCCCGTCAATTACGCCGGTGAATTCGGTCCACCACCGCTTTTCTCTCAAGAGCTGTGCGAACCGGTCCGCGGCCACTTGCCCCCAGATCTTCTCTTTCGTGATTCCTCTAGCTCGCATCTCCGGCGTATCGTAGCCAAACATCCGCAGGTTGCGCCGTTCGCAATGAATTGTATCGCCGTCGACAATTCGCCACTGCAAGCGCTCATGCCACGACATTTTTCCTTCATGAGATTTCGTTGTCTCGCCGAACCATTGCGAAATCGCGCACGGCGGAACAACATGAAAGAACTTATCAGGATAGACCGCACCCAGCCCTGCACCCGAAATCAAAAGAATACCGGTCACAATAGGGAATGAAACAATACGTATAGCGGCAAACATAAAACGAGCGTAACAGCCCGAACATCATCATTTCAAGGCATTCAGCAATATGGTTTGCCAATCAAAATATAGTCAGCTCCCCACCTAAACCGTCCACAATGCATCGAGTGCAAACTCATGAACCTCAAAAGGCGGCGCGCTGACCCGGTCGCTGTCCTTGAACGTCATCTCGAGGCGCCACGCCCCACCATCCAGTGCAAATACTTCGAGCGTTCGCGCATCCGGATCGACGTACCAGCAATGGCCAACGCCGAACTCCGCATAGATGGCAAGCTTATCCGTCCTGTCGATCTTTGCCGTCGACGGCGACAACACTTCACAAAGCCAATCCGGGGAAATTTCAAAATAAGTCGTCTCCGGCAACGCTAGCAACCGGTCGCGCCGCCACCCGGCGATATCAGGCACAACGACATGCTCGCCAAGATGTACTTCCGGCTCGTCCAAAATGATCCAGCCGCCCGGACCACCACGTCCCCGACTAAAAGGACTTGTGAGCTCGCTCCCTAAAATTGATGACGCCAGAGCATGCCTTGGTGCCGGACGCGGATGAGCGTGCAGCGCGCCAAACAGTAACTGCCCCACCATGTTGGCCGGCAGCACTTCGATATCCGCATACGTTGCACTTCTGTCGTCGGTCAAAGCCATCATCACAGCCTATCACAAAGACCTCCATCCTGCCAGTTTCAGCAAAGGCGGCCTTCAACCATACAAAAAAGCGCCGCCCCTTTCGAGACGGCGCCTTCCAAATATAAAAAGGGCCGCCGAAGCGACCCTTTTCTTTAAGTCCTGATCGTTTAAATCAGGCGACTTTGGCAATTGTAACGGGGGGTTTCTCTGCCTCCCGAGTAGCTTCAACAGATCGAAGTGCAATACCAATGTATCTCACACGTCCTGAAACTTTAGCTTTCTGTACGCCTAGTTCACCAAATTCTCGTCCAAATGTTGGAAGTGCCAAAGGCTCCTTCTGCTGATCTTCACACCAAGTGCAATAATCTTCGTAGAGGTCTTGAGCTGTCAGAGTCGAACCCGACTTATCCTCAGTTTGTTCCTCTCGATACCGCTCCACTGCACTTTTTGTGTCAGCTGTCGGGGCGGCAAGTTTCGGTGTCGCGATATTATCATTCGCTCCATCTCCTGGCTTGGTGATTGTGATCGTTGCAACCGCTTCCTCGTGGTCAACAACAATCGGATCTGCAGTAAGTGGCTGGGCGTCATTGTCGCCCAGAGGTTGAGCAACCTCTCGACGTGACTTGATCGACGGATCCAGCTTCCATTGACTAAAGGCGATGTACATGCCCAGTCCGGAACCCACTTCAAGCAACAGCGCGATAAAAATAGTCAGCGCAGTTTGAACATTCTCGACCTTGACGCCAGGCACAAAGATGCTGGCAAGATTTGCAAGGACGGTTGCCTGGGGGTCTGCGGAGGAGTGTGTAACACCCTTCAGTCCACCTAGTTTTGCCTGTACTGTGGCAATTCTAGTTTCGAGCTTCGCCGCCTCGTTGGCAGACGCGAGCTCAGCTCCCAGCTTTGCGTGATTGTCGCAAAAACGGCGATTTGAACCACCTTTGACTGATGAACAGCCATTAGTCCAATTCCACCGACGCTGGTTCTTCAAACTATTCAAGTCCGCTTGAACAGTCGCACCTGGTCGGTGTGCAGGAACCCAGCCGAGCTGAGATTTAGCACGCGTCAGATCAGAGCGAAGATCTTTATAGGATTGAACCTCTTGAGCACGCTTTCCCGAAGTATCACCACGGTTCAGCGCAGCATGGCCAAGAGCTGACGTTAACGAATAGACCGTCACGACGCACCAGACCAAACCTGATGCAAGAGCTTGGCTCCACATCCGGTTTCTAATTGCAGCAAAGATTAAAAAAGGCACCAGTGCCTTTAAGCAGTCTGCGGCTGCACTCGCAGATGCATACAAATGGGAATCAAATTCGGTAACCCCGAGTTGATATCCGAAACGCCAGTTCATCGCGGCTGATACTGCTAACAGTACACCAGCCGCTAGGACGCCTAAAGCGCCCAGAGCATGTTTCATTGCCCTCTCCATTTTGGAGCGAACAAGCCCGTGCCATTATGGCATACGAAGAACAAAACGAGCCCGCTCGCAGCGGACATTTTCTTTGTAAGAGAGTGTCGATACAGTTTTGTTTGCCTAGCTAAAATTGCGAAACCTTCTTCCAATCGACTGTGAGCTCCGGTCGAACATTTCCCCAAACGTCGTCCGGCAATCCATCGTGCACGCATTCGTTACAGTGATAAGCAATCAAACAATCTGACGATTATCAATCCACTGGCAGTCATCTCCGCTAGATGATGCATTTGTGGATAACATCGCTCAGAAGACAAACATTCGAGCGTTATTTAAATGCTGCTCAACTGCCCCTCTGCGATCTAGGTACTGCGATTCGTCAGCCATACCGCCGGAAACAGAGGCTATTCCAACTGAGGGAGATTAATTGTGGCAATTGTGCACCTGTCTATTGCAGCGACAATGTTTGCACACTTCCATGGTTTCTCCACAAACACCCTGTTTACATGGTTTGGAACAATTTCGACGGTTGTGCCCATGTCAGTGAAGCCGTCACGCCATTAGTTGTAGGAATTATCAGTGGGCGGCGCTAATCGTTGGGACGCAAGGTGTTAACCATTTGTTAGTGTGTTGCGACTGCTTCGGCCGGTCTTTTACCGATTTATGCTGCGGCTCGTGGAGACGTATATGTTAAAAGTGATCGCAGGGAGTGTGGCTGCCGCCATGACTGGGGGCGCCGCATTATTTATACCTATTGATCCTGTTGTACTGAAGGCCGTCGGTCTTTCGGACGGTGAGACCCAGCAATACCGGCCGAAATATCCATCGGGCACGCCCTTGAAGATCGTTTCAAGCGTTGCAAAGCCGAGAGATCCAGCCACGCTGGGCACAGCTATTACCTCCGTTGTCTCGGCTTACCATGCCAATCCTAAGGCGCAGCCCGCTGCGGTTGCTGCACCGGCACGCATTGGTCGTCTTGCTATTGCATCACCGGAACAGCTGATCGCGAAGCCAGCACTTGCTGAGCCCCCACGTGCTGCACCGGTATCAGTCGCGATTGTTCGCGGCCTCCAAAATGAGTTACGTCGCGTTGGTTGTTACGATGGTCGCGTGGACGGCGACTGGGGGCCTGCATCCAGGTTTGCGATGGCGTCCTTCGTAAAGTCGGTCAACGCCGCTCTACCATCGGAGCGACCAGACACTATTCTTCTCTCACTTGTACGGCGCCATTCGGGCAGTGCCTGCGGCGCAGTTCCAACAGCTGCCTCCGCCTTAATCACCACAGCCGTGCCGTCAACGAGCGTCCAGGGGGTTAGTGCTTGGCAAGCCCGTGTCATACCAAAAGCGCAACCAGTGCGCCGAGGGTTGGATCAACAGCCGATACGTTTGACCGGTGCGCCTCGGATCGTTCGCAGCAATGGCCGCCAACGGGCACCTGACGTCAGCAGCAATCGTCGATCCGTGGTTGTTGCTGATCCGTTTGTGCGGACACCCGCCCGCTCACGGGCATTTTCTGACAGCAGAATGTCGCTTGGTGTCGTGCCCGCGCCCATCGAAGCACGCACCCCTGTTACGACGCCGAGAAACGCCGCACCACGCTCCTATGTCCGGCAAAGGGTGCAACGCCGCGTTCGGGCAAGCCCCCCGCGCGCACGTCGTGCCCGGGTCAAGCAGCGCCGCCGTTACTCCCGCCGCAGAGCTCGGCGCTCACGTAACTGGCGGAAAAAAGCTTTTCCAGGCCTCTATAATTAAAGCGGCGAACAGTCATCTGGATCTACACGCTTGCTACGAGTTCCCCGCCGGCCGGCCGATGCTTTCATAGCGGAAACCGGCAGCCTCGGCCTCTTCCGGCCGAAACACATTGCGCAAATCGACTAAAACATCGCCGGACATCGCGGATTTGAGCGCGCGCAGGTCGAGCGCTCGAAATTCGTTCCATTCCGTCAGGATCACGGTCGCATCGGCATCTTGTGCCGCTTCCAAGGCACCGTCCGCCCATATCGCACCTGGCAATAGCGCCTCGCCGTGCGCTTTGCCCTGCGGATCGAACACACGTACCGTCGCGCCCCGCTCGATCAACATTGGCACCACCGTCAGACTTGGTGCATCACGCATGTCGTCCGTGTTGGGTTTGAACGTCACCCCCATGACGGCCACGGTCTTGTCGACGAGTGAGCCACCGATCGCGGCCTCAATCCGCGGCACCATTGCGATCTTGCGCTCATCGTTGACGCGTTGAACCTGCTCAATCAGCGTCAACGGTGTGCGCGCCTCTCTTGCCGTGCGGATAATCGCCGACACGTCCTTTGGAAAACACGAACCACCATAGCCAGGCCCTGGATGCAGGAATTTATCGCCGATCCGGCCATCACGCCCCACCGCATCGGCCACTTCCTGGACATTGGCGCCAACCGCTTCGCAGACGTCAGCCATCTCGTTGATGAAGCTGATTTTCATGGCAAGGAACGCATTTGCTGCATATTTCGCGAGTTCGGCCGATTCACGTGAAACAATCATGAGCGGCGCATTGCGCAGCGCCAATGGCTGATAGAGCCGCCGCATGACAACTTCGGCACGGTCGTCATCGCTTCCGATCAACACCCGGTCTGGATGGGTAAAGTCTTGAATTGCAGAGCCTTCGCGCAAAAATTCCGGGTTCGAGCATACCGCCACATCGGCATCCGGATTGACTTTGCGCACACGACGCTCGATTTCCCGGCTGGTGCCGACCGGCACGGTTGATTTTGTCGTAATCACCGTGAAACCGCTGAGATGCGGCGCCAATTCCTCGACCGCTTGATAAACGTAGCTGAGATCAGCATAGCCATCGCCACGACGCATCGGCGTCCCAACCGCCAAAAACACGATATCGGCTGAGGGCACGGTGGTCGCCAAATCGGTATCGAATGACAGCCGACCAGCTGCGATGTTGCGCGCCAGCACTTCATCAAGACCCGGTTCGTAGATCGGCACCTCGCCAGCCCTGAGGCTTTCGACTTTGGCTGCATCCGTATCAATACACGTGACCTGCCAACCGAATTCCGAGAAGCAGGCACCAGACACCAGGCCGACATAGCCTGCCCCAATCATACAAATGTCCATAGTCGCCCTCCGGGCTATGCCGCACACTGCAGCTGACGTATGGTGCATGCCGCGTGACGTCAACCACGCAATCCGTCACTGATTTGTGTCCAGCACCCTGACCAGAGAGCCTCCTGATACATGCAACACATCGTTTCCATTGGCGAATGCATGATCGAGATGGCCCGTCGAGAGGATGGTGCGTTTGACGCCAACGTTGGCGGCGATACCTTCAACACAGCCATTTACCTCGCGCGTCTAGGTGCACCTGTCTCTTATATGACGGCCGTCGGCGACGATCCTTACAGCACCATGATCATCGATGCGGCGCACGCCGAAGGCGTCGGCTGTGATACGATCCAAGTTGTCGAAGGGCGCATGCCGGGGCTCTATTTGATTGAAACCCATTCCGGTGAACGCAGTTTTTGGTATTGGCGCGACACAGCACCAGCACGTGACCTGTTCGAGCTTGACGGCGCCGCTAATCTGGCTGCCACTATGGCAGCCGCTGGTACCGTATATCTCAGCGGCATAACCCTATCGCTCTATTCTGCTCACGGGCTCGATCAGCTCGAAGATGCACTTATCCAAGCCCGTCAGGCTGGTGCCAAAATCGTCATCGACAGCAATTACCGCCCAACCGGCTGGCAGCGTAACATTGAGCGCGCGCGTCGGATCTATGCCCGGTTCTGGTCTCACACTGATATCGCCTTGCCGTCTTTTGATGATGAGCAAGCACTCTGGGGTGATATCGAGCCAGCTGAGACAATGGCCCGTCTGGAGAAATTCGGCGTCGGCGAGATCTGCCTCAAGATGGCCGATCAGGGCGCTATCGTACATACGGACGGAACTGCGCAACACGTGCCACCGGACGCCGTACTTGATCCGATCGACACCACAGCTGCCGGTGACAGTTTTAGCGCAGCCTACCTGTGGGCCCGCCTTAACGGACACCCGCCCGCGCGTGCCGCAGCCCACGGCCATCGCCTCGCCGCCATCGTCATCCAGCACCCCGGCGCCATCGCGCCAGCAGACGCGACCGCCAATTTCAAGATCTAGAGTCTTGTCTGATTTAGATGGAAACACGGAAAGGGAGTGCATGCGACCCGGCGCGTTGCGCCGCGCCCTCGCAGGCCCGAGCCTTCGCGAGGAATAGCCGTGAGAGAAAAAATCTAGAGCGCCACCAGAGTTCAAATGTGATTCCACTTAAACTTGGCCCGCTCTAGGAGCTGTGGACTCTTAGGGATTCCCTTAGTTTGCGAATACTGATTCAAGGTAGCTTTCAGCAGGAGGCGACCATGAGTGTTTTGGATCGAGCGATTTTAAGCGACCGGCAATGGGATCGGATATCAGACCGCGT
>CAJQQK010000330.1 GCA_905480435.1 uncultured Hyphomicrobiaceae bacterium | reverse complement strand
ACGGCCGCTCAATTATCGCTTCATGTAGTTAGCGTTGAACAGCCCTGTCCTTGACCGCCGCCCGTCACATCGACGGGGAATGCTCTGCCAACAGGATTAAGCAGAAAACCGACCACCCACTCAATTCGTCGAGGAGCCCATATTTAGGCGTTTCCAGCGCATAGACATCAAGCTGGCCGTAACCTAGTTCGTCCGGGTTGTTGGCGACACGGCGGATGTTATCGCCAGTGCCATCCGATGAAAGGCATTCGCTTGGTTTGCCGAGAAGATCGAGTTGTTTGACCAAGCTCGGACAAAATGTCGAGTGGTAGGCGCCTTTTGCACCGCCCGTATTGATTTGGGCAGCGGATACAATCTGTGATGCTGATGCAAGTATGAGACTGCTAACCAGCATGATCTTAAAGGGGCGCGTCACACGAATTCTCCAGTTTCGGTTGCGGGCATTGGTGGTCGCGTCATGGCTGCCCGAACATTCGTTTTGTGAGGAATAAAGACTAATTCGCGGCGCCGCCATTGTCGATTGTCAATAAGGTTTCCAGGAATTGCGATCAAACCTTGGGCGAGTGCGCGTTGAAACCAGGGTGTGTCGTGGCCAAACCGGATTTGATCAGGTGACTTCGGCCAGAAACGAAAGTTGGTGGACGGGCTCTTGCCCGTGGAGATCGGACAGATTGGTGGGATAGTCGCCAGTAAAGCAATGGTCGGTGAAAATGGGTGCCATTGGGTCGCGCTGCTCATAGCCCATGGCACGATACAAGCCATCGACTGAGAGGAATGCGAGTGAGTCTGCTCCCATATAGGCGCACATTTCCTCGGTGCTCATTTGGGCTGCGAGGAGTTCGCTCGGTTTCGGTGTGTCGATACCGTAATAGTCACCGTATTTGATTTCGGGGCAGGCGATGCGCATGTGGACTTCACGTGCACCTGCGTCCTTCATCATAGAAACTATTTTCTTTGAAGTTGTCCCACGCACAACGCTGTCGTCGATTAAGACGATGCGTTTGCCCTCTATGACGGCGCGGTTCGCTGAATGTTTCAGTTTGACGCCGAGGGCCCGAATGCGCTGCTCAGGCTCAATAAAGGTGCGGCCAACGTAATGGTTTCGGATGATGCCGTATTCGAAGGGCTGCTCAATCACTCGAGAGTAACCGAGAGCGGAGGGGACGCCTGAGTCCGGGATTGGCACGACGACATCGACATCGCATGGCGCTTCAAGGGCAAGTTGCTGCCCCATGGCCTTGCGGACCTCATAAACGTTTCGCCCACCGATGACTGAGTCTGGGCGGGCGAAATAGATAAATTCAAAGATGCAGGGGCGTGCAGGACGGATTGGAAATGGTCGATGGCTTTGAATGCCATCTTCATTGATGACTACAATCTCACCGTTCTCGACTTCGCGGACGAATTTCGCGCCAACAATATCAAGGGCGCAGGTTTCCGATGCCAGAATATAAGCGTTGTCTAGACGACCGATCAAGAGTGGGCGGATCCCAACAGGATCGCGGGCGCCGATCAGTGTGCCGTTTGCCAGATTGACCAGGCCGTAGGCGCCTTCGATCTGGCGGAGGGCGTCAATGAAGCGTTCCACGACCCGGCGGCCTTGCGCGCGGGCCATCAAGTGAAGAATCACTTCAGTGTCGGACGTTGATTGGAAAATGGCGCCATCGCGGATCAGTTCCCGACGCAGGCCGTAGGCGTTTGTCACATTGCCGTTGTGTGCAAGTGCGAAACCACCGCTGGCGAGATCGGCGAACAACGGCTGGACATTACGGAGTATAGTGGCGCCGCTTGTGGAATAGCGAACATGACCGATTGCGACATCGCCGCGTAACCGGTCAATGATTTTGACGGAATTGAAGTGGTCGCCAACGAGCCCCATGCGCCGTTCTGAATGGAACTGATCACCATCATAGGTGACGATACCGCATGCTTCCTGGCCGCGATGTTGGAGAGCGTGTAATCCGAGCGCAGTAATGGCTGCGGCATCAGGATGTCCCCAGACGCCAAACACACCGCATTCTTCATGCAGGCGGTCGTCTTCTGAATCTATGAGGACAGATGGCGGTTCGCTCATCGCTGTCGCTGGCTCCCCTGGTCGTTGCACCATAACCATGGAAGTCTCCTTCGCCGGGATTTCACCGTATGTGGGACTCGGGGGTCGAGCCAATCACGCTGTATTTTTCGTGTGGTGTGTGACACTTACATGGAGTTTGCTCACGTTGACCAGTACTATTCTATGGTTACCCAAAGGACGGTTATTACTTTGTTGCTCTGGGGCATCCGGGTTCACGATGTTTTCTGGAATGTATTGTACCAGCAGTGCCCGCAATGACTGGCCGGTGTCCTTGATGTAAGGCAGCGTGATCGCGTTGCGCACCCACGGCAGCTGTTGTTTGGGTTCGGGGAAGAAGTTCTCGTAAAGCATGAATGGAATGACGATCAGGATGAAGCCGCGCACGACACCGAACACGAGGCCGAGCATGCGATCAATCATACCGATGTTGCTGTCGAGAATGCTGTCCGAGATTTTCGACGTGATCAGATGGACGACGATCAGTACCATCACAAAAAGCACCGCACCCAGGGCAACTTGTGCGACTTGAACCGCCGCGCCGATCTGTTTGGCGATGTCTTCGGCAACAGCACGCTGGGAGAGGATGAAGTATGCGACTGCGCCTGCGGCTACCATCCAAGATAGGATGGAGAGGATTTCGCGCGTCAGTCCCCGGTACATTGCCAACAAGCCCGATAGGGTTGCAAGCGCGAGCAACGCGGCGTCGAGGTAGGTCAGCGGACCGATCATCCGGATAAATTCCTGTGCCTGTTCGTCGGGTTAACCATAGACCACGGTATTTCTGTCAGTCGCATGGTGAGAGAGTGTCTGCAAGGTGTTTCAGATGCTTCACACGGGAAACCTGTATTGCCGACGCTTTTTTCTCGATGTCGCCAGCGGCCGGTAGAACGGCGACCTCAAAACCTAGCTTTTCAGCTTCTCGTAATCGATTCGGCATATGGCTTGCTGCACGAACAGCGCCGGACAGGCTCACTTCGCCAAAGTAGACGTGATCTTTAGGCAGAGGAACACCCGAAAAGGACGACAACAGGGCGGCGGCTGCGGCCAGATCCGCTGCGGGCTCGGTGATTTTCAAACCGCCTGCGACATTCAAATAGACATCATGACTGGCGAGAGAGACGCCACATCGCGCATCAAGGACGGCGAGCACCATCGCAAGTCGGCTTGAATCCCATCCAACAACCGCGCGGCGCGGCGTTCCCAGCGCTGACGGGGCGACCAGGGCCTGGATCTCAACAAGGACGGGTCGTGTGCCTTCGATGCCAGCGAAAACGGCGGCGCCGGGGGCATCTCCACTGCGATCGCCGAGAAACAATTCTGAGGGATTGCGTACTTCCTGAAGCCCGCGGTCGGCCATCTCGAAGACGCCGATCTCGTCGGTTGCGCCAAACCGGTTTTTGATGGCGCGCAGCAGGCGGAATGGATTGCCACGGTCGCCTTCGAAATACAACACAGTGTCGACCATGTGTTCGATGACCTTGGGGCCGGCGATTTGGCCTTCCTTCGTTACGTGGCCCACCAGGATGACGGCACTGCCGGACTGTTTTGCGAAGCGAATCAGACTCTGGGCTGTGGCCCGCATCTGGCCGACAGTGCCCGGTGGGGCTTCCAGGGTATCTGACCAAAGCGTCTGAATAGAATCGATGATGACGAGATCAGGCAGATCGCCATCTGCTGACGTCGCCAGAATGTTTGCGAGATTGGTTTCTGAGGCGAGCGCGACGGGAGAGTCTGCGAGGCCTAGTCGCTCAGCGCGCAGGCGAACCTGGGCTGTCGCTTCCTCACCGGAAAAATAGAGCGCACGACGGCCCGCATTCGCGAGGTTGGCTGCGAGTTGCAGCAGGAGTGTGGATTTGCCGATACCCGGTTCGCCACCAATCAGGATCGCTGAGCCGGGAACAACGCCACCGCCGGTGACGCGATCGAGTTCAATTAGTCCGGTCGGGATGCGCGGGGCTTCCTCGGTGTCGCCGGTCAGGCCTTCAAGGGTGACGACGGAGCCTTTGCGGCCACCAAGGCGGATGCCGCTACCTGGTGGTGGCCCCGCATCAGTTTCTTCAACCAGCGAATTCCATTCCCCGCATCCCGCGCACTTGCCAGCCCATTTGTTGGCTGTCACGCCGCAGTTCTGACAGGCGTAAAGTTGTTTTGCTGCTTTAGCCATGATGCCTCACGTCGGTCTGCCGTCGATATAGATGCGGTGGACTCTATTGGAGAGACGCGAGAGCAGCTCATAACCAATGGTACCGGCGCGGTCGGTCAGATCATCGACGGTGACACGGGCACCCATGACTTCGACCCAGGCGCCGCGCGTGGCGAGTTCTTCCGGCACATCAGATACATCGATTGTGATCAAATCCATTGATACTCGGCCGACAATCCGTACCGGATAATCACCGATATAGCCGATAGGGCCACGAGCATGGTGATCTCCGCTCAAGGCGCGCAGGAAGCCGTCAGCATAGCCGCAGGCGATCGTTGCGATGCGCGTGGATTTGGTTGGTTGGTACGTGCCGCCATAACCAACGACGTCACCGGGCATCACTGTGCGGACTTGCAGTATTCGGGCCGTCAGTTTGACCACGGGTTGCATCGGATTTGGCTCGTTTTCGATGGCGCGTCCGCCGTAAAGCGCGATGCCTGGACGCACGAGGTCGAAATGATAGTCAGCTCCAAGGAACGTGCCGCCGGAATTCGATAAGCTGGCTGCGGCATCTGGAAAAAATTTCAAGGCCTCGTGAAACGCTTCGAGCTGGCGTTGATTGACGGAGCTCTTGCGGTCGTCCGCGTTGTAGAGGTGGCTCATCACCAAGGAGGTTTCGAAGTGGCTGAGCGGGGTGTCATCACTTGCCAGGCTCGCCAGTGCTGATGCTGGCAAGCCGAGCCGGTTCATGCCGGTATCGACGTGAATTGCTGCCGGTCTACGGCGACCTTCGTTGCTGCAGAACATGGCCCAGTCATTGATTTCGGGCAAACTTGAGAGTACCGGACGCAGATCAAAGCCGGCATAGTGTGCCTCGGCACCACTGAGAAGGCCGTCCAAAACATAGATGACGGCACTGGGGGCAATGCTGCGGACGCGCTGCGCTTCCTGGATGGTGGCTGTAAAAAACGTACGGCAGCCTTCTCGGGCAAGGGCGCCTGCAATTTCTTCGAGACCAAGACCGTATGCGTCGGCCTTGACGACGCCTGCACACTCAGCCGAACCGGCGACTTCGTTGAGTTTGGCCCAATTGGCGCGTAGCGCATTGAGGTCAATTTCAAGAATAGCGCGCGCGGCTGCCGGCAGCGTGATCTCGGTTGCATCGAGCACGTTAGCAACAGGGCGCGTGATGATCGCCTTAGTCTCGGTCATATCTGCTTAATCCAGCGCGCGGGTGGCGCGGCTCTCATTTTATGTTGATGCAACTATACTTGATCGAGTTATTCATTGTCTTCCCATGTTGGGTGGAGTTCGCGGGCGAGATTGCCAAATCGGGTGAACTCGGGCTCGAACGCAAGCGGCACAGATCCAACAGGTCCGTGACGCTGCTTGCCGATAACGACTTCAGCGCGGCCACAAACCGCATCCATCTTGATCTGCCATTCTACGAATTCCGGTGTGCCTTCCTGAGGTTTCATCCGTTCAACATAATATTCTTCGCGATAAACAAACATAACGACGTCAGCGTCCTGCTCGATAGAGCCGGATTCACGCAAGTCAGAGAGCTGCGGACGTTTGTCTTCGCGTTGCTCGACCTGCCGTGAAAGCTGCGACAGGGCGATAACCGGCACTTCAAGTTCCTTGGCCAGTGCCTTCAAGCTTGTTGTGATCTCGGTGACTTCGTTGACGCGGCCTTCACCGGCGCGTTTGGAGCCTGAGAGCAGCTGCAGATAGTCAACGATCAAAAGATCGAGGCCGTGCTGGCGTTTGAGTTTTCTGGCACGGGCTGCGAGTTGTGCGATCGAAATGCCGCCGGTTTGGTCGATAAACAGCGGCGCTTGCGACATTTCCTGACTGGCGGTGACAAGGCGGCGGAACTCGTCTTCCGTGATCATACCGCGGCGGATCTTGCTGGATGAAATCTCAGCTTGTTCAGCAATAATCCGTGTGGCGAGCTGCTCGGCCGCCATTTCGAGAGAGAAGAAGCCAACGACGCCACCGTCTACCGTGGTTTCCGTGCCGTCGGGCTGCTTTTCGCGCCTGCAGTTTTTAGCAACGTTGTATGCAATGTTGGTGACCAACGCCGTCTTGCCCATCGATGGCCGACCGGCAAGTACGATCAAGTCGGAGCGCTGCAGGCCGCCCATGCGGGCATCCAGATCAATGAGCCCCGTTGAAATGCCGGACAGTTGGCCGTCGCGCTCATAGGCAGCGCTTGCCATATCGATACACGCGGTCAGCGCGTTGCCGAATGACATGAAACCTTGGCCGTACTTGCCGGTTTCAGCGAGCGCGTAAAGGGCGCTCTCAGCTTCTTGGATTTGAGAATCAGGTGTTGCGTCGACAGGTGAGTCGCGAGCTGTGACGACAAGTTCCTCACCGATGCTGATCAGCGAGCGGCGGACAGCGAGGTCATAGATTGTGCGGCCATAATCAGTTGCGCTGATGATCGACGTCAGACCGGCTGCGAGACGGCCCAGGTATTGAGGTACCGAAAGGTCTTCCTCGATTGGCTCTTCGTTTTCGAAGAACGTGCGCATGGTGATCGGCGTTGCCTGCTTGCCAACCGCGATCAACTTGCCAGCCACTTCGAAGATCTTCTGGTGGATCGGCTCATAGAAATGGTCAGCTTCGAGAAAGCCTGCAACGCGATCCATTGCTTCGTTGTTGATCATGATTGCGCCAAGCAGCGCTTGCTCCGCCTCGATGTTGTGTGGAGGTGGTTTAAAGTTCAGCGGTTCGTCGGCGTTGGCCTGAGCGGTGAGCTGATCGGAGAGGGTGGTGGCTTGCTGTGTCATGCCGACAGAGATAGGTGATTCGGTCTGGGATGAGTTGTACGGGATGGCAGGTCAAGCCATATGATTACCGACACTCACAGGCTGACAAGGTTTCGATTGCAGAACGTGTCGAATCACAAAATGCTTAAAAGCGGTATCTGCAAGTTAATCTGTGTGCAGCCAAGTCGATTTGAACAGCTGATAATTTTGTTCGTATGGTGAATTGGGATTCTGGAAAATGCGATTTGAAGCTGCGATCTAGCGCTATGATTAGTGAATGTTCGACGCGCGCGTTTCCTGCACGCGTCGAATTTGTTTGGTATCGATACCGACAGAGGCAAGTTTACGACTGTTCGGTTGGCTCAGCATCTGGCAAATCGGTCATGCCGTCGCCGTCGTCGTCGCGATCACGGCCGCCGTCTTCGTCTGGATTGAACGTTTCGAGTTCAATGCCCTCGTCTTCGATTACCGTGACGTCTTCACCGCGTGCCTGACGTTCGGCTTCTTCTTTGGAACGAGCAACGTTGATGTTCACTTTGACGTCGACTTCTGGGTGAAGCGAGATATCAACCTCGTGTACGCCAAGGTCTTTGATCGGCTGCGCGAGGGCAACCTGACGGCGATCTGTATTGAAACCACCAGCCGTAACTGCTTCGGCGATGTCGCGTGGTGATACCGAGCCATAGAGCTGACCCGTGTCGCCTGCCTGACGGATGACGATAAAGTTTTGGTCGTTGAGGCGTTCGCCGACAGCTGCCGCTTCGTTTTTCTGCTCAAGGTTGCGCATTTCGAGCTGGGCGCGCTGGCTTTCGAATGTTGATGCGTTGGCTTCAGTTGCACGAAGTGCCTTTCCTTGCGGCAGCAGATAGTTCCGCGCATAGCCGTTTTTCACGGACACAACATCGCCCATTTGGCCGAGAGAGCGGATGCGCTCGAGCAGGATGACTTGCATTTCTATATTCTCCTGAGTTTTGGTTTTCTTGAGTTGTTTGTCGTTGGTTCTAAGTTTCGTTCGGCGGGTCTTTGGTGATGGGGCCGCCGTTGTAAGGATTTCTCATTGGCAGAAATGGTTCGATCAATGCGACAGTTGCGATCGCCATACTGCTCAGTGGATTGAAGAAAAGTAGAAATGCGTAGAGCCCGAAGAGAAAAGCGGGGCGTAGCGGGTTTTTCCAAGTGACGTTATGAATGATGGCAAGGCCGACAAGCACAAACGCTAGGAAGATGCCGGTCGCAAAGCCTGACGCTATGAGCCCGACATACCCCTCCAGAAATGACAGCCCCATGGATGCGGCGAGGGCCAGCCCGGCCCAACTCGGCAGCATGGTGAGGGATACATTGGGCCATGGTCGTTCAAGCAATCCGGATGCGCGCGCAACTTTGGCGCCAATCCAAAGGTTGAACAGGATTAGCCAAATCCAAGCCATTGAAATGGCTGCAGCGAAGGAGACCATGAGCAGCTTTGTCAAACCCGCCAATTGCTCGGGCTCAGGCTTTTTCCCGCCGGGCCATGGCAGATCCGCTGTCATCATGCGATCGACGACTTTGACGATGTGTGCTTCCAGTTCACTCATCGACGAGCCGACTGCAAATAACGCTGCGGCTGCGACGAGGCCACTGAAAACGGCAAGCCCGAACAACACCCAGCCCACGGGATACCATTCGACATCGGCGCGCCCCGATGCGGTTGTGACGCCTCGATTAAGAAGCACGTAGTATATCGCAGCCGTTGCTGGCAGCCCGAAAAGCAGGAGGTGAAATAGGCCGGCGGTGATTGAACCGATTGCCGTTAGGAAACCAAATGCCGTCAAAGCTGCGATGGCGGCAAGAATCCAGCCCCAGCTAAAGCCAGCAATAACAATCGGGAGGGGTGTTAGAAAGACAAGCACCATAAGGCTTGCCATGGCGCCGGTTGCAGCTGCCAGAAATAGAAGGCCGGATACAAGGCCGGCGCCGACTGCAATTGGAAATCGCGATTGCATAGCTGTCCCGCTCATTGGCGGTTAGAGATGACCGGAATTGATCACCCCAACATCAAGTTAGGCTGGGAGCAGCTTATTGCTGCTTCCAGCGATGTCGATCGAGACGTTTAGGCTTTAGTCGATCACGTAAGGCAACAGGCCAAGGAAGCGGGCGCGTTTGATGGCCTTTGCCAGCTCGCGCTGCTTCTTGGCAGAAACGGCCGTAATGCGGCTCGGTACAATTTTGCCGCGTTCAGAGACATAGCGGCCCATTAGGCGGACGTCTCTATAGTCGATCTTCGGCGACGTGTCGCTTGAGAACGGGCATGTCTTACGGCGACGATGGAATGGACGGCGTGGACCGCCACTTGCTTCTGGACCGGCCATTAAGATGCGCCTCCGGTAGAATTGTTGTCGTCACGTGGTGGACGTGGGCGGAATGTTGAGGCTTCGCCGCCCCGGTCACCGCCGCGCGGTGGGCCGCCGCGATCACCACCGCCACGTCCGCCGCGATCACCGCCACGGAAACCGCCACGATCACCACCACCGCCGCCGCGGCGATCGTCCCGGTCGCTACCTTTTTTCATCTGAATTGAAGGCTCGTCTTCAAGCGCATCAACACGAATGGTTAGAAACCGCAGGACGTCGGTTGAAAGCCCCATGCGGCGTTCCATTTCGGCGACGGCTGCATGCGGTGCGTCAATGTTGATTGACGTGAAATGCGCCTTGCGGTTCTTTTTGATCTTGTAGGCGAGCGATTTCAGTCCCCAGTACTCGGTTCTCCCCGTGGTGCCGCCGCCTTCAGTGATGATTTGCTTGTATTCGTTGGTCAGCGCGTCGACTTGCTGTTGCGAGACGTCTTGGCGCGCCAAAAACACATGCTCATACATTGGCATGAGATTAGCCTTTCCTATTGGTTCATTTCATATCGTTCCAGCGCAAAGCCTCGGCACGAGCCTCCGGTATAATGGAAAGGCTCTTCGTCGACTCAGTGGAGCGGAGACACCATGAACCGGGCACAATGCCCTAACCGATGCGAACAGCGGTCTTCATGTTAAGCCCCCAACCGGAAACGAAGCGCGCATATATGCAGGATTGTCGTCGATTTTCAAGAATAAAGCGCGGTTGTGGTCGGAGTTTCTTCTGATTTGGCATGCGCTGTATCGGCTCCCAACTTGACAGGTTCGCGAGTGCCATGCCTAAACGCCCACATATGGGCGATACGTGCGGGTTTTGACGCCGTACTTTGACGCTACATCAGGGCAAGGGTGTGAACTATGACAAACGCGTTCGTTTTTCCGGGGCAAGGCTCTCAAGAAGTCGGAATGGGGCTGGCATTGGCCGAAGCGTTTCCGGTCGCGCGTGCCGTTTTCGATGAGGTTGATGATGCCCTTGGCGAGAAGCTGTCTGTTCTGATGCGCGACGGGCCAATAGAACAGTTGACGCTGACGCAGAATGCGCAGCCGGCGCTAATGGCGGTCTCGATGGCTGTTGTCCGGGTATTGGAGGCAGAATTTGGAATCACGGTTAAGGATCACGCGAAGTTTGTTGCGGGGCACTCACTTGGCGAATATTCGGCACTCGCGGCGGCTGGTACATTCTCCATTGCCGATGCAGCCCGTTTACTCCGGACACGCGGCCTCGCGATGCAGGCGGCCGTGCCGGTTGGGCAGGGCGCGATGGCAGCTTTGCTCGGTGTCGGTCTTGATGTGGCGCGAAAAGTTGCTGAAGAAGCCGCTCATGAAGGTGAGGTTTGTCAGATTGCCAATGACAACGAGCCGACACAGGTCGTGTTGTCTGGTTCTAAAGCGGCTGTCGACAGAATTCAGAATATCGGAAAGGCGCATGGCGTGCGCCGCGCCATACCGCTGCCTGTAAGTGCACCGTTTCACTGCTTATTGATGCAACCAGCTGCTGACGCCATGGCTGAAGCATTAGCAGCGGCCCAGGTGAATGCGCCGGTGGTGCCAGTTATCGCGAACGTGACAGCCAGCCCGTTGAGTGATCCAGAACAAATCAAGGCTAGTCTCGTCCAACAAGTCACCGATACGGTACGTTGGCGCGAGTGCGTACTCGCCATGACGGGCGCCGGCGTTACGAGTTTTTATGAGCTGGGCTGTGGCAAAGTACTTTCCGGGCTCGCCCGGCGCATTGAACGATCAAGTTCGGGCACGCCGGTTGGCACACCTGATGATCTCAGAGCAGTTGCCGAGGCGATTAAGGGCTAGCACCCAATAATCGTATCGTTTGAATTTTCTCTCATGACGTCAAGGACACGATGAATGTTTGAGCTTAACGACAAGAAAGCGCTGATAACAGGCGCGACAGGCGGAATTGGCGGTGCAATCGCGCGGGCTATGCATGCGCAAGGGGCGACCGTAACGGTTTCCGGTCGGCAAGAAGACAAACTGCAAGCCTTGGTTGCCGAGTTGGGTGAACGGGCCCATTACATCGTTTGCGATCTGGCCAATAAGGAACAGGTTGGAGGATTGATCGATGGTGCAATCAAAGCGATGGGCAGCGTTGATATACTTGTCAACAACGCAGGCCTTACCAGAGACAATCTGTTCATGGTGATGAAGGATGAGCAATGGGATGACGTTATTGCTGTCAATTTGACGTCGACATTTATGCTGATGCGCGCGGCTGCCCGATCGATGATGCGGGCGAAGACAGGTTACGGCCGGATCATCAATATCTCATCGGTCAGCGGTATTATCGGCAACCCGGGGCAAGGCAACTATGCAGCTTCGAAGGCCGGTATGATCGGTATGACGAAATCACTGGCGCGTGAGGCTGCATCACGTGGAATTACTGCAAATTGCATTGCACCCGGTTTTATCAAAACAGCCATGACTGATTCCCTAAATGAGAAGCAAACCGGTGAGATCATGGGAGCAATTCCAGCGAATACGTTCGGGACGCCGGATGATATCGCGGCGACGGCCATCTATCTGGCAAGCCATGAAGCGCGCTATGTCACAGGCCAGACGCTACACGTCAATGGCGGCATGGTTATGCCATAGAAGGGCTCGATGCGCTATAATCCCTGTGCATCCGGGCTTTTGCTGGCACCAGATGGCTATGATCGGTGCTAGTCAACGTAAATTAAGTATGTTAACTGGCCGTCGGTCATCCCGCGAGGAATGCGCTGGGTATTGTCATACGGCAGCCAAAACCGCTACCTGATCCACTCAAGTTCATGATGGCTTGAAGATAAGGTTCAGTCTCACGATCTGGATCTTACACAGGGTGCATATCGACCGCAGCATGCGAGGCGGGTTTAAACACTAAGGGTTGGAGAATAGAATGAGCGATGTCTCGGAGCGCGTGAAGAAAATCGTCGTCGAACATCTTGGCGTTGAAGAAGAAAAAGTGTCTGAGAAAGCGTCGTTCATCGACGATCTTGGCGCAGACAGCCTGGATACAGTCGAACTGGTGATGGCATTCGAAGAAGAATTTGGTTGCGAGATCTCAGATGATGCCGCTGAGCATATTTTGACTGTCGGGGACGCAGTTAAGTTTCTCGAAAAGAACGCCAGCGGCGCCTGATCAGGCAGTGTTGGTGGTCGGAATTCCGGTGCCCGCTTCGGATTTATTCGGGCGGGCATCTCTATGTGTGCCTGAGGTATCAGGCGCTGGATAATGCTGGTTGATGGTCAACCGGGCTTTGAGCAGGTTACTGACGGTATCAGCGCAAGACGGTTCTGAGCCGTTTAGGCGCGATGCCTGACAAGTAAAGGCAGTTGATTGACAGATCCGCTGTGCGGAAGAATTATCCATGCCTGTAAGCTGCCGTGAACTCAAAGCGAAGCAGTTATCCATTTAAGAGAGGTTGGGAAGCGTATGCGACGCGTCGTGGTCACGGGGTTGGGGTTGGTTACGCCTTTGGGTTGCGGAGTTGATGCAACTTGGAAGCGCTTGCTGAACGGCGAAAGCGGCGCTCGAAGAGTTGAAGAGTTTGAGGTCGACGACCTCAACTGTCAAATTGCGAGCTTCATTCCGCGCGGTGATGGGTCAGATGGCACATTCAATGCTGACGACTGGATGGCGCCCAAAGAGCAACGCAAGGTCGATGATTTCATCACCTATGCCGTTGCGGCTGCCGATCAAGCCATTGCTGATGCGGAAGGCGTCTTCGAAGGTGATGATGATCGATATGAATTTGGCGTGCTGATTGGCTCCGGTATTGGTGGGCTGCAAGGCATTGCGGAAACGTCGTTGTTGTTGCGGGATAAGGGGCCACGACGTGTCAGCCCGTTCTTTATTCCCGGTCGTCTGATCAATCTGGCATCCGGTTACGTTTCGATCAAACACGGCCTCAAGGGCCCTAATCATTCGGTGGTTACGGCTTGCTCGACCGGGGCGCATGCCATCGGCGACGCGGCGCGGCTGGTGGCACTCGGAGATGCCGAAGTGATGGTCGCTGGTGGTGCTGAGAGCCCTATTTGCCGGATTGCTCTGGCAGGTTTCGCGGCATGCCGTGCACTTTCCACCGGCTACAACGACAACCCGACAGTTGCTTCGCGTCCTTACGATGAAGGCCGAGACGGATTTGTCATGGGTGAAGGTGCCGGCGTTGTCGTACTCGAGGAATACGAGCGGGCGAAGGCACGGGGCGCCAAGATCTATGCTGAAGTCATCGGTTACGGTATGTCGGGCGATGCCTATCACATCACGGCGCCGGCCGAAGACGGTAATGGCGCTGAACGTTGTATGCGTGCTGCCATTAAACGGGCCGGCATCAATGCCACTGACATTGATTATGTCAACGCGCATGGCACATCAACGCCCATGGGCGATGAAATCGAGCTCGGCGCCGTGCAACGGTTATTCGGCGACTCGGCGGATCAAGCCACGATGTCGTCGACGAAGTCTCAGATTGGGCACCTTCTCGGTGCGGCGGGTTCGGTTGAAGCGATCTTCTCGATTCTGGCTATACGCGACAACATAGCCCCGCCGACGATCAATCTCGATAATCCGTCCATTGAAACGCCGATGGATCTGGTGCCTCACGTCGCCAAAGAAAAAGAGATCAATACGGTATTGTCGAACTCGTTCGGATTTGGCGGAACCAATGCATCATTAGTCCTGCGACAGGTCGAGTAAGGCTGGAGAACTGGCACTGTTGCGGGCTTATACTCTTCTCAACCTGGGCGCGAATCCTCTAAGTTTATACTTAGCTGACGAATTGGTGTGGCGCGCATCTCGCCGTTTCCGTTTGCGCTGGGAGGTTGGAAGTAACGTTCCTCCTAGCCAAATTGCGGTGTGGAGCCGGAATTGTGCGGGTTTCGCCATATTTCTCAGTCTTTCTGGATGCTGAAAGATCGCCGAGTGGTGATATGGCGAGCGCCAGCTAGCTAAAGAGTGAGATGGTTCCGTGAACCAACATCAAACCGCACCTGGACATTGGAATGTACGTCCAGGTTATGCCCCGCGCAGTCCCGCGGAAGAAATTGAGCCGACATGCGCGCCGAAAAGGCCAACGGGGCGTCGACGCAAAAAGGGATCAAAGCCCATGCGGGGACTGACCCGATTTCTGAGCGGCATTCTGACCCTTTTATTTGTCTTCATGATTACGGTTGCGGGTGGCATTGCATTGTTTCGCCATTCGATTGATGCACCGGGCCCATTAAAAGCGGCGCGCAACGTCATCATTCCTGCCGGTGACAGTTCACGAATGATCGCTGAACGCCTCGAAAAGCAGGGCGTCATTGCCAGTCAAAGCGTGTTTTTGGCGCAGGTTATGTCGCAAAATGCTATTGCGCGGTTCTCCGGGCAAACCGGGCGTCATATGAAAGCCGGCGAGTATGAACTCACAGCCGGCTCCAGTATTCGTGACGTCATAAAGAAACTAACCGATGGACGCTCACTGCTTTATTCGGTGACCATGCCGGAAGGGCTGACCAGCTTCGAAATCGTGCGCCGTCTGTTAGCTGATGATAACCTGTCGGGAGCCGTTGCGCAGGTTCCGCCGGAAGGCTCGTTATTGCCAGAGACGTTTCGGGTGCCGCGTAACACGCGACGTGAGCAGGTTTTGAAGTTGCTGGCTCAGGAACAGTCGAAATTCCTGGATCTGAAATGGGAGACACGCGCGCCAGATTTACCATTGGCAACGAAGCAGGAAGCCCTTGTTCTTGCGTCGATTGTGGAGAAAGAAAGCGGCCCGAATGACGACCCAGCCCGAGTTGCTGGCGTATTCATCAACCGCTTAAGGCGCAACATGCGACTGCAGTCAGATCCCACAATCCTTTATGGCAAGCACGGACCAAAAGTGCGTTGGGGCTCGAAAATCTTCCGGTCGGATATTAATCGGAAGACCGCTTACAACACGTATCAGATCGATCGACTGCCGCCGACGCCGATCAGCAATCCTGGGCGGCGTTCGCTGGAAGCCGTGCTTCAACCCGCGCAGACGAAAGATCTTTATTTCGTCGCCGACGGTAAGGGTGGGCATATTTTTTCTGCGACGTTGAAAGACCACGAACGTGCCGTGAAAGACTGGCGCAAGATTGAACGTGGCATCCGGGCTGATGAAAAGAAGCGCGCGGCAGCCCCGAAAACAGGGGACAAAGCTGGGAGCGAGACCGCGAGTGGCAATGTTGCCCCGACGCTGCTCAATACGAAGCCTGGTGCAACAGTGTCAGTTGCCAGTCAGACCGAGTCACTTGGCCCCGTCCCATTGCCCGTCAAACGTCCAAATCTGCGCTGATTGGTACCGCGCAAACGGATGGTTTGTTTTCAAGGCGAAACCGCTTAAAACCGTCACTCAATCATGTCTGTTATCACCTTTTGAGGCTACTATGGCCGTTATGAGTATGACGGGGTTTGCACGCGTGGATGGTGCAGACGACGGCGCCAGCTGGTTCTGGGAGCTGCGTTCGGTAAATGGTCGAGGGCTTGATGTTCGGCTGCGGCTGCCACCTGGTAGCGAACAGGTCGAATTGCCGACACGTGAGCGCGTGGCGAAGCGTTTAACGCGTGGGAACGTTAATATCCAACTCAATCAACGGCGGACGGTTAGCGGTTCAGCGATTGTCGTGAACGAAGATGCGCTATCGCAGATATGGGTGGTGGCGAAAGATCTTCAGGAGCGTCTCGGCGCGTCCGCTCCCACGGTCGATGGATTACTAAGTTTGCGTGGTGTGCTGGACACTGTTGAGGTTGAAGAGAGCGAAGAGGTCGTGAAGGCGCGGGCGGTTGCGCAACTGTCCGAGCTCGAGCGGGCATTGGATGCGCTTGTTGATGCGCGGGCTGGTGAGGGCCGACGACTGGGCGACATTGTCAAAGAGCAACTGAACCGTATTTCCGAGCTCGTCGAAGCGGTGGCTGTATCGCCAGCCCGTTCGCCTGCGGTGATTGGAGAACGGCTTAAAGAGCAGATAAGACGACTAGTTGACGAGAAGGCGGCGAGCTTCGATGAGGCACGTTTGCATCAAGAAGCCGTTCTTCTTGCAGCGAAAGCAGATGTTGAAGAAGAGCTGCAGCGGTTACGAGGGCACGTCGCGGCGGCGAGAGAGTTGCTAAGTGCTGAAGACGCCATCGGGCGTCGGCTTGATTTTCTGACCCAGGAGTTCAATCGTGAAGCCAACACGCTGTGTTCAAAGTCGAACGACGCCGGTGTAACGAAGCTCGGATTAGAACTCAAATCAACGATCGAACAAATGCGTGAGCAGGTGCAGAACATTGAATAGCCAGCTGGACAAAGAGCGTTCACCGGTGGAACGCCGGGGCTTGCTGCTCGTGTTGTCCTCGCCATCAGGCGCTGGAAAGACGACCATGGCTGGACGCCTGCTGCAGTCCGATCCATTGATCACGTTGTCGGTTTCATTGACGACTAGAAAAGCGCGCTCGGGCGAGATTGACGGTCGCGATTATTTTTTCGTCGACGAACAGATATTTGAGGCCCGGCGCAAAGCGGGTGAGTTGCTCGAGTGGGCTCGGGTATTCAATCATTCCTATGGAACACCACGCGCCGCGGTTGAGGACGCATTGGAGGCTGGACGAGATATTCTGTTTGATATTGATTGGCAGGGTGCGCAGCAGATCGCGGAGGCGATGGCGCAGGATTTAGTTCGCGTTTTCGTGCTGCCGCCGTCTGGCCCGATTTTGGAAGAACGCCTGCGAGCAAGAGCGCAGGACAGCGATCAAGTCGTTGCGGATCGCATGGCGCGCGCTTCCGATGAGATCAGTCACTGGGGTGAATACGACTATGTGATCGTCAATGATGATTTGGATGCCAGTAGCGCGGCTCTCCAGGCCATTCTGGTTGCTGAGCGGCACAAGCGAGACCGACAGATGGCGCTGCCGCGTTTCGTCCGCCGCATCCAAGAATCACTTTGATTGCTCCATTGCGATGGCCAGTCTGGCAATATCGCTGACCGTCAATGTTTCAGCGCGTGCGGTTGGTTCAATGCCAAGGCCCTCAAGTATGGTCTCAGGATCGCGAAAGAGGGTTTTTAGCGTGGCACGCAGCATCTTCCTGCGTTGGCCGAATATGACACGCGATACCTGACCGAGGGCACGTACGTCGCACGCTGGTGCTGGTGATTGGCGTGGCGTGAAACGCACAACTGCAGATGCAACTTTGGGCGGCGGCGTGAATGCTTCGGGCCCAAGTGTCAGGGAAATGTCACACGCACAGCGCCACTGGGAAATCACGGCTAATCGTCCATAAGGCTTCGTCGATGGTTCGGCGACGATACGCTCGGCGACTTCACGTTGGAACATCAATGCCATGCCATCAAACCAAGGTGGCCAAGGCTCTGTCTCAAGCCAGCCGATTAGCAACTTAGTTGCGATGCTGTAGGGAAGATTCGCTATGATCAGCAGCTTCTCGTCTGGCTCTACGCTGCTTAATTGAATGATATCTGGCCAATTGACGTTGAGTGCGTCAGCGGCGTGAACAGTGAGGCGGTCCGGCCAATGACGGGAGACGTCGTCGAGGGCTGCTAAGCAACGTTCATCACGCTCAATTGCTATGACTTTGCGGGCCCCCCCTTGAAGAAGAGCGCGCGTCAATCCGCCGGGTCCGGGGCCAATTTCGACGACGGTCCGGTCTTTGATCTGGCCAGCAAGATGGGCGATTTTGGTTGTCAGATTGAGATCCAGAATAAAGTTCTGGCCGAGGTTTTTCTTGGGCGACAGCCCATGGGACTCGATGACCTCGCGCAGGGCTGGTAGTCCGTCAAACGCGAGGGGGCTCATTGTGTGCGATATTCAATATGGGCTTCGCGACGCAGGTCACTCAGGTATTTGCGGCCATATATGCGTGTGTGCTTCTGGCGCAAGGTATTCACGGCAGCAGCTCGTGCGGCAAAACTCTTGGTTCCTGATCGTCTGCCACATATAGCGAATAGAGCCACGCCATCCTTTGTTGTTATCGCCGGTGCCATCTTGCCATCACCCAAATTCAGGAGATGGCTACGCGTCGGCTCTGCAACGGCTGCAGCAACCTGAAAACCCATATCTTTGAATGCAACACCTTTATGGCCCACAACCAATTTGCGAGAGCTTGTACAGCCGTTAAATCTTGCGCGCATCGCATCCGCTTCGACCATTCGTTGGGCGATGTCACGTTGAGTAATCTTATTGGGTAGTTTGAAGATGAAACGATGGAGATGAATGCTGACCTTGGTCGCGTCATTTCCAGCAATCACAGATTCATCAATTGTCTTCTGGTTGACATCAACGAAGCGGCCGAATTTGGCATTAATCAGACGGCCCCATGACATTTGAGACCTGATCCGCGTTCGCATGGTTTTGTAATCAGTTCCCTGACGGGCAAGTTGTTTTTTGAAGTTTGCAAACGACAATTTGTTGCGTTTGGCAATTCCTTGCATGACTTTGGTCAGTTGCGCGTCCGAAACCAACACTTGGAATTGCTTTGCGGCTTGCAGCTTCAAGCGTTCTTCAATGAGCTCCTGAGTGGCCTTTTTGCGGAGGCCAGGGATGGCACTCTTGCGAGCAATGGCCATGGCCTGTCTTTGAACGGACAGAGCATACTGTTTCTTTTGGCGCTCAAAGATCGCAAGGATTTGTTTGCGGCTGCGGCCTTGGTTCGCGCGGATGGTTTTATCTAGAATTGCTCTGAGGCGCTTGTTCGTACTCGGTCGACTGATAAGCTTTTTGAAGGTCGCAGAGGCCTTTTTGCGGATACTAGAACGGGCAGCCAGAAGCGATGCGCGTTGGCCGATTTCATACTCAGTGATGGGGGAGTCATTGACGAGAACGGCTATCTTTAGTTTTTCGGCACCTGCGCGGCGCGGTCGCGTGCGTCTCGGTCGAGGACGTCTGACCGATGCCTTCCTCTGTCGTTTGGGTTGCGACGACGCCTTAGGTGGACGTGCAAGTGGCTTGGCAGGAGCTACATTACTATCTGTTGACGGCACAGTTACAATCACGGCGCCTTCGCCAAACTGCGCATGGGCGATTTCGACATTGATCGTTGTCAGCAAGATTGCCAGCATTGCAATTGGCAAACAAACGAGCTGACGCGCGGCTGATCTTGCTGTTTTTGCGAGCATATTGGTGCAATTCCGTGTTGCTGTTGGGCTTGGACCTAGATCACCTTAGATGACTGGTTGGTCATCGCTTATCGAGATTACGTGTCGGATCGTTAGATCTCAGAGACGACTCGAATTGGCAACTACTACATCCATAGCAAACAAGGCGATTTTGCAAAAACGATGCTGTCCGACTATCAGCAATTTCCGGTTTTGCGCCGCGCGTCGATGCGCAAAGCTGAGGGTACGTACTGCTAGTTAGCGCCCAAGGCATCCGTTTTGTAGTTGAAGCCACCCAAATGCTTAAACTCAAACCGGACCATAATTGATTGGTCTTTGGTGATGCCATTGTCGCTGTCAACGATATTCGTCGTCTGATAAGTTGTTGTTAGGACATAACATTCGTCTGCGTAACGCAGGGATAGGGCATCTTGACGAAGTTCTTTCTCGTCGATGTCATAGCGAAGCATGCCGCCCAATGACCATCGTTCGCTGAACTGGACCCATAGGCTCCCTGTTACGTCCTGCTGTGGTGACGTGTTGTCGACCGACGAATTGGGTGCCGTATACGAATAGGTTGCTTGGGCCACGAATGGCCCGTAGTTGGCTGTTGCGTATATGTCTGAACGGCGCAAATCGAGGTCGCGTTCGTCAAATCGTGCTTGGCCAACAAATCGTATATTCGACGATGGCGCGATGTAGGCACCCACAACATAATCCGATCTCGCCGTGTCCAGCCCTGCATCACCGGTGTGGCTGATAAACCGGGTGCCGTTGGTATCGGTATCGGTGGTCGGTTCGTTGCCGATCGCATCTGCGTAATTGTTACGGCCGTCGATATGGAAACTTTGGCCGGCAAGGATGCGTGCATACCCTCCGCTGTTCAGCTGAAACGTGTATTGCAGACCGACATTGGCCCGTGTGCCGGTTTCGAGACGGTCATAGCCGGAATGCTTGTCGACTTCGAATAAATTTGTGTCGTCAAATACGAGGCTACGAGCGTCCTCATTGGGCAACGAATTTTGTTGGCCAGCACGGCCAGCCCGCGCGATGATTTGGCCGATCGGTTCGATAGTATGAGACGCCGTCGAAGTGTGGTTGATCCACGGATAGGAGGCAAGAATACCTGCAGCGGCTGTGCCGCGCGTTACTGTTCTGTCGTTCACAAGATTGTCGGTCAACGGATCCACGACGTCTTTGTAAGTGGCAACGTCACCGCGCAAGCTGGCAAATGGCGTATACGAAATCCCGATGCTGTCCATCATCCGGCGACGCCAATTGATGTTTGCCGATGCTCGGTGGACGACAGAATCAACTTTTTGCTGAGTGCCGCCGCCATTCTGAAAGTCCTGGTCGCGCGTGAAGCTTAACGCGTTGACGTTCCAGCTCAGTTCACCACCGCCGACAGGGGCATTGACGACGTAGTTCCAATCGAAGACTGGATGCACTTTACTTTCCGACACGTCTTGGTCTGAGAGCAGTAGGCCACCGAAATGGTAGCCGGTAACGGCAACATAGCTCCGTTCGCCAAGGCCATTGAGGAACACGGTGTTCACGCGATCGGTGAGGAGAATGTTGTCGAGTTTGTAGAACCGCCGGAACGAGTCGTCGCTTTCAAGTGTCACATCCCAGCCAAAATTCCACCACGAGGCGACGGAAAAGGCGCCGGTGGTCTTGATGCTTCCACGAAAACCATCAAGATCCGAGCGGGGATTATCGACCGACAGCTTGTTAATGTCCTGGTCGATGCCAGCAAGTTCTACGCTGTATTGACCGGCGATTGAACCGACAGCGATGCGATGTCTCCAGTCGCCTTGCCAAAGGATGCCCTGCTTTGACGTGTAGGTCGGATGCAACGTGAAATCGTAGTTGGGTGCCAAGTTGAAGAAATAGGCAACTTCGGCCATGTACCCGAGGTCGCCTGAACTGCCATAGCTCGGCGTCAGGAAGCCGGATTTGCGTTTAACTGTGGGATCAGCGTGCTCAAAATATGGGACGTAAAGAACTGGCACGCCAAAGAGTTCGAATGCCGCATCTTCATAGCGGATGGTCTTTGCTTCTTTGTCGTGGATTACGCGTTTTGCACTGATGCACCAAGCAGGTGGCGTGCCGCGCGGCGATTTGCAAGGTGTGAATTTGCCATTTTCAAATTCAGTAATATTTCCTGCGCGGCGCGTCGCACGTTCGGCAGTGATCTTCGAATCGTCTTTCGCGGTGAAGCTGAGCGATTGCACGAAGCCGTCCCGGAAGTCATCTGACAGCACGAGTTGGTCGGTGGTCGTCTTGGCGCCGCCTGGCTCGCGTAGCAATACATTGCCCTTGGCACTGAGTTGGCCAGCGCGTTGGTCGTAAATGACCTCGTCGGCGGTCAGAATGTAGTTGTTGTAGTAAATTTCGACGTTGCCACGAGCTGTCACGCGGCGACCGGTATTGTCGTAAATCAGTTCATCGCCCTGGAGATACAAGGGCTGAGCGCGGTCAATTTGTGGCGTCTTCGGGAACGAGCCGCCGCCGGGTGCTGCTTGTTTGGTCCCCGCTGCGCCGAATGATTTCGGGTCGAGGTTCTTGTCGAGTTGCTGGGCCAGCACCGAAGTTGAAATAACTACGGTTGATAAGGCGCACGCCATCGCGATGCCGATCAGCCAATCAGTGGCCTTCAGTCCGCGTGCGGTTTCCCCATTCAACCGGTGCATCTCTCGTTTCGGCCTCTTACGCAACACTGCTTAACCATCCTCCTGATGGAGAATGATCGTCGATGCAAATGCAAAAGCCACACAAATTGGCACCCAAACCGCAATCCACGGTGCGACCAATCCTGCAACTCCTATCTGCCGGGAAACTTCGACCATCAGAAAGAAACAGATGCCCCCCAGTACTCCCACGATCACCATAGACTGAATGCCTCCGGACCGGAATGACTTCAACGACACAGTGCCGGCCAAAAGCACCATTAAAGCGAGCAAGAATGGCCTGGATAACAAAAGTTGGAACTGGACATGGTAGGGCGCAGATGTCAGCCCGGCTCGTTCGGCAAGGTCGATGATCGTGGGAAGCTCCCAGAACGACAGGGATCTCACCGACCCCATGGCGTCTTGAACTCGGTCTGGCGAGAGATACGTCGGAACTGCATAGGTCTCGAAGAGCTGCGGCGGTTCGTTTGGTCGCACCACCCAGCCATTGGTCACAACCCAATGACCGTCCTGCAGACGAGCATGCTTGCCGTGCACGCGCTCGACGAATTTGTCGTTAGAATCATATTGCAGAATTCGGACCTGCGTGAGTTTCAATCCGCCTTCTGTAGCGTTAGCCGCCCAGATGACCGATGGGCCATCGTTGCCGTCCTGTCGCATCCAAGGTAAGCCGCTCTGTTGGCGGAGAAAATTAGACGCTCGGCCAAATACTTCGGCATGTAAACGTTCGGCTTCTGCACGGGCGCTGGCCGAAATGGGATTGTAGACCGTGATGGCAAAGATGCCGAGCAGGAACGCGACCAGAATACCGGGGCGTAAAAACAGCCAGGCACTCATCCCGCCGGCTCGCATGACGGCGAGCTCGCTGCTGCGGGCCAGGTTCACGAAAGTTGAAATGCTCCCGACGAGTATAGCGAACGTCAGCAAGACCTCGGTGTATGCCGGCAACCGGAGCAGAGTTATCCAGGCGATCACCGGAAGACTCGCGCCACCATATTTGCCTGCCTGGCGCAGCATTTCCACGAAATCGATCATGAAGATCAGGCCGGCGCACAACGCAAAGGCGCCTCCGATTGCGAATAGGAAGCGGCGTGCGATGTATCGGAACAATGTCTTCTGCGAGGTCATGTCCGGGGAAATGTCCTGTCGACGATGTTTGGCGGAATGGACGGCTTAGTCGATTCGCATCAAGTGGAAGGGCCTGTTGTGCGGCCAGTTGCACGCCCTTTGGTATGTTGCCAGAGCGTTTCAGCGCGGTCGGCGATGGCCTCGGTCATGCGTTCTAAGCGCGTCCGGCCACGGGCGGGTGATCGTGGCCGCAGTATCATGATGAGACCAATCAGTATCCCAGACAACGGTATGATGTAGAGCAGCGGCACTGCGTCCTCGTTCAGAACGACAAAGTTGTTGGTTGCCATGCCGGCCATTCGGAAGGAGGCCGCAGCGAGAAATCCTGTGGCAGTCGCATGGACGCGGTTCTGGCGAATGGACTGAGCCTGGCCGACAAAAGCGACGATCACCAATACAAAAACGAACGGGTATAGCGGGCTGGTCAGCCGCTCATGCAACTCAGCGCGATAATGACCCTTTTTACGTTGATAATCAGGTTCGGTTTTGTCTGGATTGACGAGTTCGTTGTAGTAGCGCTCACGGGGCCGCCAGGTGCTCTTTTGGAGCTTGCCTTCAAACCTTTCGAGATCAATGGCATAACTTGAAAATGTGAGCATTTCCGGCGGCTCATTGATGTCTTTCGCGCGCAGGATATGGCCGTTAGACATCGTCAGAAAACTGGAACCCGAGGGCTGCTTGACGATACGCCCGCGCTCCGCGAGGTATGTGATCAATTCTTTCGGGTTGCGGGTGTCGCGCATCAAGATGCCTTCGAGCGTTCCGTCGAAGCGGCGATCTCGAATATGGATGACGACATTGCTTTCGGGGCTCGAGAAGCGTCCCGGTAGGAGCACCTGACTGAGCAGATCTGATCGGACTTCGACGATTTTTTCGCGTAGCAGTCGTAAAGACCAAGGCATCAGATAATGATTCGACAGCGATAGTAGGATCGATGTCCCCAGCGCCAGGACGAGTAATGGTCGCATCAACGTCCATATATTAGCGCCTGATGCCGACAGGATGATCAACTCGCTGTCGTTGTTCAGGCGATTGATCACGTGGATTGCCGCAATCAGCAAAGCGACCGGAGCGATCAGAGCCATCAATCCTGGCAGGGCCAAGGTCGTCATCTGAACGAGCGTGACGGTGTCTTGTCCCTTGCTGGTGACGAGTTTCAGTTGTCGCAACGCCAGGGCGATCCACACGACGCCGCTCAACGACAGTAAAATCAACACCATGGCAGAGAATGCCTGGCGGAACACGTATCGGCCAAAGATGCCCATTGTCCGTTATTAGTTCCCCCAAGTCGGCACGGCAAGCACACAGTTGCGCTGTCTTTTTTACCGCCTTCAACCCCGTCGACGTATCGCTCCCATGTGAGCGTGGCCGAAATTCGGCCAACTGCTGTCGAACGCCGCCGAAGGTGACATCGACTCCAGCAGGCTAGCGCTTGGATAGGGATCAAAGAATGTGTAGTCTGGCAATACAAAATCGATAGGTTGGGTGTATTATAACAGTCTCGGTCGAATGCGCGTCCTGCGCGGTCTGCCCCCAGAACTATCCCAAATAGAGAATAGAAGGACTGCTTCATGCCGTTGACGCTTGCTATCAAATTCGCCGATTTGGATACCGGCTTTGACGACGAATTGTCGGGATCGATACTACTGTTCGCTGGAAAGGATCTAGCATTTGGAGCGCGAGCAAAGAAGCTGGATGACGCACTGGACGGTCAGCTTCGGAGTTCAGCCGAAGTAGCAGATTTTTCAGGGCAGGCGAAACGCCATATCGATGTGCTCGCACCCTCTAAAATGCCGAACGCGCGCGTCTTGGTGGCCGGTCTGGGTGATGTCGACAAGATGTCGACCAATGACTGGGTTCTGGCGGGCGGTCGGACAGCTGGTTTGATAGCGGGTTTGCGTTCCGCATCTGCTGTGATTGTGGTCGACATTGCTGATGTAGATGATATCGCCGGCGTGACAGCTGACCTGGCAATGGGCGCACAGCTCCGGCACTACAAGTTCGACAAGTATAAAACTAAGAAGAACGATGACAGTGACGATGGGAGGCCCGCGACCAAACTGGAGAAGTTGACATTCCACGTTGCCGATCCCGAGGCGGCCCGTGCTGCGTTTGTTGCGCGACAGGCCATCGCTAATGGCGTTTGTATCGCGCGCGATCTTGTCAATGAGCCGGCGAATACACTGGGACCGCTAGAGTTTGCTGCCGAGTGCGAAAAGCTCAGCGATCTCGGCGTTGAAGTTGAAATCCTCGATGTGGCAGCGCTTGAGATGCTCAAGATGGATTCTCTACTGGCCGTTGCCCAAGGTAGCGACCGCCCGGCTCGCGTTGCGGTGATGCAATGGCATGGCAATAAGTCGGATTCTGATAAGCCACTCTGCTTTGTTGGCAAGGGTGTGGTGTTCGATACCGGCGGCATTTCCATGAAACCAGCGGGTGGCATGGAAGACATGAAAGGGGATATGGGTGGTGCGGCCTGTGTCACAGGGCTCATGGCAGCTCTTGCCGGACGAAAGGCGCCCGTTAATGCAATTGGCATCGTTGGTTTGGTTGAGAACATGCCATCTTCCAAGGCCCAGCGTCCAGGCGATATCGTGACGTCGATGTCAGGCCAAACGATCGAGGTGATCAATACAGACGCCGAAGGCCGCCTCGTGCTGTGCGATCTACTTTGGTATGCGCGTGAGCGCTTTGATCCCCGGTTCATGATCAATCTGGCAACATTGACCGGAGCCATTTTAGTGGCGCTTGGCAAGGAACGCGCCGGGTTGTTTTCCAACGATGATGAGCTCTCCGTGGCGCTTTCCGAAGTAGGGGAGGCAACCGGCGAAAAAGTATGGCGGATGCCACTCGGGGCTGCTTACGATAAATTAATTGATACGCCGAACGCTGACATGAAAAACATTGGTGGCCGCTTAGCCGGCTCCATCACAGCTGCTCAGTTCTTGCAGCGGTTTGTCAAAGACACGCCTTGGGTTCATCTTGATGTCGCGGGCGTTGCCATGGCATCCGGCAAGACGGATATCAGCCGGTCATGGGCGTCAGGTTGGGGCGTACGCTTGCTCGATGCGCTGGTCGCTGAAAAATATGAAGATAGAGAGTGATCTAATTTATTGACAATGATGGGCTAAGATTGTGTTGTTTTCCATAATATACATTATGCGAATAGTGCAATTGTAGCTCTGATCCATCCTGGGGAGCTAAATTTGGCGTGTTGAACGTGGCACGCCAAATCGGTTGGGATGGCTAGACAGAGGCGCTTGATCAGGATTGACGATCAACCAGTCCAACAAGCCCCAACACCGCGGCGAAACACGGAATTACGCGATACATAGCTTCCCTCGCCAATACTCAAGCGTGTGAATATGCGGCGCTCAGACGCTATGCAGACCGCATCATGCACAGGGCAAATGGAATCCACTGCGCGTCTCACCCGTCGAGCGCCCCCCCCCCCCC
>CAJQQK010000329.1 GCA_905480435.1 uncultured Hyphomicrobiaceae bacterium | reverse complement strand
AAGCCCTCGCGGGCGCGCTATAGAGCGCGTCCTTGACCGCCGCCCGTCACATCGACGGGGAATGCTCTGCCAACAGGATTAAGCAGAAAACCGACCACCCAAAAACACCTGATCCACCCACTCAATTCGTCGAGGAGCCTGCTTTTATCAGGTGATGTTGAGCAGATTATTGCCAGCGATGTGTCCACCAAGATGATCGAGATCGCAACCGACAAGGCGCGAGATCAGGGCGTGTCGAATGTCACGTTTTTGACCGCCGATCAGTTTGGCGATACTGCCGAGCACGGACCTTACGATGTGGTGCTCGCGCTCAATTTATTGCATCTGCTGGAAGACTTGCCGGCTGCTCTTCAATCGATTAACGGTCTGCTGAAACCCGGCGGTACGTTCATTTCCAAGACGGTCTGCAAACCTGGCAAAGGCGCATCTTTTAAATTTCGGATGATCAAGGCGGTGTTGCCGATTATGCAATTTTTCGGGAAAGCACCTTACGTGAACTTCATGGAGATCAAGGAGTTGGACGACGCGATGACCTCTCATGGCTTCAAGATCATTGAAGCTGGAGATCATCCTTCACCGAGCAGATACATCGTCGCTAAAAAGGTTTAGCGGCTGTCACGATATCGCAGTTTGATGCCTCAGCGCGGTGGAGCGGCGACCAATGCTATGGCGGCGTCTCCGTCCAGGCCTGCGATTTCGCTGGCAGCCAGCGCCAGTGCCTGGTCCAGCGTTTCGACGCCTGACAAATCTACCAGATGACGACCGTGCATCATCATGATACGGGGGGCACCGCGAACTCCGGCTTCACGTGCCAAGTCGGCTTCCTGCCAGAGCGCAATGATTGCATCTTTGGCCTCAGATGCTTGTGTTTTGCCGACAAAGGCGCGGCGGCGCTGGACTTTCAGGGTGCCCTCCCAATCGACAGCACGCACGCGGGCGGCGCCTGTCGGCGTTTCCGAATAGACGCGGTAGCCGTCCGTTTGCGCGCTCAATGACAAGGAGCTGCTGGCAACGTGCATGGAGTGTGCTGCGATCTGGCGCGCTTCCGCTTCCGAGATGGCACCACTCTCATCTTTGACGTTCATTTCGGCGGCCCCAATCGCGGTGGCGCGCATCCGGTTGGTCTGCGTGTCAACCTCAACGGTGACTTCGACAGCATCACGGTTGGCGCCGAGCCGCACAACGGCTTCGATTGCCTCGTCGCGTAATGCCTGCAGATCTTCTGGTTGCGGGTGGGGCACGATCCGTTCGATGGTTTCGCGAACCAGAGCGAGCGCGACGCCAATCGAGGAGATCACCTCGGCATCTTTCGATATTTCATGCGCGTAGTTCGTGCGTGCGGAAACATGTGGAACCAACGCTGCAGCGCCACCGCCCTCGCCGACCAACAGGCACTGATCCGGATCAAGACCATATTCCTTGATCAAGCCATCAACGACGGGGATCACCTTGTCTGTCGCACAGTCGAGCACTTGCCGGGCAGCAGCGTCGATGTCGACATCAAGATAGGCCGCGAACGGTGCGAAGGCCGCGCGCGCTGAGGCCGTGTTGCCATGCGCGTGCATACCGGGCTTGGCGAGGCCCAGAACGTTGGCTGCACATGTTGTGGTCAACGCGTAGCGCGTGCCATCAGCAACTCGGATCGCAATGTAATCATCGCCATCGCCGTCTCGCGGCTCGAACGTTTCGAGCACGGGCTCGCTCATGGTGTTCGTCTCGGCGAATGCCGCATAGGGCAGTCCTGCGATATGCGCACTACGTGGTCCGACATCGATCAATTTTCCTGGCTCAGCGCGAATGAGACTGCCACCGGCAATGCCCACAACGCGCACATCCAGAGAATTGACGTAGGTCTCATGACCACCAACCCGGGCATACGATACCGTTGGACGGCCATTCTGAATGACGCCGATGTTGGTCGACGTGCCGCCAACTTCGAAATAGATGCCATCTGAAATTTTGAGATGCATCAGCGCGCCCGCAACGCTGGCGGCTGGACCGGAGAGCATGGTCATGGCCGGTCGGTGCCGCATTTCGGCGATATCCATGACGCCGCCATCACCGCGCATAATCATCAGCGGTGCTTTGATGCCGGCTTCGCGCACGCTTTGCTCGGTCATCTCGGCTGTCGCGTTCATTTTCGGCAGAATTGATGCATTGATCACGGCTGTCCGCGTTCGTGTCGTCAGACCATAGAGCCGCGTGATTTCATGCCCGCAGGTTGCAAGTAGGCCTTTGGCCCGGCCAAGCTCGCGAACGCGTTCCTCGCTGGCGGTATTATCAACGCCGAACGCGGCAGAGGCGACCAGCACCTCGGCGCCCTCAGCTGATAAAGCGCCAATGGCGCCTGCGATCGCCGCATCATTGATCTCTTCCGCGACAAGAAATTGATTGGTTGTCGGCAACACACGGCCGGGGCCCAGATCGATTGGGTCGATACGGACCTGTGGTTCCGCCAGCTTGGCGGCAGCCGCACCTGCAATACCAATTACTCCGACCTTGGCAACGTCACCCTCGAGCAGAGCATTGGTCGCTTGCGTCGTTGAATGCGCAAGGAATACCACGTCATCGGCTGCGACATCCGATTGTGAGAGAACGTTGCGAAAAACCTCAACCACGCCAGCCGCGACACCGCGTTCATGAGCATGCGTGGTGAGCACCGAGTAGCGCCCGACGACCGCTTTGGTTGCGTGATCTATCAGGACCGCCTTGGTAAACGTCCCTCCGACGTCAATTCCAATACGGTAGGCGCGTGGCGTTGCTTGATCGTCGTGCATAGTCAGCAGTGTCCAGATTTCTAGAGCGATTACCCTCTAACAAGTCGATTTTGGCCCAAATCGCAATGTGGCTTGTCGCCATTGTCTGGCTTGGGATGATGCTCCGCGCTTGACCGGGCGGTGATGTCGGGATTTAAGAGGTATCAATTGCCAATTTGCGATCGAGGACCGGCCGACGATGGATAAATTCACAACACTGACGGGCGTTGCTGCGCCCATGAACATGATCAACGTTGATACGGACATGATCATCCCGAAAGTGTATCTGAAGACCATTAAGCGCACGGGGCTTGGCAAATCACTGTTCGCTGAGATGCGTTTTGATGAGCAGGGCAAGGAAATTTCGGACTTCGTGCTTAATCGCGATGCCTATCGTGAAGCCAAAATCCTGGTCGCTGGCAATAATTTCGGCTGCGGCTCAAGCCGCGAGCATGCGCCATGGGCGTTGCTTGATTTCGGTCTGCGCTGCATCATTGCACCGTCGTTTGCTGATATTTTCTACGGCAACACTTTTAAGAACGGCATTTTACCAGTGAAACTGCCGGAAGAGCGCGTCAATGAGCTGCTGCGCTTCCTGCTTGAGCTGCCAGGCGCTGAAATCACTGTTGATCTGCCAGCCCAGACCGTGCTTGGACCCGACGGCAAGACGGACACATTCGAAGTTGACGCGCACCGCAAGCATTGCCTGATCAACGGTCTCGACGATATCGGGCTGACATTGCAGAAAGAAGCCTCGATCACCGCTTACGAAGCCAAAATCGCAGCCGGTCGCCCCTGGGTTTAGGCTGTCATTTCAAAGAGGGCGTGCACCTAGTAAGCCCGCCCTCTGGCCGTCACCGGCCATAGACATTCCACAACATCGCCGCGGACACCGACGTAATAGTCATGGATATTGCACGTCGGATCGCAGTGCCCCGGGATCAGCTTGAGCTTGTCGCCGAGCGCCAAGCTATCAGCGGGATCGTTGATGACGCCATGCTCATCTGAGCATTTCATGAATTCAAGGTCCTCACGATCGAAGACAACCGGCGGACCAGAGTCGACGCTTTGCACCTTGAGGCCGGCGTCACAGATCGCAAGGCCTGGTTTGGTTTTTGACATAACGGTGGTCAAAATGAAGAGCGCGTTCTCGAAATCCGATTTGGGTTTGCCATTACCATCCAGCACGCGGCCATAGTCAGCATCCATGAAGATGTACGAGCCACACTGCAGCTCATTGTAAATGCTGGATGCTGTTTCCAGTTCGTACGAGCCAGAGCCGGCACCGCCGATGATATCGCAGGGCAGGCCCTCCGCGTCGAGCATCGCGACCGTCTGGCGAACCTGATCGATCGCGACATCGATCAGTGCTTTGCGTTCAACCGCTGTGTGTTTGTGCTGGGCGCTGCCCTGATAGGCCTGCAGACCTGAGAATTTAAGACCCCGACTCTGGGCAATCTTGCCGGCAAGCGCGGTTGTCGGCGCGCCCCATTCGACACCGCAGCGACCGCTGCCGACATCTATTTCAACAAGGCATTCAATCGTAGTGCCGAACTTTTGAGCCGCTTCTGATAGCGCATCGACGTTGGCTGCATCATCGACGCAGACGATGACACGGGCATCGCGTGCCATCTCGGCAAGGTGTGCAATCTGGCGTTTATCGATGACCTGATTGGAAACCAACACGTCTTTGATGCCAGCTGCGATCAAGGCCTGCGCCTCGCTTACTTTCTGACAGCAGACGCCACAGGCGCCGCCTTTTTCCATCTGATAGCGTGCGATGTCGGCTGACTTGTGCGTCTTTGCATGAGCGCGGTGGCGAATGCCATTCGCAGTGATGAACTGGCGCAAGGTTTCGACGTTGCGCTCAAAAGCGTCGAGATCGATAATAAGCGCTGGTGTTGCGATATCTTCAAGCGGCATTCCCGGTTCAGCCGGGATATCCAATCCAACCACGCCCATGCTCATATCCCCACCCATTGCTGCACCCCATTGCCGATCGATTTTCTTGAGGCTGATAGTGCGTCCGATAGAGCGTCGAGGCAACTCGCTCGTTAGCTCAGGACAATCAATCGATGGAACGTCACGCGGAGCAAGAGTGACTCGCCCTGGAAAACGTCTTGGCGTAGCTCGATGAAGACTGGAGAATTTCTGCAATGTGGTGACAAGGCATCAGCACTCTGCGGCTCTGACGTGTGCCATTCACCATAGAGATGCGCATGCCAATGATATGTGCAGCCAATGCATTCGCGACCGAGCCGAAATCGTTCGAACGCCTCAAGTGTCATGCCGCCGGGGATGGTCAAATGCAGAACCTGACGGACATATTTTGAATAGAGATGCGTATTGAGAATTAGACGATGCTCGTCGCGCGCGTGCCTATAACTCTGCAATTGAAGCGATGGCGTTTGATCTTCGCTGAGGACGTGTGTGTATCCAACCCGACCAGCGACATCTTCGATCTCGGCGTGATCGATCAAGACGGCTGTCATCACGTCGAAGGCTTCGCCAAGCAGCCGGACGGTCTCTGAATCGCTCAATCGTTGTGGTAGAGTTAGCGGAATTGGCGCAGGCGCTTCTTCCGGCTCTTTCGTGCCCCAGAATTGGATCATTTCACGCCTACATATTATGTGCGATGTCGTCTGTCAGAGGCTCGGACGCGTTTTGAGTTCAGATGCTTCTGTACAGTTGCCAAATGTTGTGGCTGTCCCTTGCAAGGTCGATGCCGTCCATCCAGTTGCGCTAATGCGGAGCCAGCATGTCCCAGCCTGACAACACCGATCGCTTTACCGGTCTCGCCGATATCTATGCTGAGCATCGACCGACCTATCCTGCGGACGTCGTCGAAGCGCTGGTTGATCGCGCCAACGCGGCTGATGTGCCGAAAGTCGCGATTGATATCGGTTGTGGCACCGGTATCGCGACGCTCTTGCTTGCCAAGGCCATGCCGGACTGGGCGATTACAGCCGCCGAACCCAACGCTGACATGCTTGAAAAGGCGCGCGTCACGCTGGCTGCTCAGCCGAATGTCTCGTTTGCCAACGCGGGCGCCGAGGCGTTGCCGCTCGATGACAAAAACGCCGGCCTGGTGCTTGCTGCCCAAGCGTTGCACTGGTTCGATATGGGTAAATTCTTTGCTGAAGCTGCACGTGTTCTGCCGCCGGGTGGGACACTCGCGATCCTATACAACAATCGACAGACTGCGGTTTCAGTCGTGCTGGCTGAGATCGAGAGTTATCTCGAAAGTATCGACCCGTCTTACAGTCGTAACTACCGCGCACGCGATATTCCGGCACTGTTGGGCAGTCTTGAGGCGTTCGAGAATGTTGAACGATCGCGCAATGTCTGGTTGAAGCCAACTTCAACTGATGATCTGGTGAATTACTTCATGTCCCGCTCAATGCTGCAGCCGCTCGCGCAAAAGGTCGGCATAGCAAAATTGCGTCATCGTATCGGTGACATCGCCGATGAGCATGCCCGTGCCGGCATGATTGATATTCCGTTTGCGACGGAGTTGGATCTCGCGAGCCGCCGTGCTTAAGGTAATTCTGATCAAGTCAAAGCTTCTGGTGACCGGCTCAACGGTTGCGTTCCCGGAAAATGCCTTCGCATTTATCCGGGACCTTCACACCTGGCGGCGGGTTATGCATCTCTGGCGAGTTTGAAAGGTCCCGGATCTTCGCTTCGCTACGTCCGGGAACGCAGATCGAGAGATAGGCGATTGGCTGTAGAGCTTGTTCAAAGGTTCGTTAAAGCACGTCGCGTTTAATAGGAACCTTAAATCGCCCGAAGATTGGGCGTTTCAAGGCGCATTGTGAATCCGTTTAAACGCGACTTGCTGTAGTATGGCGCGCATGCCGTACGCATAAGAGCCTACCAAACGCCTTTCATCGTACCGTTCCAGACGTATTGCCAGATGGTCGGCGGGAACCAGAGCTTTGATGGCAGCGCGACGCGCCGGGTTTGCAGGCGACCCTTGAGGACATCGCGGATCACACGAGACAAGAGCACCATGCCTGTCGCAAGCTGCACGTATTGATAGGTCGCAATGTTATCGCGAGCTGCGAATTCAACCTGCTGCTGGTAAATCACTTCGCCGGTATCAACACCCTTGTCGACGAGATGCACTGTGACACCGGCATTTTCATCATCGCCTTCAACACGGGCCCAGTAGGCAGGGTGCTGACCGCGATACTTTGGATTGATGCCGGCATGATAGTTAATGAACGGGGCGTCAACGGCATCAAGCGTGCGTTGTGAGATGATGCGGGTGCCATAAATAGCAACGGCACGCGGTGCGAGCAGCTGCAATGCACGTCGGCAGCGCATGGAATTGACGTTGCCGATTTTGATAATGCGGGAGGCGCCCGCTTCCGCGCCAGAAGGATCAGCTTGCCGGATTTCAAGCGCGCGTTTCATATTGAAACGTGCGGCCAGACGGAACGCAAAACCAGCCATGATCTGTCCGAACGCACTTATCGGACCCAGTAGCCTGATGCGGCGGCGGATAACCTGCATCTTCGTTTCGGGCTCTTCCTGGAGCACCACAAGCCCTGGAAACCGGACTGACAGGTGTTTGATGGCACGGTCCGCCAATTCGCCGCCGGCGACAATCAGGACGACTTCGCCTCGCTTTTGTGAAACTTGCTTTTGCGCAATTGGGCTTGGCGCGTTTTGGCTGCTCGGATTGGTCATCACAGTTGCCTTGCCGGGAGTTCAAACAGTGTCTTCCCGGGTTATATGCAAACGTTAGACCAATCCGTGTTCAAATTGTCTTAAGCCGGTCTTCAAATAGAGCAGTCCTTTACGTCAATGGGACGATTTCAGGCAACGTAAACGCGGTCACGTCCGGCACGTCGCCTTTGTAGACCTCGACCTCAACAAGCGTCGTGTGTGCCATGGGGCCCTGGCCAAGGCTTGAGGTGCCTTTGTCTATGGTCAGCACATTTGGGTTGCCGTGCTTTTCCGTGCCGCCTGGGCCGGCAGCCTCCGAGGGGTCATACCAAGCACCGGTTGGCAGTAAAACAACGCCATCGCGGACATCTTCTGACACCTTGGCAACGGCGAGCGTCGAGCCGCGTGCGTTGAAAATGCGGAGCATGTCGCCGTCTTGAATATCGCGCTTGTCCGCCTCGGCATGCGAGAGGGCTGCGATTTCGTGGCCACGTACTTTGGCTGCAAGGCTCGGCCCGGAAAAATCCATCTGTGAGTGCAGCTTGTGAGTTGGCTGATTGGACATCAGATGCAGCGGCCATTTGTCAGCTTCGTCACTGCCGAGCCACTCAACCGGCTCGTACCACTTTGGATGTCCAACACAATCGTCATAGCCAAAACCATCGATCGTGCTTGAGAAGATCTCAATCTTTCCTGACGGGGTTGGCAGTTTGTTGTTTGCTGGATCCGCTCTGAAATCTGAATATACGTTGTACAATTCAGTTGGCATTGGGGTTTCGATATAACCTTCTTCCCAGAACGTATCGAAATCCGGAATGTTGAGGCCGCTATCGGCAACCTTGGTGCAACCTTCGTCGTAAAGCGTGCGCAGCCACGTCATCTCATCGCGATCATAGCCGAAAGCTTTTGCAACGCCGGTGCGCTCAGCTAGGCCACCAAAGATATCGAAATCATTTCGGGCTTCGTGTTGTGGTTGCACGGCCTGCTTCATTGCCATCACGAAGCGGTCGCGGGAGCTGGCGCCAATATCATTGCGCTCCAGTGTTGTCGTCGCAGGTAGCACGATGTCTGCGAGCTTAGCGGTTGGCGTCCACCATGGTTCGTTGACGATGACCGTATCAGGACGGCGCCAAGCCTGCAGCAGGCGGTTCAGGTCTTGGTGATGATGGAATGGATTGCCGCCGCACCAGTAAACCAGCTTGGTGTCTGGATAACGCCTGCACTCCCCATCGAAATCATATTCTTCGCCTGGCTTTTCGAGCAGATCCGTGACGCGCGCGACGGGTATGAAGCTGCCTGTCGGGTTTTCACCAGCCGAATGTGACACCGGCAAAACCCGCATCAATGGGTTGCCCTGGCCATGCATACTGCCATAGCCGAAACCGAAACCGCCGCCGGGTAGGCCGATCTGGCCCACTAGGGCACCAAGTACGGCCGTCATCCAGAATGTCTGTTCGCCATGGTCGCCGCGTTGCAGGCCGTAGGCTGTGGCGATCATCGTGCGCTTGGCGACCATTTCGCGGGCAAGCTTGCGGATGTCATCTGCGTCCAGTTCGCAAATGCCGGCAGCCCAATCAGCGCTCTTCGGTGTGCCATCTTCGCGGCCGAGCAGGTATTTCTCGAACACGTCGAAGCCGACGGTGTA
>CAJQQK010000328.1 GCA_905480435.1 uncultured Hyphomicrobiaceae bacterium | reverse complement strand
CAGACGTGGCGCCGATTGAAAGGAAGAAACCACTTGCCCAAAATCATCGAGGGCGTCAAATTCTCTGACGGCATCGAAGTGACTGAGCCGACACGAAACGCCGCCTGATCAGCCCGTCACCCAAATTGCGGCATAGCTCCGATCATCGATCAGGAAGTACTTGGTACCATCCGAGAAATACAAGCGCCCGGAGATGATCTCGTCGGGCGGATCATCGGCCTCTACATCGACAATGCCTCCACGACACTCTCTCAGTTGACAGCTTTGGATAACGAAGCAGACTTGCAACAAGTTGCAGACTTGGCGCATGCACTGAAGTCACTGAGCCGAAATGTCGGTGCTATCAAAGTTGGGGATCTTGCAGACGCGATCGAAAACAATGCCCGCAACAACGAACAAAACCCGTCGGCAGTCGAGTTATCTGATCTCGAACAAGCAGTGAATGAGACGCTAGAAGCTCTGCAACAAGTGCCAGATACTACTGAGGCTGCGGCATAAGTCGGTCAAACAGCTAGAGAAGACCTAGCAAGCTCGCCAGTTTGTTAAAGTCAATCGGCTTGGATAACGATCCGACAAAATTCAGCTGGTAAGCCGTCGCCAGCACACCAGCTGCCATCACCGCTGATTTATCCGCAGAACTGACAATGACTAAAGGAACGCGGCAACCAATGCCCTTAAGATAGTCGAGAAACTCGATCCCATCAGCTCCCGGCATATGAAGATCTGATACGATCAGATCGATATCATCGCGCTCGACAACCAATTTGGTTGCCTCAATGCCATTGTTAGCAGTCACAACGTTGGTGATGTCGTATTTGGCAAAAAAAGCGGTCAACACCTGCAGGAGTATCGGATCATCATCGACAGCAAAGATTGATGTGTAGGTCTGGCCCATTTGAACTTCCAAATCTCTGCCGGCCACGCACCGTCAGACCACTCTCCAATCTTATATACATCGCTCAGAAGTCTTAAAATACGATCAATAATCCGCACCCTGACATAGTTACTGATCAGTAAACTACGGTTGAACGACGCAAACATAGTTCACACGCCCGAAGCCAAATTCGCCAGCGCCCGCCCTGCTGGCCGGAAGTTGTAGTGCCGATCGATCAGACCGTGCCGTGGATTGTATCCCCGATCGATATCGACAAACGTATCAAGTTGTATAGCCGTCGACTGTAAATTGGCCGCGATCAGAACAACCTCAGCGACACGTGTCGCAATCGCTTCGTCATCGAAATTGGCAATGGCTGGATTTCGATTGGCAAGCCGTACATTCACTTCGATCTTGATCTTGTTGGCAACCGCAAAGGCATCCATTTCGCGCAGCCGGGATGCCAGTTCGTCATCAAGGTTGAGCTGAAATAGCAGGCCTGAGATAATCCCACCCGGATCCACTGCTCGCAGCGCTGCAATCACAGTCTCGCGATTTTCCCACTTGAACCCGGAACTAACCGAATGGGCGAACTTACTGCCGCTTTTAGGTTCATGTTTCGACGAGTGAGATTTGCCGATGACGCATGCAAGCCCCTTATTTCCCAACAGCCGATCAAAGCCATCGGAAATGTCACTGAGATCATCCGATCCACCGATGATTTCCAGTTGCCCAACGAGTTGCTGATTATCAGTGATAATCTCCATCATCGAGGCATCTGGAACATTCAGCGAAAAGCACGAGAACGAAATACCAGTGCTCGCATAGTCTGCCATCCGTGATCGAATTTGCGGATCAGCAAGGTCCGTCAACGGAACCCGTACACGATTGATCCCCATCTGCCGCAACCGCATCAATGTGTAGTCATTGCGCGTACGCTTTCGGGCAAACTCTTCCATCGGACCATTAAACGGCATATCAATCGGCGCAGCCCACGCATGCCTCAACGGAACAGTAATTGGCGTCGAAGGGTGTGGCTCCCATTGCTGCCGGTCAGCCGCCAAGGCAGATCCTTTGGCGAGCCCATTGCCATCAGTTGGTACGACCCGCACTTGGTGTCCTTTGGCGTAAACATCAATCAGAGCGTAGCCGAACTTACCTGTATCGTTGCGGCCAAACTCCTTCGGTGGATCGATCCCGTACATTTCCGAATAGTCCTGACGGACAAAGCTCGTCGCCAGCAAGCAATAGAGACGGCTTGCAGCGAGGCGATTGTAAAAGAACTGATGCACGTGCCCGGAAAACACCGCTTCGATCTTGTGTTTGACAACGAGCGCAGCAAACCATGAGCGCCCTGGCTCAGCATAATTGTCGTAGTGGCTCTGCTCATCCGTTGAGTAGATGTACGGCGGGTAATGCGAGCACAGGAATATCCGGCGTCCGGCTGACTTCACGAGCAGCGCTTCAAGCCAGTCGCGTTGCTCGGCTTCCTGCGGCGCGCCGGAATTGACCAGCGACGAGTTGATCATCACAAACACGCAGTCATCATACTCAAAGCTGTGATAGCTCGGCCCGAACTCCGCTTCGTATTGGCTGATCGTATGATCATCCGCTGGGCCTGCGGGCGCATCCGGGTTTGGCTTGTCGCCGATGTCATGATTGCCGGGCATGAAATGCATCATCGGCCGGATCGGCGCAAAGATGTCATGCGCTTCCAGGCAAGCATCTTTATAAGTCGGCAAATGCGGCAGCGGATGCACCATGTCGCCGAGATGCAGAACAAATGCCGGATAATGCTCTTTAATCGCAGCGATCGCAAAGCGCGCACGATCGTTGGCCAGATCATTCACGGGAAACGGTGACGACTCATCGAGTTGCGCTGGACGAATGTGCGTATCCGAAATGATCGCAAACGTGAATAGAGGTTGATCAGTCATTGTCGTTCCTGCCAGTTCAGAGATTTCATGTTGTGTCGACGGCAACATGTCGCGTTATAGAGAATTCACAATGCGCCTTGAAACGCCCAATCTTCGGGCGACTTAAGGATTCTAGTAAACGCAACGAGCTTTAGTCTGCCTTATCCGGCTGGGCTGGTGCAACATACGGCAACCGCGCACGAGCCTTGGTATCAGCTGCACCAGCATTACGTATATAGCGTTGATCGTCATCGCCACGCACGATATTTACGTAGGTCGGATCGCCCTCAGTGACCTTGTGGATCATCAGACGCCTTTGCTGGCAGAGTGCGATCTCTTCAAAATAGTAGTCAGGGTCCCAATCATCCATCGCGATCGCAGCAAGCTCCGTCTCGATCGCGGCATAGGCAGGATCACCACTCTTGTTGTCGAGTTCTCGCGGATCTTCTTCGACGTTATAAAGCAGCGTGTCCTGGCCTTCGAGCCACATATACTTCCACGAACCCTTCTTGACCATCCGGCTTGGCCCCGTCGAGCCATCAGCTGCAAACTCAGAGATCGCAACGTCAGACATGCCGCTAGTATCGCCTTCGAGAGCCGGCACAAGAGATCGGCCGTCAATATCATCAAGATAATTCTCGAATGGTGAACCCTGTGCCGCATCCAGGAAGGTCGGCATGAGATCGATCAGAGATGTATTTTGTTTGACGCGCGCCGCTTTCCAACGCTTCGGAAAATGCACAACGAGCGGCACACGGGCAGCCCACTCAAAGAAGTGCTGCTTGTACCACATACCGCGCTCACCCATCATCTCCCCGTGGTCGGCGGTAAAGACAACAATGGTATTTTCTGCAAGTCCCGTCTTTTCGAGCGTATCCAGTAACGCACCGATTTTGGCATCAATGTACGAGATCATGCCGTAATAGGCATGCCGTGCGTTGCGCCGATGATCATCCGTCACCGTAAAGAGATGACGCGCCTGGCAATAGTGCAAATTGCGGCTGAGGTGATCTTTGTCATCAAGCGGAATTTCAGGCACGGCCGGCAGCTCGATGTCATCGTGATTATAGAGATCCCAATATTCCTGGGAGATCACAAATGGTGAATGCGGCTGCGTAAATGATACCGTCAGCATAAAAGGATTGTCATCCGGTGCGCGCGCCAAATCATAGAGGGCTTGATTTCCGTAATAGGCAACCTCGTCATCATAATCCATCTGCATTGTTCGAATGCAGGAGCCAGACTCAATGATCGGTGCCATGGTCAGATTGGTCGGCCGATACTCGCGCCCCTTGGACCAATCGACAGTCCATCCGAAGTTCGCAGGATAGATCTCGGTGGTGTGACGCTTCGTATAACCGTGCAGCTGGTCAGGGCCGACAAAATGCATCTTACCGCTCATCTCGACGCGGTAATCCATTGACCGAAGATAATGCGCGAAAGTCGGAACGTCTGCACCAAAAGTGCTGGCGTTGTCATACAATCCTAATGAGAACGGTAGTTGACCGACATGAAGTGACGCCCGCGACGGCGCACACATCGGCAGATTGCAGTAAGCGTTTTCGAAGACCACGCCTTCACTCGCAAGTCGCTCCATATTGGGTGCAATGACTTTTGAGTTGCCATAGATCGGCAGTGCCGGCGCCGCCATCTGATCCGCCATAATAAACAAAATGTTGGGCTTCTTCTCAGCCATCTCCGAGAACACTCCTTGTTATCAGACGATCAAATAAGAACGGGCAGGCCCTTGGACCTGCCCGTTCTCTCCCCCCGAATTCGCCAAAATCACTTCTTGAGTTTGGCGACGACTTTTTTAAAGGTTTCGTACTGGTTTTTGACGTATGCCTTGGTTTCGGCTGGTCCACGGATGTCCGGGATCGAACCAAGGTTCTTGATCAGCTTATTGAACGCCTTGTCTGTCTTCAGACTGGCAAGAACGCTGACCCACTTGTCTACGACTGGCTTAGGCAGTCCCGGAGGACCAAAGATGCCACTCCAGCCGATGATCGTTTCCATATTCGGATGACCCAGTTCGCTTGCTGTTGGAACATCCGGAATGGCTGCAAACCGCTTCTTGGTGGTAACCAACAAGGCTCGAGCCTGCCCCGCACGAATGGCGCCGATGGTTGCGGATAAATTCTGGAACGAGAAATCAACCTGTCCGGCAACAACCGCAGCACGCGCTTTGCCGCCACCTTTGTAAGGAATGTGGATCAACTTGTTGGCGTCAATGCCCAACTCATCTGCCATCACCAACGCTGCTAAATGCAGCAGCGTCCCAACGCCAGCCGATGAGTATTTGCTGATCTTGCCGCTCTTCACGGCAGCCGCAAAGTCCTTCCATGTCTTGATGTCAGACTTACCATTGACGACCAGCACAAACGGGTTGCGCTCGGTGAGACCGAGGAATGTGAAGTCATCCCATTTGTACGGAATATTTGGATTGAAGGCCGGCACACCAGCCTGACTGCCGACGCGTGCAGAAAGCAGCGTGTAGCCATCTTTCTTAGCGCGCACAACAAAGTGCGAACCGACAACGCCGGCAGCACCGGTTTTGTTTACAGCCAACACAGCTTGCTTCAGATAGGCCGTCGCGGTACCGGCAACAACGCGGGCGTGTAGATCAGATGCCCCCCCTGGCCCATAGGGTGCGACAAGCGTGATTGGCCGAGACGGATATTCCTCGGCGTGCCCTGGTGCCGCCATAGTCAGCGCACCGGCAGCACTCAAACCGAGCGCAATTAGCTTTCCGAATTTCATCTTCAAATGTCCTCCCTGGACTGCGTTTCCTGCCGTGATAGACATTGCGGCTCTTTATATTTTTATAGGCGCCGTTTTCAATGACAAGCCCATCTTGACTCAGTGAATAATACAATTCAATGATTATTTACAGCCTGTACAAAATAGACATTGTTTCGGAAAGGGCAGCGAAGACTGTGTTGGGGACCGGATCACCTATCGACCTGCGCCGATACAATCGCGACGCAGTTCTGCGCGTCATCAAAGAATGCGGTTCCGTTTCACGGACAGAAATTTCGGATCGCGTGACACTGACCAATGCCGCTGTTTCACGTATCACCAAAGAACTCATTGATGTTGGTCTGGTTGAGGAAGGCGAGCGCCTCGTACTCAAGGGACAGGCTGGCCGCCGTCAGGTCGCATTGCGACTAGCGGAACAAGGCGCCTATGTCCTTGGTATTGCGGTCACCTTGAACGCGCGCGATGTCGTTGTTGGCAATGGCCGTGGCGATATCATCGATCGAATTGATTGTTCCGACATCTCGCTGGAAAACCCAAAAACAGCTCTGCGCAATTTCGCTACCCGGGCAGAAACGCTCATTCAACGTACTGGGATTGACAGAAAACGACTGATCGGCGGTGCGGCTTCGGTTGCTGGTCGCGTAGACCCCATTGATGGGAAAATCATGGGCGCCGATCCACTTGATTGGGATGGCCAAAAAGTCGCCGCATCATTCGAAAAACAAATTGGCATACCATTTGTCTCGGAAGGCCGCGCTGCTGCCCTCTTGCAGGTCGAGCGTAGTCAGGGACCTACCTCCGGTCTCGACGATATCTTGCTGATAAATGTCGGCCTGCGACTTGGCGCAGCATTGATGGTTGATGGTAACTTGTTACGCGGCAAGACCAATGACGCGTTTGCTCTCAACAACTTTCCACTGACACCGAATAGAACACTGGATGACGATGCATCCGGCTTTGCGATCCTGGCGAAAATGCGAGAGCTTGGCCGTTCCCAGCCAACCAATATTGATCCAGGCAGCTTCCTCCGACTGCTCGCTGAGAGCGACTTAGGCGAAGACAACGAAGCAACCTCCGCATTCGCGCAGTGCGGTAAAGTCCTGGGACGAGTGCTTTGCACTCTCTTGCCAATTCTGTCACCACAGCTTGTCATCCTTGCCGGCGCCGTCGTCCGCCAGCCAGCCTACGTTGACGGCGTGAAATCGAAACTTGGGACGATGCCGTTTGAGTTGCAGACCAGTCATTGCACGACTGCCCAGTCTGCCGTTCAGCTGGCACTCGATCATCATCTCTTCAACTCGAGACTGAACATCGATCAGTTGATGGCGGCGTAAATCCTTGGGGAGGGGAACTTAGATGTTTTCAAACCAGAACCTGCTCGCAGGTTTGGCACTTCTGATCTTTGGCGTGCTAACACTTACAGTGCTTATACCGTACGGCGTACAGAAACCGGATTCAGTGCAATTGCAGGCGCTGGCCCCGTCGTTCTGGCCGAACATAGTAGCTCTTGCCATCGCCGCAATCGGTCTTGCACTCACAATAACAACGCTGCTCGCCGAACGCCGGTCAAAAGATCGGAACAGAGCACCCGATCACGTTAGCAGTCCCTCCGCAGCGCCAACCCAATTCTGGCTGACTTGTCGGCCTTTCGTGGCGCTCGCCATTTGCTTCGCGCTCTATTTCTGCCTTGAACCACTTGGATTTGTCCTCGCCTGCGCCATTGCCCTTGTCGCGTTGATGATGCTTGCTGGCGAGTATCGCCCGCAATTCATCTTGCCAATCGCAGTCCTCGTACCGTTCGGTCTTCATCTCTTTTTCACTAAAGCTGCAAGCGTACCCATTCCGATGGGCATTCTTGAACCATGGCTGCTCAGGATCTGAATCTTATGTGGGAAACACTTGCAAACTCATTCGCGCTTTTTGCGCAAGTTGACAACGCGCTCGCATTGCTGATTGGCGTTATCGTCGGCACCATAATTGGTGCAATACCTGGCATGACGACGCCAATGGGTGTTGCGCTCGCCCTGCCGTTCACGTTTACGATGCAGCCCGTCACTGGCATTTTGCTACTGCTCGGTGTCTATAAGGGCGGACTGTACGGTGGCTCACTCACAGCCATCCTGATCAACGCGCCCGGCACACCGGCTGCATCATGCACCGGTCTCGATGGTTATCCCCTCGCGCAACGTGGCGAAGCCCGCCGCGCCCTCGACATGGCGCTTTACGCCTCATGCACAGCAGACTTTGTTTCCAACTTATCGCTCATTTTCTTCGCCGGCGTGCTGGCTCAATTTGCGTTGAGCTTCGGCTCACCGGAGTTTTTCACACTCATCGTGTTCTCGCTGACGATCATTGCCAGCGTTTCGGGTAACGTTCTGCTCAAAGGCCTCGGATCAGCCTGTCTTGGTCTCCTACTTTCGATTGTCGGGCTCGACCTCATCTACGGCACAAATCGGTTCGTGTTCGGTCAGGTCGATCTGATGGGTGGCCTCAATTTCATACCGGTACTGATCGGTCTTTTCGCCCTGCCTGAAGTTCTGAATTTTTACTCACGAACGGAAACAGTTCGCTCTCTTTCGGCATTGGCTGGCAAAGGCGCAACGTTTCTCGACTACCGCAAAGCCTTTAAGACGATCATGCGCGGCTCGTTGATTGGTGTCATCCTTGGTGTCATTCCAGGCATTGGCGGCGCGCCTGCTGCCTTCCTCTCGTATAGCGAGGCACGGCGCACATCGAAGAACCCTAACAACTTCGGCAAAGGTGAGCTTGAAGGTGTCGCAGCAGCTGAAGCTGGCAACAATGGCGTGGCTGGCGCGACGTTGATCCCACTGCTCGCCCTCGGCGTTCCAGGCGATATCATCACCGCCATTATCCTCGGCGCGTTTATGATCCATGGCTTGAGACCAGGACCACTGCTGTTCCAGGAAAACATCACATTGATCTATGCCCTTTTCATGGGCATCATGCTGAGTTCCATATATCTATTCATTGTTGGCAAACTATCGATCCGAATGATCGCCAAGATTGCCGATATCCCGCAACGTATGCTGTTCCCCGTCGTGCTCATCCTGTGCGTATTCGGTGCTTACGCGATCAACAACACGGTGTTCGACATCCTCGTCATGTTTGTGATGGGCATCGTCGGATTTGGCATGCTGCGTCTTGGCATTCCAGCCGCACCGTTTCTAATTGCCTTCATTCTCGGGCCGTTGCTTGAGGACAATTTCAGGCAGTCGCTTCTACTTGGCCGAGGAAGTTGGTCGATATTCTTCCAGAGCGGCATCTGCATTTTCTTCTGGTTGTTGACCGTCTTGACGGTCGTCTTTCTCATCTACCAGAGAAGGATGGGCTCAAAAATATTCCAGGAAGAGAACAACGGTTAGGGCTTCATCTACCGAAAGGTTAGCCCCTACTTCACGCTTCTCTAGAAATGAAAATGCAAAGTGAGGCACCAACGTACATTCACCTTGGTGCCTCAGGCAGCCTCATACTTCGGCGCGTGCCGTTGCGTAGCCTTTAACGACAACGTCGCCTTTTTGGTTGGTCGTGATGATCGTCAGATCTACCAGCGTCTCGCCACCCTCTTCGCGGATCGCAGCAATCTCGGCTTTGCCCGTCAGATCATCGCCAGGCCAAACCTGATTGGTAAACCGGACACCAAACTTCTTGACGTTCTCTGCTCCAAACCGATCGGTCACCACACGGCCCGTCATACCCATCGTCAGCATGCCGTGCGCAAATACGCCGGGGTAGCCTGCCGCATCACGGCAATACGGGTCATCAGTATGGAGCGGGTTATAATCACCCGACGTCCCGGAATACATAACCAACTGAGTGCGTTTCAGATCTTCAACCAGAACATCTTCAAACGTGTCGCCAACAGCAATGTCGCTCGCTTTCATCGTCATGGTTTCTCTCCTCAACCTTGATCTACAGGACGCTCAGTCGTGACGCTGACACCTGTCGACGTGCACACCAGTTCGCCATCGGCATCGCGATATTCCATCACACGTTCTTGAAACATCAGCTTGCCAGCGCGCTTGCTTTCCTTCTCCCAGCTCTTGCCGTCCTTCTCAATAACGCTCAGCACATCGCCCGGCCGGACAGGCCGGACAAACTCAAAATGCTGCTCGGCATGCAATCCGCCCGACGATGACGGCTTGCCTTCTACGCCCGATGGATTCTTGCCAGAGCCAAACCACGCTTCTCCAGGTTTCATGCGCAGGTGATATTCTGGATCAAACTGTGCAACCGCCCGCGGGAATGTCGGCGGCGCCGCTGTATTCTCAAGCCCCGTGTCTGGCACAGAATAATCGCCAATGGACCGCCGAAACATCATGATGTGCGATGCTTCAACCGGGAATATTACTGTCTTATCGTCAGCCATTATCTTGTTCTGTTGCCTCTGTATTTGCTTCGGTTGTTCAGCTACGTATGCGCAAAATATCATCGCGCGCGTGTGATGGCGACACGATCCTCCGTTCTTTCCATGATGGAAAGAGTGTAGCCAATAGTATCAATGGGATGATCCAAGTTTAGCCTAGCTCGGCAAAATGATCAGCAACGACAGCTTTCACAACATCGCGCTCTTCCATGCGTTGGCGGTGCTCGGCAATGCGCGGTAACTGACGCGCCGGATCAATTCCATCGCCCTTTAACCAGAGTGTCACCGTATAAAGATAAGCATCGCAAATCGTGTATGTGTCCCCCATCACCCAGGGACCTTTGAGCATCCCATCTTCGATTAGCTTCAAAGCATTGAACACCGTCTCCGGCACTTTGCGCTTCATGTCAGCAAGTGCAATCGGATCGTCTGCCCATCGCTTGCCACGCCCTCTGTGAGCGTGTGCCACATGCACCGTCGAACAAAGATAGCTGTTAAACTCCTGAGCCCGTGCAAACGCGAACGCATCATTGACCGGCGCAAGTTTAGCCGCCGCGTACCGTTGTGCGATATACGCAAGGATAGCCGGTGTCTCCGTCAATACGCCATCTTCAGCAATCAGGGATGGCACCCGCCCTTTCGGATTGATTTCGAGATACCCGGGTTTGAGCTGCTCTCCCGCGCCAAAGTCAATTCTAACCGCTTCAAAGTCGGCACCGGCGTCCGTGAGCGCAATGTGCGAAGCAAGGGCACACGAGCCGGGAGAGTAAAATAGTTTCAGCAAAACAGCTGGCTCCTGATTTCATTTCGGTTGTCGGAAAACCTATCATTGCACCGCTTCCAAACGAAGGCCTGCTGACTAACAATCGCATTGCCGGCAAAAAGAATGAGCCTAGTTTAAGATTGATCGTTACCAACCGAGCGGTACCGCAAAGCCCCAAGAATGAATCCAGCTGCGAGAACCTCAAGCACAACAAGCATCCACAACGCCGCTGAATAGTCGCCCATCGCATCTCGCAAAACTCCAACCATCCAAGGCGACAGTCCTGCAAACACGTACATGACGACATTGACCATCGCATAGGTTCGCCCAAATCCGTCCGTGCCGTAGACGTGCCGAACAATCAACGGCGGCAACATAACGATCGCGCCAACCGTCAAGCCGGCGACGGCACAAGCGGCAAGAATCCAAACTTCCGTATCGGCGACAGCCAGCAGAGCAATCCCTGTCCCATGTAGAATATAGCTCAAGGCCGCCAGCACAGTCACAGACAGATAGCGGCTGAGCAGCCCGACAAGCAGACGTCCAAACGCAGACGAGATCGCCACCACTGTGACCATGAAAGCGGCGCTTACCTGATCAATGTGCATTGCGATTATCGGCACCTGATGAGCTAGCAGTCCCACTTGCCCACCGAGCCCCAACGCCGCTGGAATAGCGATCGCCCAGAACCGCCAATGACCAATGATTGCCAGCATGGAATAAGGAACAGCATCGGCAACATGTCGGTCAGGGCTATTTGGCCGGCCAACCAGATACAGCAGGAACACAGCAGCAAATACAATTGCAAGCACTACAGTGCCAGCCAATGTCATCGTGACATCGAAGCCATGAACAGCAGAATGTTGAACCATCAATGGTGGTACAATCGCGCCGCCAACACTCGCGCCCGTCAATGCGATGCCCAGAGCCACGCCAAAGCCACGATCGAACCAAGGCGTCAGTGTTGCACTGATCGCAGCTGCTGCAAGCGCCGGATAACCAAAGCCCATCGCCGCATATATGACGTACATCTGCCAGTGCTCGGTTATCTGCCCGAGCAGATAAAGACCACCGCCAATACACAGACCACCGATGGCGACGACAGGAACCGGGCCCTTACGGTCAACAAGCATGCCGACAAACAATGTTCCCGGCAGGCTCGCGATCCAGAACACAAGCACCGCACTCGAAACCAGTGACGCCGACCAACCATGTTCCCGCATCAAAGCGTCCATATAGACGCTATGGCCATAGAACACAGTTCCCCATGCAAGAACCGCCATCACAAAACAGATCACCGTCGACAGAACGGGACGGAGTGAGCCGGAGGCCACCACTACGCAGTCACCCTACTGTCGGACAATATTCGACGAGCTTCCATCCCCAATCCCCTCACACTGTGACCCAGCCATTCTCGCACTCAAATTCACGGCAAACCAAGGCCCAGCCGTCGATTATCCCGCTCTTAGACGCCCTCACGGTTACCAAGCGCCGCATCTGTTTGTCGCCATTTTACTTTTTTAGTTATCTTATCGTGTTAGTTCCGTTCACAAATTGCCTGCCCGCACTGAAACTGAGTACAATTCTCAACCGCTCCTTGAACTTTTCCGTTCCGGCCCGCGACTAACCCTGCAACTGGTAATGAGGCGATAGCAGATCTAGTGGATCACGAGATCAACGATACCGAGCTGCTCAGCCAAATTGCCGCCGGAGAGCAATCCGCCGTACGGACCCTTTTTGCCCGCCATCTTCTGCGTATTTTCCGATTTATCATGCGCAAAACGGGCAACGAAGCGACGGCAGAAGAGCTCACAAACGAGGTTTTTCTGGAGATTTGGCGCCATGCGGGCAAATTTGAAGGACGCTCCGCAGCTTCCACCTGGATGCTGTCGATTGCACACAACCGGACGGTCAGCCTTCTGCGCCGGCGCTCCGAGGCACAGCTTGACGAAGGCGTTGCCGAGCAAATTGCCGATGCCGCTGACACGCCTGAGACCTCAGCGTCAAAGCGCGGCAAGGGCGAGCAAATTCGTGCCTGCATGGACCAGCTCACGCCCGACCATCGCGAGATCATCGATCTGGTTTACTACCACGAAAAGTCGATCTCAGAAGTTTCCGAGGTTCTTGATATCCCTGAAGGAACGGTCAAGACGCGGATGTTTCACGCCCGCAAGAAGCTCGGTGATATCCTGCGCGAAGCAGGCGTCGACAGGGGCTGGCCATGAGTGATCAAGCAAAAGGGCAGACACCTCTCGACAGCGCACGCGAAGACATCGAGTTGCTGTTACCATGGTACGTCAACGGCACGCTTGAGGCAGCCGATGTGACACGGGTCGAAGCGTATTTGGCGCACCATCCTGACATGCAGGTGCAGCTCACAACACTGCGCGAAGACATGGATGAGGCGATAACCGCCAATGAAACCATAACTGGCCCGAGTGGTGCCGCGAGTGGCGCAGCACTTGGCCGGCTAATGCAGCAGATAGAAACCGAAACACCACCGGTCCGTCATCGCGTCGCAAATGTGAAACGCGGGGTGATGGCAGCCGTCGATGAGTTCCTGCGCTCATTGTCACCCGGCCGCCTTGGCTGGACAGCAATGGCCGCCGCCGCAGTGATTATGCTGCAAGCCGGCATTGTCGGCACGATGATGCTGAACCCGCCGTCCAACGGCAACACGACTGAGCTTGCATCAGGCGGTACTGCACTTTCTGGCACGTTTGTTCTGGTGCAATTCAAGCAAGATGCGTCCCTTGCAGATGTCAGTGCGTTCCTTTCTGACCAAGGCGCTGAAATCGTTGGTGGACCAAAATCCGGCGGGCTGTTTCGTGTAAGGATCAGCGAAAACAAACTGAATGACGATGCACGCCAGGCGGTACTGACGAAATTGCGCAGCAACGACACGCTGCTCAATTTAGTGCTGCCATCGCAATGAACCAGTTCATGCGGATAAAGCGTGCCGTCTGGCAACGCACCGGGGCGATTGCAGCCTTCTTGCTGATCGTCTTGTCGACCGCAAGTGTGTCACCGACACCAGCGATTGCAGCCCGCGCACTGAGCGACAGCACCGTAGTAACGTCTCCGGCCAACCACATCCAATTGGCGCAACTTGCGCAGACGGGGCCCAGCTCGATCAGGACCTGCCCACCCGGCACGTCAGGCAGATACCCCAACTGCCGGACGAATGTCAGGCCTCCACGTCCCTGTCCATTCGGCACTAAAGGTCGTTATCCAAATTGCCGACCGATCGTACGCCCGCCATGTCCGCGCGGCACAATCGGCAGATGGCCAAATTGCAGAAAGATCGTCGTACCGCGTTGCCCGAAAAACACCTATGGACGCTGGCCGAACTGCCGTAGACGCGTGACCACACCACCGAAATGTCCACGTGGATGGACTGGTCGATATCCGAACTGCAAGCGTTTCACGAAACGACCTAAATGCCCCAAAGGCACGCGCGGTCGTTGGCCAAAGTGCAAATCCATATCACGCCCGAAACGACCTACAGCAAAGCCACCTCGACGCGTACGGCGCCCCGCTGTTCGGCCACAAAGAACCGCCCCACCACGCCGCACTGTCGTACCTCAGGCAGACCGGCGCCCTGACGAGATCGTTGTCCTGCTGGGTCAAACACAATCTGGCAACGTCGAATTCGCGATCGCCCAGCAATACCGACTGGTGCGGCTACAAGGCGAGAACAATCAGCTGCTCCAGGTCCGCGTCCAGCGTTATCGTATCCCGGATCGGCGCAGCCCCGCAAACGTTATTGCAGCAATGCAAGGTGATACCCGTGTCTCGCTCGTTCAACCCAATTTCATCTACCGTCTACAAGGCCGCAAGCGCACCAAACGGCCAGCTGCCAAAGGCGGTTCGATGCTCAAAATGCAGTATGCACCGGCCAACATGCAATTGGGACCGGCACATAAACTGGCAACCGGCGCGCGCGCCATCGTTGCCGTGATCGACTCTGGTGTTGACCCGAGCCATCCCGAGATTACCGACGCGGTTCAAGGCGTCTTTAACGCCGTTGGCGACCGCTCGCCAAAGCCTGATGCACACGGCACCGCCGTTGCTGGCATCATCGGTGCACGCGCCCGGCTACTCGGTGTCGCACCAAATGTCAGGCTGTTGGCAGCACGCGCGTTTTTCAAAGAGCAACGCGGCGGTAAACCCTTAACCACCACATTCATTCTGCTGCGTGCCGTCGATTGGAGTGTTACCAACAAGGCTCGCGTGCTGAACCTGAGCTTCACTGGCCCCCACGACAAGGCTGTGCGCAACATCCTGATGGCAGCGTATCGACGTGGCACGATCCTGGTTGCCGCCGCGGGCAATGCCGGCCCCCGTGCACCAGCCGCATACCCCGCCGCTTATCCGGAAGTGCTGGCCATCACCGCACTCGATAAATCAAACAGGTTGTACAAAAATGCCAACCAAGGTGATTACGTCACAGCCGCGGCACCCGGTGTCGATGTCCTCGTACCGATCCCGCGTGGCGGCTATGATGTCAAATCCGGAACATCTTTCGCGGCAGCTCACATCAGCGGTTTGATTGCATTGATGCTTGAACGAGATCCGAGCCTGACAAGTGCCCAGATCCGCACCCATATCGGATCAGCCGCCGAGGATTTGGGGGCCAAAGGCCACGACAAGAAATTTGGTGCCGGCCGCGCTGATGCATTTGGCACGCTCAAGGCGGTGATTGGCGGTTCAAATCCGTCTTCACCGATTGCCCAGCGCAAACCATCCGCGTCAAATGCATCCGATCAGCGCTAGGTTGCGCCTGCCTCAGTTCGATATTTTCAAGCCATTTCAAATTCTTGCTTACTCGCGGGTTAACCATACAAAACCCTACTCAAATAAAACAGTTTTCCACGTGAACCTTTCTTCTGCTCTCCACGACCAATGATCAGACGCGAAAAACTTGCCGACACGCGTTGCAATATCAATGGAGAATTCACAATGTGCATAGATAGTGGCGAGGCGGACTTCTGCGTTGGCAGAAATTCCGCGTCTAATTTGCGAGGTGGCGATTTCAGCCTCCGGTGGCGGCAGCGCCGCGCGCAAGAGGTTCGTCAGAAGGGCAGTTATATGTCTGCAAGTAAATCGTTTTCCCGCATAGCAATGGGGCTTGTATCTGCTTCATTTCTAGCCGCCGGCGTGACATCGGCTAGCGCCCAAGAGACCACACTTGGTCGTGGTGATAGCGTTGTCACTGGTTTCTCTGGCATTAGGCCATCAGATCAGCCAATTCCTCCAGGTGATGATCCACTCGATCACTTCTTCATCGATCTCGAAGGGCCATCAGCACAGATTTTGTCGATGTCTGGTCTCGGCGGCCGTCCAACTGGCCAGCTCGTGTCACCGGCAGCCAAGCGACAAATCAAAGCCAGTGAAGTCGGTCAGGTTTTCGCTATCACGCTTGATGATGGGCTTGGCAACAAAATCCCCAACATCTATCTCGGCGCCACGTCGGCCTACGGCATTCATCTCGTAAAGCCGGATGCAAGCGGCACTCCGAAGCGCATCAAAACTGGCGCTCCTGGCGCGCAGTTCATGGCCGGTCAGTTCGGTCCGACTCCTGCGGGCAATCCCGGCACGATCTGGCGCATTGATGGCGCAAGTGGAGAAGTTTCAGCATTCACAACATTGCCCGGCAACAGCGGCCCCGGCATCGGCGACGTCGTTTTCGATAAGCGCAGCCGCAGCATTTACGCCTCTGACCTCGACCAAGGTCTCATTCAGCGCGTTGGAGCCGATGGCACTGTGATCGACAGCTTCGATCATGGTGTCGCTGGTCGTCCCGCTAAAGGACTGCCAGCAGTTGCCGACGACGGCAACGTGATGAACATCAACAGCCCAGCCTTCAATAGTGTAGATCCAAACACTTGGGGCTTCACTCAAAAAGACCGCATGGTCCACGGCATGGCGATCCACAATGGCCGCCTTTACTACGCCGTAACCGGTGGCCTGCAGATCTGGTCGGTTGGACTTGGCGATGACGGCAGCTTCTCTGGCGATCCACGTTGGGAGCTTGACGTTAAATCACTGCCAGGCACCGGCTCGATCACTGACATTGCCTTCGACAAGCAAGGCCGCATGATTCTTGCCCAACGCGGCAACCAGCGTGGCAGCTACGACTTCTCCGTATTTGCCGAAGCCGGCAAGTCGGCGGTTGTTCGTTATTCCTATGAGCAGCCAGATGATCCCAACACAGAAAGCGTCTGGCAGGCAGACGGTGAGCAGTATGCGATCGGCATGCCGGCTCCACACAACTATTCCAATGGCGGCATCGCACTTGGCTATGCGCATGACAAATTCGGTTCACCTATTTCGGGCACCTGCAGCACAATGCTGTGGTCAACCGGCAGCCGCCTGCGCTCAAGCGAAAAGCCTGACGAAATCGATGCCGGAGACGCAACCAAAGCCGACGTACATGGCTTGCAGGGCAACGACCTCTCATTGGTACGCCCACAGAACGTGCCACCATCACAGTCATATTTCGCAGATTATGACGGTTTGTTTGGCGATGCCGAAAAAGCCGGACATCTTGGCGACGTCGAAATCTGGCAGCCTTGTGACAGCGTTGACTTCGGTGCAGCCGATAGCCCTCTGCCTCCTGGCTACTTCCCACCAGGTGCACCACCAGAGCTGCCACCTGAGTTCCCACCACCCGTGTATGACTACAACACCAACCTTGAGTTGACGAAGCGCGCATCGCCACAAATGTGTGCCCCTTGGGGAGCTGGCTACTTTTGCCAATATCAAGTGCGCGTGCGCAATACTGGCCCAGACAACTATACTGGCCAGATCCTTGTGGACGATAAATTGCCGGCCTTACCGGCTGGCGCGATAATCGGCACAACTGGTCTATGGAATTGCTTTTCAACCGGCGCATCAAGCTTCAAATGCCATCGCCCGTTTGCGTTCCTGGCACCTGGTACAAGCTTGAGCTTCAACACGGTTGTGTGGGTGCCAAACACCTATCAGCCTTGCCATCTGCAAAACACCGCTCAGATTGAGTGGGCTCCAGGTGGTACACGTTGGAACACAGACCCGACGGATGATTTCGATGATGCAACAGCACTAATCCCTGCTGCTCATTGCCCACCACCGCCCGGTCCAACCAACCTCAGCCTTGAGAAAAACGCTGAACCGCGGCAGTGCGTCGAAAATGGAAACGGTTTCCGTTGCCAGTATTCCGTAATCGTCACCAATCAGGGCCCAGGCATCTACAATGGTCCGGTGCACGTTCGCGATACACCACTTGCAGGCACAAACCCGCTGTTTTCGTGGGCATGCGTTGCAGCCGGCGGAAGCTACGACTGCTCAAATCCGCCGGTCAACTTATGGCCAGGACAGCAGCTGTTCCTGTGGACCTGGCTTGATGTACCGTATGATGTAGCTCGCGCCAACAATTGCCAGATTCCGAATGATGCACGCATCACTTTGGCACTTGGGGGCACATTCCAGAACATAAACCCAGGCGATGACGCGGATAGTGCCATAGCAACGATCCCGGCAACTTTCTGTCCGCAGGTCCTGAAGTCTATTTCACCGCCGCCAGCTAAGTCCTGCCCTCCTGGGTATCGACTGAAGAATGGCAGCTGTGAGCCTAAAACGCGCCGTTGCCCTTCTGGAACCACTGGCAAGTATCCAAACTGCAAAACACGCATCGTGGATCCGCCGAAACAGTGCCCTCCAGGTACATACGGTCGTTACCCGCGCTGCAAGGAAATCGTGGAACCGCCAAAAACCTACTGCCCTCCTGGCACTCACGGTCGGTACCCGCGTTGCAAACCAAACGTGTGTAAGTATCCACTCGTTGGCAAATGGCCAAACTGCCGCAAACCGGTCGTAGAAGTCTGCCCTACAGGCACGCACGGTCACTACCCGCGTTGCAAACCGAACGTTTGTAAGTACCCACTGGTTGGCAAATGGCCGAACTGCCGCAAGCCGGTCGTAGAAGTCTGCCCTTATGGTACCTATGGCAAATACCCACGGTGCAAGCCGAGAGTGTGTCGTGGACACGGTAGAGTTGGCAAATGGCCTAACTGTTACGTTCCCGGAAAAGTCTGCCCTTCAGGCACGCATGGTAAGTACCCACGGTGCAAGCGGAACGTTTGTAAGCGCCCGCTGATCGGCAAATGGCCTAACTGCCGCCGCCCTCCTGTAAAAAAAGTCTGCCCTTCAGGCACTTATGGGAAGTACCCACGGTGCAGACCTAAGGTCTGTGCTCGCGGTACAACAGGCAAATGGCCGAACTGCAGGAAGATCATCAAAAGGTGCCCAAGAGGGACGGTAGGCCGGTTCCCGAATTGCAAACGCATAACCCACGGCAACTCAGGTCGCGGCCCAACCCAAATTGCACCGCGGGCCAATAATCCGAACAGAACGGTCCGCTAACTCCAAGCTACAAATAGCTTTGCAATAAAGACCAAATGGAAACACGCCGGGATCACCATCCCGGCCTGTTTTCTTATTGAGATAAAAGAGCTCTTTTGCCCAACGAATCGCTAGCAAGTTTTCAGAAGCGCAACCTCGCCAAGCCTACAAACCAATCGGCCTGTCAAGCGACACCCGGTTTTGACCCTTTTGCGCCACGAAGAACTGACCCACCTTTCGTCGTAGGCTAGGCTTACGTCGGTTTGGATTTGGTTGCCGATGCTGGCTTGCTGAGCAGGCCGCTGCGACGTTTTTCCTTGAGGCGGTAGCTCTCGCCTCGGATGGTGATGATGTGGCTGTGGTGCAGCAGGCGGTCGAGGATGGCGGTGGCAACTCCACTAGAGTCAAACCCGCCGAGTATTTGCCACGATGTGGTGATGCGGTGATCGATCGATATCAAACCCAAATGACCGAATTGATTGCAGTTCAAATCGATTCGCGTACATTGTGACGACACCATTATCCCAAAGGAGAAAGCATGGCTGATAAGCTTGGTCTCGGCGAGACGATGCCGTCGATGACGATCAATGTCACCGATGGTTCGTCGCTCGACCTGCCAACAGGTCTTGATGCAAGATACAAAGTTATTTTGTTTTATCGAGGACATTGGTGACCATACTGCCGCCGACAGTTGGTCGGTTTCACAGAACACAAAGAAGAGCTGGACGCCCTTGGTATTAGGGTGGTAGCCGCCAGCGTCGATCCAATCGACAAGGCAAAAGAAGTCGCAGCCGAGACTAACTTCCCTATCGGGTATGGCGTGACACGAGAAGACGCCGACAAACTTGGCTCATGGTGGGAAGAACGCCGCCAGATTATTCAGCCATCGGAATTTGTTTTGAAAGGCGACAACAGTATCGTCAATTCCAGTTATTCGGATGGCCCGCTGGTAAGGCTTCAGCCAAGTGAAGTCATCGGAATGGTAAATCATCTAGACAAGATGGCAGCGCAAAAATAGCTGAGGTCGAGTTATTCTCAGGCATACAACGCGGCGGCTTGGCCTAATCCTTTCCGCCGCGAACACAAACTCGTCCCAGGATCGAGCTTTACCTAGTTTAGTATCCACGTTGGATTAATGAGATGAAGATGGGCGAGGCAACTCAGGTCCCAATCTCAAATTGGCTCCTTGAGGCTCAGTATTCATTGACGCCTGAGCTTTGGCACTGATGGTAAGCCCAAAAAGCGCGACTTGCTCCACAATTCACAAGAAGAAATCTCACCCCGGCGATACGGGATCGGACAGGCACCGCTGGTCTCAACCAGTGTTGCAATGAGATCATAAGAATACTGATGATAGCTGTTCAGTTCGGCAGGTGTTGGCCCGAGGCCGCCAGTCGGCGTTCGGCAGCTTACTGGGGAACTCCAGCCGGTGTCACAATTTGTTCTGTGACTGGCCGGAATTGAAGGTGGAGTTGTCGTGATCAGAGCACGATGATCGGCGGCCCTTGTACAGGTTTCTCGGACGCCGAGTTGGGGCGTCGCCGCAGCATAGGGCTGCCTCCGGCGTCGGAGAAGCGTCAATGAACGAAATCGCGGATGGGGCGAGGGGTAGCTCAGCGGGTGCTATGGGGATTTGCCGTTGGGCT
>CAJQQK010000327.1 GCA_905480435.1 uncultured Hyphomicrobiaceae bacterium | reverse complement strand
CCAGGGTACGTAGCTTCGCCCTCAATATCCTGCGTGCCAACGGCGAAAACAATATCTCGCAGGCCATGTGGCACAACGTCCTCGACATCACACGGCCGCTCAATTATCGCTTCATGTAGTTAGCGTTGAACAGCCCTGGGTGGCAGTCCCGGCGCGGTTGGGATCGCGCAGGTGGTGACGATCGCCAAGTTACTGCAGGGCGTCTACTACCCAGATCTGCAACCTCGCCAGCCCTTGCGACGGGGATTAGCTGAGGCCCACGGAGGTATCGCGACAATCAACTGCGTGCATATTCTGGAGATGGACGAATGACACCTTTCGCTGATCCGGGATCAGGCCATACCTCAAATGGACCCGTGCCCCTGCAGCTCAAGCTCAATTATCAGCACAGCCATGGCTGGCTCGTCGACTTTCTCGAAGGTTTGCGCCGTGGCGAGGCGTGGGCAATGCGATGTTCTTCCTGCAACACAAGTTGGTGTCCACCTCATCGGCAATGTCCGCGAGACCGCGCCACGATGGAATGGCATCGTCTCTCGGGCCTCGGTACACTCCTGCAGGCGACCGCATATGAAGGTACGTTACCATTCCAAACTGAGGTGCAAAAAATCACACTCGGCATGGTGCATCTCGATGGTGCCGAGAATGCCATGCTGGCTCGCCTTGGCGTTGACATGAACGCTGCCGTTGCGGGTCTGCGTGTGCAGCTTGCGTGCGCGCCGGAACCAATTACTCATCCCGCACAGGCAGCCTGGTTCCTGCCGGAAACGGAAACACCATGACTGTCACGATTCCGGACGATCTGATGTGACAGCTGAACTTGCGAACGCTCGAAGGCGGGTGCTACGAGATCGTCATTCCTGAGAAAGCGAACATTGCGGCTGATACGGTGGGTCGACACGCCCAATCGGACCGTGCCAACGCGCCCGCTTTGGTGTTCGAAGATGACAACGGCGTCACCAGTTCGTTGACGTACGCTGAACTCGATAGCGCCGCCAATCAGCTAGCATCAGGTTTGAGCAGGTTGGGCGTCGGACATGGCGACCGTGTTGCGCTGCATCTCGGGCAGCGGATGGAAGCCGCCATCGGACATCTCGCAATCTACAAGCTTGGCGCCATTGTCGTCACTGTCTCGCAACTCTATGGCGCTGATACTGTCGAGCATATTCTAAGCGACAGTGGCGCTATTGTCCTGCTGACCGAGGACCGCAGTTGGCAGCCGTTGCGGCATCTGACCAGCAATCTCCCACACCTGCAGCACGTCATCGTTTTGGGAACGGCAATCGATGGCGAAAAAGATTTCGCTGCGCTCCTCGCCGCAGAAAATCCGAACTTCGAGCCTTTTGAAACGACGGCCGACGACCCAGCTCTCTTGATCTATAGTTCCGGATCCACCGGGCAGCCCAAGGGCGTACTGCATGCGCATCGGGCGCTCTGGGCCTACAACGTTTCAACGTCGCTGTTCTATAATCTGGAAATGGATGAAACGGACCTCATTTTCTGGACGCCGGCAGACTGGGCATGGGTCGGTGGATTGAACGACACCGTCTTTCCAGCTTGGTTTCATGGCCATTCGATTGTCGGCAGCCAGCATCGCTTCGACGCTGAATGGGCTTATGAATTCATGGCGCGCCATGGCGTCACGCACAGCTTTATGACCGCAACAGCATTGAAACGCCTGGCTCAAATAGAGCAACCACGCGCCCGCTGGCCAGACTTGAAACTCCGCACGGTATGGACGGGTGGTGAACCACTGCCCGGCGAGACGTTGAGGTGGCTAACAGACGAGTTGGGGATCGTTTGTAACGAGGGCTACGGCCTTACAGAGGTCAACCACATGATTGGCAACTGTTCAAAATTGAAGCCAGCTAAGCGTGGGTCAATGGGCTTTGAGCTCCCCGGCCATTGGGCTTATCTTGTTGACGAAAATGGCATTGAGGTGCCAGCTGGAGAACCAGGTGAGATCGTTACCCGCCAGGAATGCGCAACATTATTTCGCGGCTATTGGGGGCGACCCGATCTCACTTCAGAAATGCATCTTGGACCGTGGGTGCGCACCCATGATCTCGCCGTCAAGGATGCCGATGGCTATTACTTCTATCGTGGCCGCACCGACGACCTCATCAAAAGCGCAGGATTTCGAATCGGGCCGGCTGAGATCGAGGATTGCCTCGCGTCACATCCAGCCGTGGCTGATAGCGGTGTGCCGGATGATGAGCGCGGCCAAGTGGTTAAGGCTTTCGTCCAACTGAAGGCCGGACATACAGGATCAGAAGCATTGGTTTCCCTTCTGCAAGCGCACGTACGATCGAATTTAGGCGGATATAAAATACCACGGCTTGTTGAATTCGTTGACGAGCTGCCTGTCACCACTTCGGGAAAGGTTTCGAGGAAAGATCTGCGCGCCTGGCGTTGAGTGCAAAGCAGAAGTGCTTTACTCACGATGAGGCCTTCGGGTGTCGATCATTCTACCCAATCATTTAATCCCCCTACACATTGAGGATGCCTCGTGCCGCTTTCCCAGAGCAATGTTGGCGTCTTCTACTTTCTTGGGGCGATTGGCCTTATTTCCTTGGTCGACACGATCGGCAAATTTTACACAGACGAACTCCATGCTGTGATGCTTGTATGGGGTTATTTCGTCGGCATGACGGTCTTCGTCACTGCTCATTTTGTTGGCCGCCGGCAATTCAATCTGCTTCGTAGCGGTCAACCGACACTGCAAATTGCACGCTCGGGCTTTCTAGTCGTGTCGATCTCCAGCCTGTTTGTGAGCCTAACCTATCTGCCGATAGCTGAAGCGACTGCCATTGGGTTTACCGGTCCGTTGTTCATCACGGCCCTATCGGTTCCGTTCCTGGGTGAACGCGTGGGCTGGCACCGCTGGCTTGCCGTCGTTATCGGTTTGGCTGGTGTACTCGTGATTGTCCGGCCTGGTGGGTCGGTCTGGCATTGGTCGGCGAGCATGGCACTTATGGGCGCAGTTTGCTTTGCCTGCTTCCAACTCATCACCCGTCGTTTGGCGCGCCAGGATCATCATCACACGACGCTGCTCTACACGAGCATTGGTGGAACCTTCTGGGCGAGCTTGATCGTGCCGTTCTTCTGGACGACGCCAACGACCAGCCAACTGGCAATGTTCCTGGTCATTGGGGCGATGGGAGCTGGAGCGCATTTCTTCATGATCCACGCATTCTCAAGGGCGGAGGCATCTTTTCTGGCGCCATTCAACTACACTAAACTCATTTGGGTCGCGATCCTGGGTTATTTGGTGTTCGACGATTTGCCGGGCCTCGACACACTGATCGGCAGTGCAATCATCGCAGCCGCTGGTCTCTACGTACTCTATCGCGAAGGTCGTCAAACGACTGCCGCGCGCGAGGCCCCCGGCCCCAATACAGATTCGTGAGAATACGCGTCGCTGGCCTAACGGTGTCGGCCTCGCTGAGATTCCACGTCCATGATGAGACGGTCTCGGCCTGGGCGTCTATATTGTATCTCGATTGTGCCGCTTATGCCCCTTCGACAAATGGAGAAACGGTTTCAGGCACTTTCATCCGGAATCGTTTTGGCCACCGATCAACATCAAACGGGAGCGGACAATGACAATAGCTGTGATGGATGATGGCGTTGAACTCTATTATGAGGAAGCCGGCAGCGGTGTCCCGATTGTCTTCGTTCACGAAATGACTGGCGACTCGCGCATTTGGGAACCACAGATGCGCTACTTCTCACGATTATTCCGCTGTATTTCCTTCAATGCTCGTGGTTATGAGCCGTCGTCCATACCAGAAGATTCTTCCGCCTATTCCCAACGCCGGGCTGCCGATGACATTGCCGGCCTGCTGCAACATTTGAATATCGAGAGCGCCTATATCGTGGGTTTGTCGATGGGGGCCTACACAGCTCTGCATTTTGGCATTCATCATGGCCTAATGGCACGCGGCCTTGTGGTGGCTGGATGCGGGCACGGATCAGCGCGTGATGTGGCTGAGATTTGGCCTGAACAAGCACGGCATATGGCCGAGCGCCTGGAAAACGAAGGCATGCAGGCGATCGCAGAATCGTATGCCAATAGCGCTTACCGCGTTCAGTTCCGCGACAAAGATCCAAGAGGTTGGTCGGAGTGGGCGACCCGACTAGCTGATCACTCGGCGAAGGGGCTCGCTTTATCGGTTCGCGAAGTGCAAGCCAAACGACCGAGCGTTCTCGATCTTGAGGCAGAGCTGTCGGTGTTGCAAATCCCCGTCTTGCTGATGGTTGGCGATGAGGATGAACCGACGTTGGAAATGAACCTTTACATGAAACGCACGTTGCCGATGAGCGGTCTCGAAGTGTTTTCCAAGACCGGCCACGCGATCAACTCAGAAGAGCCGGCGCGGTTCAACTCGAGCGTCGAGCATTTCTTCCATCGCATTGCTTTAGGTCACTGGGCGGCGCGTGGCGGCGAAGCACGGCATACCGAGATTTGGTTGCCCGATGACGACACCGGGAGTTAACTGCTGACCAACCGGCGTGATGGCAGCGTATCACCGCGCAATTGGAGGGACTGCACTTGGCTGATCGAATTCAGATTGTCCGTCATCGTGACCTGTTGCCGTTCTGGGGTGTTAAGCGGGCGACCGAACCTGGGTTTATGCGATCGTTAATCACCTGGATGGGCGGGCCAGAGGGTTATATCAACACAAACATCGAGCACGTGGTTGAAAGTCAGCATTGCGCGGTCGGTGTCATGGACATGGCCGTCGGCAACCGGCAGCCGGGCGTGCACGTCCATACGATGAACGAAATCTACGTTATCCTCGATGGCCAGGTTGAGAGTATTGATGGCGTTGGCAACAAGCACATCGCTGGGCCACTTGACTGCTTGTTCATTCCAACCGGTGTGCCGCATGGCGTGCGCACGGTCGGCGATCAAGACGTCAAGCTTCTATGGATCAACGATGATCTCGAAAAATGGGGGGCCGCCGTTTATCTTGAAGGCCCTGATCCGGCTCCTGCAGAAAATGAGATTTCGTTGATTGAGATGAAGGATCTCGAATCGCGCTGGTCAAATTCAGCAGTGCCAGGTGAGATGCACTGGAATGTGAATTGGGTTGCAGGCCGTGAAACGGACCACAATTCGGATGTCGCTGTACCGAGTGATCGCATCAGCCTCGAACTATGCGTTGTTCAACCGGCAAACCGGATTCGAGAGCCGGTTCGGGATGGCAACCAGCTGTTCGTTGTTGCCAAAGGACAAGCGGTCGCCAAAATAGACCAGGATACGGTTGTGCTTGACCGACAAGACGCGATCTTTTTTCCAATCGGCACCAGTATTGATTTGCGCTGCATCAGTGACGAGCCACTGGCCTTGGTCAAAATCGTCGAACTGTCTTCGTGAATACTTTTCTGTGACCATGAGCGTTGACACACATGATTGATGACGCCGTTTACAAGCTGACCTTCTTCCAGCGGGCGCTGATCCTGATATTCGTCATCATGGGCACGGCTGTCTATTCGTCATCAATCCTGGTTGCTTCGGCAATCCTACCGAAGATGCAAGGGGCGTTCGGCGCGACCCAGGATGAAGTCTCCTGGACGATGACATTTAATATTGTTGCGACCGCGGTTGTCACACCGATGACGGGATGGCTCGCAGACGGCATCGGTCGGCGCAATACGATGGTGTGGTGCTCGGTGGCGTTTGCGATGTCGACTTTTATGTGTGGTATGGCGACGTCTCTTGAAGAGATGATTTTCTGGCGTATCGCGCAGGGGGCTGCGGGCGCGCCGCTGGTGCCGCTTGGCCAGACCTTGCTGCTCGACTCAAACCCGTCGCGCCAGCACGGTTTGATCACGGCGCTGTTTGGGATGGGCAATATGATCGGGCCTGTTATCGCGCCGACAGTGGGGGGCGAGGTTTCCGATCTTTATGGCTGGCAATGGGCCTATTGGATGATTGTTCCGTTCGCGATCATCACGGCTGTTGGGTTCTGGTTCATTCTGCCAACCAGGTCCTCGCGCGAGAGAACCAGCCTCGACTGGAGCGGATTCCTGACATTATCAATCGCAATCGCAGGCGCGCAAATCGTGTTTTCGCGCGGGCAGCGGCTTGATTGGTTCCAGTCGACCGAGATCGTTGTGATGACATTTCTGACAGCGGTTGCGCTTTATATGTTCGTGGCACACAGCCTGACGGCGAAGCGTCCCTTCATCCGATTGTCATTGTTCACTGACCGCAACTATGCGCTTGGCATGCTGCTTGTCTTCTTTTACGGGATGCTCAACTTTGCGCCGGTCGTCCTGTTGCCGCCACTGCTGCAGGCTCACGCGAATTTCACGGATACTGCGATAGGTGCGTTCATCGGCTGGCGCGGTCTCGGTACCGCGATCGGTTTTATTATCGCGATGCTTCTGCCCCGGCTTGATGCCCGCTTGATGATGATGATCGGCTTCGCCATCCAGGCGTATGGTGGATACAACATGATGCAGTTCGATTTGAACGTCAGCCCGTACCTGCTGGGACTCAACACGGTTATCCAGGGGATCGGTGTCGGGCTCGCCTGGGTGCCGATTACGGTCGTGACGTTTGCTACGCTGAAACCCGAATATCGCGCGGAGGCGATGGGCATGTTCCATTTGTTGCGGAATTTTGGATCAAGTTTGTTCATCTCGGTGGCGGTGGCGGAAATCGTCCGGTCTTCAAGCGCCAATTATGCGCGCATGACGGAATCGATCTCTCCGTTCAATAATGTGTGGAGCATGCCGTGGGCGACTGGCGCGTGGTCGATCGACACGATCCAAGGCACCGCGAAAGTTGCAGGCGAGATTGCACGCCAATCAGCGATGATCGGCTATCTCAATGCGTTCGCGATGTATGCGCTGGTAGCACTCATCGCTGTACCGATTTGTCTGCTGGTGCGATTGCCGAAACGGGACAGCTGAAAGGTATGTCATTCAGGGTCGAAGAAACTTCGGCACGTGACTAGCTTTGTCGATGACGACTATCGTGGTGGTGAATGGTTCGAGCAGGGAGATCCGGGAAAAATGACATCGATTACAGAGGCTGGCACGCGCTATGACATCGCCGGACACCATCATGAGAAACCTGTCGTGTTGGTACATGGTCTCGGGTTGAACCGGCAGATGTGGCAATGGCAGATCAGTGCATTGGCTTCACGATATAAAGTGATCACCTACGATCTTATCGGCCACGGCGAGACGTCAGCTTTATCCAAACCACCGTCGCTCACCACATTTTCTGAGCAGCTACGTGAACTCCTCGATCACCTTGATGTTGACCGGGCAGCCATTGCTGGATTTTCACTCGGCGGCATGATCGTGCGCCGGTTCGCTATGGATTACCCTGATCGGCTGTCGGCGCTGGGTATTTTGCATTCCGCACACGCTCGAGACGATGTCGCGCGCAAGGCGGTGCAAGAACGCGTAGAGCAAGCGCGTCGCGAAGGTCCTGCTGCAACAATTGAGGCTGCGCTTGAAAGGTGGTTTTCGGCAACGTTTCGCCTGCAGAATACCGAAGTTATGGACCTGATCCGGACGTGGATCATGGCGAATGACAAGCAGATCTATCCCGGTAACTACCAAGTACTCGTTGATGGTGTCGATGAGCTGGTGGCTCCAGATCCACCTATTTGTTGTCCAACGCTCGTCATGACCGGCGATGAAGATTACGGCAACTCACCCGGGATGAGCCGCGCGATCGCAGCAGAAATTCCAGGTGCACAGTTGGTGATCAATCGCGGACTGAGGCACATGGCAATGGTCGAGGCGCCAGACACAATCAATCAGCAACTCATGGCGTTTTTCGACAGTGCGTGGAAACCCCATTTCAGTTGATACTCAGTTGCTGCCGGCAGCGCGCGAATTGCCTTGGCTGTTGCGGGCAACCGATCTTGCCGGCCTATCGCCAACCAGATGGATTTTTTGGAGCGAGTTGACTCGCGTCACCTTGTCACAGACACTATGCCGAGGTCTGACGGAACAGCGGCAGACGTCGATTTAATGTAAAGGCCGCAAATACTCATAGTCTCGTCAAACCTGTAAACAACCGCCGATGTTTGAGCGGTAAATAACCAAGGAACTACAGGGAGAAGCTTCTAAATGAGATCGAAATTCACAAAACTCGTGGTCGGCGCCATCGCTGCTGCGGGCGTCGCGATATCGGGCGCGGCGCATGCACAGAAAGTCAATTGGAGCATGGCAACGCCATGGGGCGGCGGCAAACCGTACGAAGATGCCAAGTCGTTCGCCGCCATGGTGAAAGATTTGACCGAAGGCCGCGTCAACATCACGACGTTCCCAGCTGGCACGCTCGGCAAGGCGCTTAAGGTGACCGACAGCGTGAAATCCGGCGTTGCCCAAGTTGGCCACAACTGGATGGGCTATGACTGGGGTATCGACACAGGGCTGTTCAACGCTAACTACATGAAGCGATAATTGAGCGGCCGTGTGATGTCGAGGACGTTGTGCCACATGGCCTGCGAGATATTGTTTTCGCCGTTGGCACGCAGGATATTGAGGGCGAAGCTACGTACCCTGGC
>CAJQQK010000326.1 GCA_905480435.1 uncultured Hyphomicrobiaceae bacterium | reverse complement strand
TCATCACCCCGCAATGCCCTCAAGGCCGTGCAGGATGCATTGTGTTGCGTCTGTTCCATGAAAGTTCCCTCTGGATAACTCGCCAAGAGGGTCACTTCCTCATGGCGTCAGAGGGTCAGTTTGTCGTGTCGCCTGACAGTTTTACACGTAGAAGAGTGGAAATAGGAGAAAACGATGTTTCGGCATTGGCTTGCATTGATGTCTGGCGTGGCCGGACTAATGGTAGCATTTGCAGCGCAAGCTGCGGATGTTGTAAAAATCACGCCTCTTGGCGGACAGGAAGGCGAGTTCTGCCGGCTTGATCGCGCGTTGCGCTGAAGGGCGTCATCCCGCCTCGTAGCTTGCAGCGATCAAGGATACTCTCCGTGATTGATTGCGATCAGCACAATGGGAACGCCTGAAGCCCTTGAGGTGCCCCCCAGTTGCGTAACAGAAATTGAATGTAGCCGGTCAGGATAAATGTGAGCGTACGAGAGCCGTTCTCACTCAGCGAGTGTCAGCATATCGCCAAGGCAGAAGCTCGTCGATCCGATTGATCTTGTGGTCGGCAATACGCCCAGAGACATCGGTGAGCCATGCTTGTGGATCAACGCCGTTGAGTTTGGCAGTCTCAATCAGAGTGTAGGCAATGGCGGCAGACTTGCCGCCCCTGTCTGATCCCATGAACAAATAGATGAGCTGACCGTTTTTCAGTTGGCGTCCGGATGCTGGCCCACTCAACTCGCCTGAGCAAACCGCCAGGGCAGCAGCTCGTCGATGCGATTGATCTTATGATCTGCGATGCGGCTGAGCACGTCAGTCAACCACGCCTGCGGATCGACGCCGTTGAGCTTGGCCGTTTCGATCAACGTGTAGGCAATCGCCGCCGACCTTCCGCCCCGGTCAGAGCCCATAAAAAGGTAATTCTTGGTAAGCGCGCGAGTAACCACTAGTCATGTCTGACTTGACAGTCGGGCGGTTACGCAGCGACGCTGTGCGTCGCGCGAGCGCACTGTTCGGCCGGTTTGCGTCAATCGGTCATTCCCAGTTTGGCCCGTGGCTTCCAATGTTTCGGTGCGCCGGATCTAGGATTTGCCCCAAGATCCTACGGCTGGTCCGCTTTGTGGACGTTTCGACGTTTGTGCGTTGCAGCACCTCGAACTGAGGTTACGACCGCTTTTGCGACTGAGCGTCGATGACGCCATCGGAGCATGCTGCACCTGCTCGCGTCTGGATGTGTGCAGGTTTCTCGGACGCCGAGCACGGGCATGTCTGCAACATACTGCGGCCTCTGGCGTCGGAGAAGCGCCAAGGCACGAAATCGCGTGAGGTGTGTAGTGTCGGTTCAGCGGGCTCTATGGGGAATTGGCGCCAGCACGGTCGGTTGGGTGATGCGGAACCTTGCCTTTTGTGGCTCCTGGCGCTGATCGGCGGGCCTCGTTTGATGTCGATAGTTGATAACGACTGCCCTCGACGCGCTCCGCCGCCGAGCATTTAACGTCGGTTTTGCCCCGACGGACCAAGCGTTATCATCGCCGCGTAATTTGTGGCGTTGATCGAGGTCGATACTGTGGTTATGGACTTGTGCGGGCATGTTCATGAGCTGTCGATCCCTTCCAACGTTTCTCTGTGTCGAGGCTCGCAACCGGGTGCCAAGACCTCGATGATGATCATGCGGCCACCACAACTTGGGCACGGATGCGCCAACACCCGTGGCTCATCAACCTCTCCCGGTTCGTTATTCTCGGGATGACCGGCAGCAGCGGCGACGCCGAGTAGTTCTCGTGCACGGGCGATGTTGGCGGCGCGATTGCCGTTGGCAAAGAGGCCGTAGTGACGGATGCGGTGCAGGCCTTTTGGCAGCACGTGGATCATAAACCGACGGATGAACTCGTGGGCGTCGAGCGTCATCGTCGTGTAACGGTCCGGCCCGTTGGCGCGGTAGTTCTTGACCCGGAACGTGATTGCGGTCGCATCGACTTTGAGTAACCGCCGGTTCGAGATTGCGACACGGTGAGTGTAGCGCGCAAGGTAGGCAAGCACGGCTTCTGGGCCACCGAACGGCGGTTTGGCGTAGACGACCCATTCGCTCTTGCGCAACGGCTTGAGAAAGGCGTCGAAGCTGGAACGATCTGACAGGCCGGTATGCTGGCCAAAGAAGTTAAGGCGACCTTCGCTGTGCGCCTTGACCAGCTTCTCCAGGAACAACCGCCGGAACAGACGCGAGAGTACCCGCACCGGCAGAAAGAAGTTGCGGCGGCACGCGATCCACTTCTGGCTTTCTTTGCTCCCGGTCGAGCTGCCACCCTTCTCGCCTCTTGCCGGTGAGATGCCGCCGCCCGGCACGATCATGTGCACGTGCGGATGATGCGTCATCGCCGAGCCCCAGGTGTGGAGCACCGACGTGATGCCGATCTTTGCGCCGAGATGTTTGGGATCAGCGGCAATGGTGATCATCGTCTCGGCGGAAGCCTTCATCAGCAGATCATAGACGACGCGTTTGTTCTGATAGGCAATACTGGCAATCGGGGCGGGCAATGTGAACACGACATGGAAGTAACCGACGGGTAGCAGTTCAGCTTCCCGGTCGGCCAGCCAGTCGCGTGCCGCCGCACCCTGACACTTCGGACAGTGCCGATTGCGGCAGGAGTTATAGGCAATGTGCGTCTGGCCGCACGCGCCGTTCTCGCATTGTGCAACATGGCCGCCGAGCGCTGCTGTGCGGCAGCGTTCGATCGCACTCATCACTTTCATCTGGTCGAGGCTGACGTGACCACGGTTGGCTTGACGCCAGCCGCCGCCGTGGTCACGGAAGATATCCGCGACCTCCAACATTGGGCGGGCCATGTGTGCGCTACGACGTTCGCTTTTTGCCCTTTCGTCTGCGACCACCGCCTAGATCATCGAGCGGGCTTTCGACGGCGGAGATCATGCCGGTTGCAACGCGTGTGTAGCGCGCGGTCGTCTCCAGTTTGTCGTGACCGAGCAAAGCCTGAATGGTGCGGATATCAACGCCGCGATCGAATAGATGCGTGGCAAAGCTGTGACGAAGCGTGTGGAGTGTCACGGGCTTTCTGATGCCGGCAGCCTCAGTGGCTTCGTGGAACAGACGGCCGACTTGGCGTGTGCTTAGATGCAATCCTTTGCGGCGACCAGGAAACAGCCAGCGGTCGTCTGCCGACACGCCAGCATCCCAGCGGGTCGATCGCCCGGTCCACCAGTCGCGCAACAGGGTGAGTGCCTCCGGCGACAGCATGACGTGGCGGTCCTTGTTCCCCTTGCCCTGTTCGACGCGGATAATGCCCTGCACGCTATCGATATGCCGAACCTTCAGCCTGACGACCTCGCCCACGCGCAGTCCGGTGCCATAGGCAAGACTGAGCAGCACGCGGGTCTTGAGGTTCGGCGCCATCAGCAATAACCGCCGCGTCTCATCCTGGCTCAGGATCAGCGGTACCCGTTGCGGCTCGCGCAGATGATATATCTCGGCCACCAGATCGTGCCGCCTGAGCGTCACCCGCAGCAGGAACTTGACGCCACTCATGATGCGGTTGCGATTGCCGATGCTGCATCCGGCCTCGATCAGATGCAATTGGAAGGCCCGAACCTCGTCGGCGGTTGCGGTATCGGGCGAGCGCTTCAGCCAGACGGCAAACCGCTTGCAGCTCTCGATGTGGCTGCGTTGCGAATGGCGGCCAAGCTTGCGCGCTGCCATGTCCTCGATCATGCGCTGGCGCAGGGCGGTGGTGGTAGAAACGGTACTCATGGAGAACTCCTGTCGACTGAGGTTGAAACCTCAATCTTCAGGACAGAACCCCAGGGAGCCTTGCCGCAAACTCAATGGTGGTTACTATGCAGAGCGCCAGCCCCAAAGCGACTAAGTATCGCGCAGCGATTTAGTGGTGTGCCCAGCATGTTCGATAGCTTGGGAGTGAAAGTCTCCTGTCCAACCTGATGGAGGTGAAGGATTAGCGAAGCACAAGGGCGTCATCGCGAGGTGGGGTCTGAAGGCAGTGTGGAGCAAAACCGCGACCTGACGAACA
>CAJQQK010000325.1 GCA_905480435.1 uncultured Hyphomicrobiaceae bacterium | reverse complement strand
CGCATCAGAGCATGAGCACCGACGTCTTAAGGCCTCGCCTCCACCTATGAGCGCTTCAACTTCACGAAACACGGCGTAGAGAAACGTCGTGGAGATGGAACGTGCAAATATTACTTGAAAAAGGACATCAGAGCGTACGCCCGGTACCGCCTTACATGCCCCTTCCATAAATAGAAGCTCTGCAAATCAAGCTCATGCGCCTCGGCGTAGGCCTTCATCGACCCACCGATCGCCCCGCACGCCTCGACATGATCCAGCCACTCGCGTTGCTTGCTGCTTAACTTGTCCAGGCTGAAACCGTCGCACGTCAGAATGAGCCGAAACAGAAGCCGTTAAATGAGCGCTTTCCTTTGATGAAGGCGTCGCTCATGTCGACGCAGACCTCCTTGACGCGACTGGCGTCGCCGCCCCGGGCATCGACGTGATCGGCGAACTCGGCGACGGTGCCCGCGTCCTTACCATCGGCGATGTAGACAACCCGGCGGCGGTCGATATCGACGAACAAGGTTATGTAGTCATGGCCGCGTTTTGCAGCCGTCTCGTCGATACAGATGCGGCGCAGATCCGCGAGATCCACGCGCGCCAGAGCTTCCTCGACATAGTGGAAGACGATGCGCCAGATCCGTGTGTCGTGTTCACCTATGAGGCGGGCTGCGGCGGCTACCGGCATGTGTTTGACGAGTGTCATAACGAGCGCCTCGAACAGCAATGTGAAGCCGGAGCCTGGCCGCGCCCACGGCACGCCCACGAGGCGGACACCGCACTTCGGGCAGATGATGCGTGGCGTTCGCGCATGCAGGAACGCCTGATGCTGGAAGAAGTCGAGGTGGCGCCACGTCTTCATGACGGTATCGTGCGTCGGGCAATCGACGGTGCCGCAGTCCGGACACGGGAAGCGACCGCCGGTCTTGAAGTCAATCTCCAGATCGAGCCGCTTTTTGTCAGCATCGAAGTTCACCGTCTTGATCATCCACGGCGGCACCAGGCCAAGAGCGAGTTGAAAGAGGTCTGCGTCACGCATGCGGCACCAATTGGCTAAGAGGGCGGGATCTATCCTGGTTCCCATTGTGCCGCCGTGCCGCCCGGCCCTCAAGGACAAGCCCTTGCGGGCGCGCGAATTGCGCGTCCTTGACCGCCGCCCGTCACGACGCCAAGCGCTCTGCCATCAGGGCTAAGCCGCAGCCTGACCGCCCAATCCAAACCCACTCAGTTCAGCGAGGAGGCCCTTTAACGTCGTCACTCATGTCAAATTCTATCTTTTTAGTCGTCGGTGGGAGTCCGTTTTCTGCGTTCGATACTTTCTTGCGCAAGATCACTTCGATTGGTGTTCCGGCTTCAACCTCTCGATGCACGAGTTTTCGCCGCTCGTTACTAGCGGTGACCCCAAATAGTTGCTGCGAGGCGTACTCGGCGATGGCATCAGTGAGAGCTTGAACCTTTTTGTGACTTGACGACGTTTCGTTCGTTAGTTCCTGATCCCGAACCGTAAGGAGTTCGATTTGAGCTTGTAGCGACGCAATTTTGCGTTCCGCTTTAAGTAGGTTCTGGTGCGAAGATGGATCCATCGTGGTGTTAGGAGACTTTCCCTTGTCACGGATCTTTGTAAAGTGCCGCTGTATTGAATTATTCAGCTTTTCTGGGTCGCGGTATTTCTTTAGCCTTTTTATTACCTTGCTGTTTTTAAATCTTTGATTTTTGCGCTGAAGGGACTGCCAGGTTTTTGTTATTAATTGTTTGCACAACGTTGACCAAGTTGGAGTCGGTGGCCATTGGGAAATTCTTCCTGGTGGCAAATTGACCGCCAAAGATTCCATCTGCTTCAAAGCCTCGTCGTGTTCGATGAGAATATTCTTGAGTTGATACAGGTAGAGTTCAGCAGAGGTGGTTTTTTGGTCGGGGTGCTTCCTGCTGCGGCCGATGGTGTCGGGGATATGGACGATCGTTGCGCCTGCCATTGCCATACGGATCCAAAGCTCCCAATCCATCGCCCAATACAAGTGATCCTTGAGGTAGCCTCCGCTGCGCCGCCAGATCTCGGCGCTGAACATAACTTCCGGCTGATAGAAGTAGTCGCCCTTCCCCCAGGACTTGCTCCAAATGAGCTGCTCCACAAACCCCAGAGGAACCTTGCGGCCAAAGGGAAGTGCTGGATGATGCAGTAGCGTTACTTCCCGACTATCGGTGGTTATGCGTTCGCATCCCCCCACAATCATATCGCAATCGTATTGCATGAAGGCGATCGCGGCTCGCTTCAACGAACCTGGGGTCAGCATGTCGTCGCTGTTTAACCAAGTTAGAATATCGCCTGTCGCAAGATCTAAGCCTTTGTTCAGCCCTTCAGATTGACCATTATCTTTTTCTATTCTCAGCGTGGCGAAACGATCTTCATATTTACGAAGAATTTCTTGGCTGCCATCAGTGGATTCTGCGTCAATGACAATGTATTCGAGGTTCGGGTAATCCTGATCCAAGATGGAGCAGATGCAATCTTCAAGGAATGACTCCTGATTATAGCTGACAGTAACTACCGAAATTTTGGGCCATGGGAACGGGCAATCCATGGTATCGGGTGCATTTAATGGATCGAGAAAACGTGACCCGGGGTTAGTAAAAATAAGAACCTGGTCGTCAGTCAGCTCGATGTCTCCATCCCACTCATTCAGCATGATCGCCGCCGCCGGCGTGCCATCTACCAGTGCAACAAACTGATGTGGAGCGAGGCGAAATCTGAACAATTCTAGTAACGCGGCGGCGGCCTGTGGCCCAATCGCATAACCAACCGCATGTGCACGCTCGGATGGCTCAGTCGTGGCGATCCAATTAGCCAATGAATCTTTCGATATGCGGTATCGATCTGGACGCATAGAGCTGGAAGGCTCAATGTTGCCGTCGCCGTCAACAACGAGATGGATTGCGAGATTTAACGCTACCGGTTGGGGCGCGGAGAGATAGGATGTCGCTGCCGTTTTGGAGGCAATCAGCAATGCCTTGGCTGGATAGTTCTGATTGAGCCATTGAACGAAAGTTCCACTCATTAAGGTAGCAGCTGGACCTTTCAAAGGGCTGGATGGTTGGTTAAAACCGACACGAGGTGACCTATCTATTTGGGTTACCTTGAGGTCAAATAGTTTTCTTTGTTTGGATTTCTCGACTTTCTTATAGTGTTCGCTATTGTGCTCAAGTCGAGCATCCAGGTCGTTTAGTGAGCTTTTAAACTCACGCACCTCTGTGGCAATTATTTTGCGAGCAAGCAGTATGTCGGCTTGAGTGTCAACCCAGACTTCGGTTGCTGTATTTCTGTGCCAGCCGGTCACACTGAAACCGGGTAGGCGTTTTAAATCGTTCTGCGCTCTTGAGGTCACGACGATATTTCCGATTCGGTTTATTTGTCAACGCCTACGAGCGCCGTGTGAGAGCGCTCGGACCCATTGTGGTCACAGCCTCTTACTGAGCTATTGGTAATCTTTCGTTAGCTTTCTGGTGAGACCGCCAGCTTCGAAGCTCAGCCAATTGAATATTCTGTGGGGGACCAGTCTGTCGCACTAGGCGGTTGATTGCAGCTTAGGAAATCTACGGTCCGACTATCCAGCGTCAAATGCCCACCTGGTTCAAATGAAATCACTAGTACTCGGCGTATGATTTTTCTTCGACAATTTGAGACCCGAAAAGAATGCTGATCTGACGCTTAATTGCTGCTCTCTCATCGTTGGTGCGGTAGATTAGTTTGGCAGTTTGGAGGAACAAATTCCCGAAATCTTGCTGGCGCTCGCACTCGCGAATCGTGTCTTCAAGGTCCCAGATGCGTTCATTGACGGACTTAAGCTTTGTGGTCAGAGATTTAGAGTCTTCAGTCTCAATCATGTGCAACCGCTGCTCGTCTGTGAGAGCGTTGAGTTCACGGAGAATATTCTTGAGCTTGCTCGTATCAGAGATGCGCTCTGACTTGATCTGCAAGATTGTAATTTTGTCGATGAGCTCTCCTGGTGCCACAGGAACGCGGATAATCTGATTGTCGCTCACTCGTTCAACTCACCTTCTGGTCTTGGTTGTTGGAAGTCGAAGCTCTGATGGCCGTTGCCAGCGTAGTGACGCGGTTGTGAACCCAAATCTGCTGATCGGCGGGCATTCGGCACGTGTCACAGCCAGCATACTCGATAGATTCAGAGGTTTTCAACTAATTATTCCCACCTATCCAATTGATTCCTAGGGCACTGCAAAACAGTCAATCTGATCTCATTAGATGTGATGACATTCGCCTTTACGTCAAACCAGTGAACCGCTTGGCTCTCGATGCCATTGTCAAGAACCGCAAAAGTTCGAGCAAGGTTGTCTGACGCGCAATGAACGTACTGGCGAAGGAAACTTCTGGCGACGGCCGACGGTTATGCCACAAACGAGATTATGCGGCGTACGGGCAAATCGAAATCCGCCGGGTGGCACCGGCAGGAGCGCTCTATTGAGAAAGGTGTCGATGGTCTGTTGCGTGCCAAGACGCGGCCTTCATGGATCCCGTCACGGTCGGTCGAAATCCGGCTTGCTGTGCTGACCAAGACTGCGAACGCGACGCAGGCGAACCCCACTCATTGGGGCCGGACGTTAATGGCGCAAGCGGTCGTCATCAACCCATTGATCTCGGGCGCATCTGGTGCGAAGCCTGTCTCAAGCTCCACAGGGTCGATACGTTGAATGTTTTCAACGATCCGCAATTCAAGCAAAATGTCGCCGATGACATCGGCTTCTACGCGAACACGCTGGACAAGGTGTTTGTACTATGCATTGACGAGAGAAATCGAATCCAGGCTATTGATCGCAAGCAACCGGGTCTGCCGATGAAGCGTGGGTGAGTTGCCACGATGAGGCACAGTTACCAGCGCAACGGGACGACGACGCCGTTTGCTACACTCAACATGAAATCTCGTTTAGCAATCGTCGAGTGCTAAACATTTTTCCGTCGCCTTGTGGACCCGAAAGTTTCCTGATAGCAAACTGCTTTGACTGAACAGTGACATTTGCTTGTGAGTTGACTGTCATTAGGGTGCTGAGGCAAGCGACGTCGCTTGGGACTCGCGGTTGGGGACACAAAGAGCCGATTTGACAACCGGTCGTTGTCAGTTTTGAACACACACGCTGCCTGTGGTTCTATGGAGGAAAAATGCACGTTCGTCACGCAAAAAGCTGCAGGGTCTGTGGGTCATCGGCACTGGTGCCAGTTGTAGATTTAGAAGACCAGTTTCTCCAGGGATCGTTTGTCAAGCCTGGCATTGTTATGCCGCCGTTGAGAAAAATTCCGACGACGTTGGTTCGCTGTGACGTTACCGCATCTGAAAGTGCTTGCGGCCTCTTGCAGCTTGGCCACTCCATTCCGGCCGAAATCCTTTATGCAAATTATTGGTACCGCTCATCGACAAATGAGACGATGCGCAATCACTTGACGGAAATTGCAAACTCAGGATGGTCATTGGTCCAAAAGGAGCACAACCGAGTTCTCGATATCGGCTGCAATGATGGCACTCTGCTTAGCGTCTACCCGGGCTCCGTGGACCGTTGGGGATTTGATCCTTCTGACATTGCTCAAGAAATAAAAAAGCCGATAGAAGTTGTTGGTACGGTATTCCCGAGCTCTCAGGGGCGGGCTCGGTTAGGGAACAAGAAATTTGATGTAATTACTTCAATTGCAATGTTCTATGATCTTCAGGACCCGGTAGGCTTTGCCAAAGATGTCAAGTCCTACCTGGGAAAGGACGGAATTTGGATACTTGAGATGTCCTACATGCCGCTCATGCTAAAAATGAACTCCTTCGATACAGTTTGTCATGAGCACTTAGAATATTACAGTCTGGAAGTCTTGCGTTACATCATGCAAGCTGCTGGTCTTCGGATCTTCAAGGTATCCCTCAATGAAATCAATGGAGGTAGTATAAGATGTTACGTAAGCAACGAGGACTGCATCGCATACGATACTAGAGAGGCCGAGGACTACATGCGTCGACTGCAACTGATGGAATTCGATATGAAGTTGGATACGGATGAGCCGTACCGTAAATTTCAAGATCGGATCGAGAGGTTGAGGGACGAAATGACCGATCTGTTGGGCGAGATTCGCGCTCGGAATGAGATAGTGCATGTGTACGGCGCGTCGACCAAAGGAAACGTCTTACTGCAGTGGTACAACATCGACAACTTTAAAATCGGATACGCTGCCGATCGTAACCCGCAGAAGGTCGGCGCCATGACACTGGGCACCAATATTAAGATCATTTCCGAAGAGACGTCTCGAGGAATGAAGCCTGACTATTACCTTGTCCTGCCTTGGCATTTTCAGCGTGAATTCTTGGAAAGAGAAAAGGATACAATTATGGCGGGAACCAAGATGATTTTTCCATTGCCTGAAATTGAGATAGTTGATTCTGAAAACCTGGATGAGAAGATGCAAGTTGCTAAATGGACGGAGGAGCGGATCGAAGAGGTGCTCGGTTTTTGAATGCCGTTATAGAGTAATTTGAAATCGAGCTATTGCGGTGTCGTTTGTTGAGAGTAAATGCATAAGATGCGACGTGCTATTGTTTTGGGCGTCAACGGGCAAGATGGCTCATATCTTGCCGAGCATCTGCTAGCAGATGGTTGGGAGGTTCACGGAGTCGGGCGTCAGAAGACAGCGAAATACTTGCAATTAGAACATAGTTTCCAATACCACGAAATTGATATGTCTCGGCCGAACAGTTTGAGCCCGTTGTTCGAGGAGGTTAGCCCTGATCGAATATACTACCTTGCGGCTGTGCACGGTGCTGCAGGCTTTAGTTATGAAGACAAATGGCAAGACGTGGTTCAGGTGAATTTGGCTGGAGTTCATCAATGCTTGGAGTACATGCGCAACATCAGAAATGAATGTCGTCTGTTGTATGCTAGTTCGCTGAAGGTTTTCGGAGACACTCCGCCCCGAAGGATCACTGAGAATTGCCCACGCGTTTCGTCATGTTTGTATTCGATTTCCAAAAATGCTGCGCACGACTTGATTAATTACTATCGCGACAAACACGATCTTAGAGCAACGGTGCTGTTTTTGCTAAATCATGACAGTCCGCGTCGCCCATCTAATTTCTTCTTACCAAAAGTAGTTGGGATCCTCGCGGCTGCAATTAAGTGCGACAGCAAACCTTTGAGAAAAGTCTACACGTTGGATTTCGCCTGCGATTGGGGGTCGAGCGAGGAATTTATGAGGATTGCTCATCTCGCGCTCGAACATGCTGAAAATTCTGACTATGTGCTAGGTTCTGGTCGAACTTGGACAGGATTAGAGCTGGTCGAAGCACTGTTTCAGTCGGCGGGGCTTAACTGGCAGAAATATATTTCGCCTGAAGTCAAGCCAGGGGTGGGTCGAGTTCAATACTACGAGATTGATCTGTCGCGGCTGCGTCAACAAGTCGGTGTTGTACCCGAATTGGGAGCACTCGATGTCGCGCATTGGATTCTCAAAGAAGCACACGGCTTAGTGTGTGATGAGGGGGGCGACGTCAAATGAAACAAATTCTATTGGGTCAATTAGGATCAAATGGTGATTGTCTTTACGCGACCACGATCGCGCGTCAGATTAAAAATGATTATCCGAATTGTCATTTGACTTGGGCAATCTCTTCGCTATGCAGGAAAGTAATAGAGAATAACCCCGACGTCGATGATGTCTGGGAAGTGCCGGTCGCGGATTGGGGAGATCTCAATGATGCGTGGTTTGTTTTCGAGAAAGAAGCCTGGGCGTCTGTCGCAGCGGGTTGCTTCGATCATGCATTTATGACCCAGATTTGTCCGAATTATTTTGGTAATTATGATGGCACAGTGCGCCCGTCCATTTTCCGAAACTATCCGGGCCCGATAACGGTTCCGGTAGAGACGGTCATTGAGTTGTCTGATAAAGAGGTTCATCGAGTAGATCAATGGGTGAACAACAATCAAATAAATGGTTTTGCGAACGTCGTTTTAGTCGAGTGCTCGTCTAAATCTGGTCAATCCTCTATGACGCCCAAAATCGCAGAGCTGATGGCCAGCAAAGTGATAGCGGCGCAGCCCCATACCTGCATAATTTTGTCCACCCATGAAGAAATATCTACGTCGCATCCGAACATAATTCATGGCGGGTCGCTAAGTATGCGAGAGACGGCTCGGCTAACGCATTATGTTGACTTGTTTGTAGGGTGTGGCAGTGGACTGACCGTGGTCGCGACAAGTGCGGCCGCGAAATGTGACTTGCCGAACATCCAAGTTCTGAATGGCTCGACATCTGTGTACGCGTCGTTCAAACACGATTTTGAATATTTCAAGAAGAATACCGACTGTTTCTTGGAGACTACCAATGCGAGTGCATCTCACATTGCGGCGATTGTGAAAGCTACGATTGGAGATGGTTTTGAAGCGGCGAAGAAGAGATATGCAGAGGATATTCCTGTTGATTTTTCCTGGTACTTGAAACTTGTCGAGCAGATGCTGTTGAGGCAACGTCGGTATATTGATGCTGGTAGTTCTTTGCTTGTGACTGCGGAAAGATATGGTTGGAACCCTGCGCTCCGCGACTTCGGTAAGGCACTCGTCCTCCCATTTCTGGAATTTGATGAGCGAGCGCCTTTTCCAAGAGGGAGAAGAGAGATCAAGCGGATAATGGCAACACTTTCTGAGTGATCGTCAGCCAGCCGCATAGGCACAGGTTTGTTGAGCATACCGTCAGGGCAGCAGCTCGATCTGAGTCCCTCCTCTCATCGGGAGAGGTCGGCCACATCTATGCAACCAAACTCGACTGTCACCATCAAAAATTCTTGCAGCGGCAGGGCGGACCATACATTTCCCTTGATGACGTCCTGCAGTATCTCACGGCCCAAAGTGAAGTCGGCGACGATCTACTTCAGCCTGTTATTTCCATCTTCCAACTCGCGCATAGGTTTCACCACAGACGGCATCAACCCGGCGTATTTCTTCTGCCAATTTAAGAACGTCACCTGAGAGATCCCCATTTTCCTGCAGATCTCTGTAACCGGACCACCCTCCTCTCGCCTTGCTTCACAATAATCGCCTCCTGTATGTCCGTAAATCACGATGCCATCATATGTAAAACTCGCGACTTGATCTAACAGTTACCGTCTTTGCGGTTGTGCTGTCAGTTCAAGTTCAACCGAGGCGTTGTTCGGTCCAGACTGTTTTTCCATCGATCAGGGTTTCGAGCGGCATTCGTCCACCATATATCTTACCCTGATGCGTTCGTTCAGTATTGTAGAACGTAAGCGCTTCTGCAATCCCACCTACCATTCTCGGGTGGGCTCGATGATACTGGGTCGTGATGGAACGAGATCGATTTGACCATAAGGTTGACCTTACAGTTGACCATAAGAGCCGCGACTTTTAGCGGTTGGAGGTCATCACAGATGTCGGGCGGCGGCGGAAGTGGCCGGATGACTTCAAGGCGCAGGTTGTCGCTGAAAGTCTTGCGCCGGGCGTCGTAATCTCGGAGGTTGCGCGGCGCCATGGATTGAGACCGCAGCAGTTGTTCACATGGCGCAACCAGATGCGATCTGCGCGAGTAAAGGCGGCGGTTGACGTTATGCAGTTCGCGGCGGTGGTTGCCGAGCCCACACCTGTTTCGCAAGGGCCGTCGGAGCCGCCGCGCGATCAGCATCTTCGCGACAATGATGATCGGATAGAGATCGTATTGCAGCACGCCGTTGTTCGCGTGCATGGAGTGGCCGACGCAAAGACGTTGACCGCCGTGTTGCGTAGCCTGAAGGCTGTGTTGTGATCCTCGCCCCCGGCAGTGGCGTCCGTGTGCTGGTTGCAACGAAGCCGGTCGACTTTCGCAAGGGGCTGGATGGCTTGGCAGCACTGGTGCAAGAGCATCTGCGGCTCGATCCGTTTTCTGGCACGGTGTTCGTGTTCCGCGCTAAACGGTAAGCGATCAAATAACCGCCGCTGCACAAGCCTCCACATGTGTCAGCCAGATGCGCTCTGTGTCTGTGGGTTCCCGATCAACCATGACGCAAAAATGGCACGACATGAAACAGCTAAACAGAAGCGGTTATTTGATCGCTTACGGTCGATGGCTACGCCGCGTATAAAAAGCTTGGCGCGCCGGATCGTGTCGACATCATCGGGGCTGGTCCGGTCACGCTCGCGTTGTGCTGGAGCCATTTCAGGCGCCGCTTCTACGACATCGCCAAAGGCGGTAACGCACCCATCGATCGCGTCCCATCAGGTGGTGTAACAGTGCCGGTCAGGTCCGTCGCAACGTTGTCCGGACGGTCAGTCAGCGGTTAGGGCCGCCGGTTCTGATGCACCATCATGGCTGATGCCGCCGAGAGTTTCCAGTGTCATGTAG